>CAYHBG010000121.1:0-4192 GCA_964354815.1 uncultured Thermotogae bacterium
GACGTAGGCGTCGATCTCGTTGCGTGAGAGGGCACGGAAGCGGACGGCCGTCGTCTCCACGGCCTCGCGGCGCTCGCCTCGGTCCGTCCGGATGAGGCAGAGTCCGGTCAGAACGAGGTGCTCCCGGCCGCTCAGGTGGATGAGCATCCGCCGTGCCTCTTCGTCGGTTCCCGGCTTCCCCAGGGCCTCCCCGTCTAGGACGACGAGGGTGTCCGCCCCAATGACGAGTCCCGCCTCTCCGCGCGCCACGTGCTCGGCCTTGGCCCTCGCCAGGGCGAGGACCCGGCTCGTGGGGGGCAAGTCGTCGAACGCCGCTTCGTCGGTCCGACTCGGGACGCTCACCGCGTCCGGCCGGATCCGCGAGAGAAGCTCGATCCGCCGCGGTGACGAGGAGGCAAGGACGATCCTCATCGAGAGGAACGGCTCACGGAAACAGGGCGCCTGGCCCCCCGCCGTAGAAGACGGTGAACGGCGCCGTCCGCAGGACCCCTCCGGGGAGAAGGAGGATCCCCGCCGCCACCTCCCCAGGAGCGACCCGGCCCGCGCGGCGGAAGCCCTCCGTCAACTCCGCAAACGACGAGTCCAGGAAGAAGACGTAGCTCGTCCCCTTCTGCTGGACGTAGAACTTGAACGGAGAGAACGACGCGCCGCCCGCGGAGAGGGCCCAGACCATCAGTGCCCCTGTCCCGAAGTACGGTTCAACCCGCGCGAGGAGGTCAGGGGCGAACGCCCCAGCCCGGACGCCCTCCTCGAGGCGAACGAGGAGGAGGCGCAGCTCCTCCCCCTTCGAGCTCTGGACGATCGTCCCAACGAGCGAGGGATCAAGCTGCAGGAGCGCGGCGACGCTCTCCGCGGAGAAGACTCCCTGCAAGAGCTCGGCCGAGAGGGTATCCGTTCCCTCAGGGAGCGGCGCTGGAACGGGCGCAGGAGGGACCGTCGAGGTGGGGATCGCCGCGGGGGCGATCGCCCCGGCAGGCCCAGCGAGGCGGAAGGTCCCCTTCGCCTTGGCGTAGATCACGGTGAACGGCCTGGCCGGATCGATCCGGTCGCCGAGGAGGAGGATACCGCTGCTCCCTGAGCCGTACGTCACCCCTCCCGGGTTGACAACCGCCGTCCCCGCTAGGAAACCGGGGGAGAGCTCGACCCAATCGGAGAGGGACGGGACGAACGTCGTCCTTCCCTCCTGTTCCACCGAGAGGAGCGCCGGGGAGAAGGGAAGGGTCGGTGAGACCTCCTCGACCGTCGGATTCACGAACAAGACGTTCCGGCCGACGTACGGCAGGAGGCTCTGGCGGAGATCCGGAGAGATCTTGCTCTGGAACGCCCGCTCGTCGACGTAGACCATGAACAGGGCGAGCTCCCGCCCGTCGGCATTCACCGTGAGCGTCAGGAAGAGGTCTGGGGCGAGGCCAGTCCGCGAGGCCACCTCGGCTTGGTCGCTCGCCGCTACCGTCGCTCCGATCGCGAGGACAAGAAAAAGAGGCAGAAGGCTCTGCCTCGAGATACGCTTCACTCTACAAGACCTGTGCCAGGTGCCTAGCAGCCCCCGCCGCACCACCAGCCGGCGAAGGCGAAGACCCAGAACGCCCAGAAGAACGAAAGCAGAAGCCAAGCCGGAAGACACATGTCGCCTCACCTCCTTACGTGCCCGGAGTCTAGCACACGCCCGTCGCGAAAACAAGACCCGATCCTCATAGGAGCGAGGGACTCCTCCACGGAGTCTTCCCAAACCTCTTAGAAGAACGGGTGACCGGCTTCCGACGGGCGTCGGCCAGGCGGGATCGGCACCGATGCCTGCGCGGGCTACCGTGCCGTTGCCATGGCAACCTCGAAACGGCTCATCGCCTTCTTCGCGCACCGCTGCGGGTATCTTGCCATCATGCTGCGCGCATGGGGTGCGCGCCGGGATCCAGCCCATTCGTCCGAGGACCTCGAGGCCCTGCGGACCGGGCTCCCCTGGTAGGGCGGGTCCGGCGGATCAGGCGCGGGCGAGCAGCCGAGCGAAGTCCGCCACCTGATCGTCGCGCACGACGGCGAGGACCTCGTCGATCGGCTCGAGGACGGTGTCCTCTCGCGGGACGATCAGTTCGCCCCGGCGGAGGATCGCGACCACGGCGCACGCGCAGGGAAGGCCAAGGTCCCGGACCGCCTTCCCGACGCCGGTGGACTGCGGATCGACCTTCTCCTCGACGAGAGCGTACTGTCCCCGACGGAGCTTGGCGAGAGTGAGGATGTCGCCGATCGACATCTCCTCGGCGATCAGCTTGGCCATCAGGTCGGCCTGGTTGATCGCGACGTCCACACCCATCTCCCGCGTGTAGAGCCAGGCGTTGCGCGGGTCCCGGACCCGCGCGATCACCCGAGGGACCTTGAACTCGAACCGGGCCATCGTCGAGACCACGAGGTTATCCTCGTCGTCCGCTGCAACCGCCGCCAGCACGTCGGCCTCCTTGATCCCTGCGGCCAAGAGAACCTTGGGGTCCGCCCCGTCGCCCCAGAGGATGACCTCGGGCGGGAGGAAGGTCTTCAACCGCTCGATCACGTCCGGTCGGCGGTCGATCACGACGGCCCTGTGCCCCGCGGCGAGGAGCATCTCGACAAGGTGAGAACCCGTCCTTCCCCCTCCGACGACGATGACGAACATGATTCTCCTCCTCTCGCCTAGGCGAGGGCTAGCATCCGCTCTAGGCGGCCGCGCGAGGTGGAAAGGACGGCAACCACCAGCCGGTCTCCGCTCTGAAACTCCGTCCCCAAAGACGGAAGGAACATGCTCCCCTTCCGCGAGACGCCAACCACGCTGACCTCGCCAGGGACGTTGACGTTGTTCACCGTCCGGTGAACCCAGTGCGGCGGGACCTCCAACTCCACGAGCTCGATCTCTCCGTTTCCGAGCGTCCCGATCACGTTCAAGTCCCGGTGATCGAGGAGCTGGATGATCCGGGCCGCGCCGAGCGCGGTCGACGAGACGGTCTGCAACCCGAGACGCTGGTAGATCTCCGCGCGACGCGGGTCGTAGAGGCGCGCGACGACCTTGGGGACCTTGAACACGCTCCGCGCCACGCGCGCGATGACGATGTTCAGGTTGTCGCCCGCCGTCACCGCCGCAAGCCCGTCCGCCTGCTCCGCCCCTGCGCGAGCCAGTACGTCCCGGTCGAAGCCCGAGCCGACCAGGGTCTTCCCCTTGAACCCCGGACCCAGCCGATCGAACACACGCGGATCGACGTCGACCACGGTGACGTCCTGCCCGTCTTCGCCCAGTCGGAGGGCAAGCTCAGATCCCATTCGCCCGCAGCCGACAATGATCACGCTCATCCTGTCGTCTCCTCCACAGAAACGCAGTCTAGTCCTTCCCCGCTTTCGCGGATCGGTCGTGCGTCTTTCGGGAGCCGGACCCCGTACCCTCGGCATCCGCCTTCGATTGTACCGACTCCCCCCTTCCGAGGACGTTCCCCGGGCCCGGGTCGCCCCTTCTTGTCGGTTCCGTTCTGATCTTCGCCTGGCGGGTCGGGCGGCTCGCCTCGAACCGCCGGACCAGGGCCTTTCGCCCTTCCTCCGCCAGGAACATCACCGGCGCGTACATGAATAGGAACGGCCAGAACCGCAGAGGGAGCGGGCCGAGCTCGAACACCGTCTGGAACGGAGGGAGGTAGATCAGGATGGCGATGATCGAGAGCTCGACGAGGAACCCGAAGAGAAGGAACCGGTTGCTCAGGAACCCGATCTTGAACACCGAGGTTCGCTCGGTCCGGCAGGCGTAGGCGTTCCCGATCTGCGTCGTGATGACCCCGGCGTGGAACATCGCCGTCGCCAGGACGTACACAAGGCCATCGCGTGACAGGAGCCGATCGGCGTACGGCAGGAGGTCTGGACGCGGCAGATGAAGAAGATTGCCGTAGCCCATCGTCCACCACAGGAAGAAGAACCCGAGGAAACAGAGCGCTGTCTGGAGCGTCCCGAGCCAGAGGAGCGACCGGGCGACGAGGCGGCCGTCCACGATCCGATCCTTGGGGCTCCGAGGGGGACGGTCCATCAGGCCCGGCTCGGCCTTCTCCGTCCCCAGAGCCAGGGCGGGGACAAGGTCCGTCCCCAGATCGACTGCCAGGACCTGCATCACGGTCAGGGCGAGGGGGACGTTGAACACGATCTGGAAGATGAACGGCCACGCCTCCGGCGTATTGCTCGTGAAGATGTA
>CAYHBG010000122.1:0-2103 GCA_964354815.1 uncultured Thermotogae bacterium
GAGCTCGTCATGACCACCCTCCACTCCGGAGGGAAGTTCGACAACAAGAGCTACCGCGTCAGCGGTGGGCTGCACGGGGTCGGAATCTCGGTGGTGAACGCCCTCTCCGAGCGCCTCGTCGCCGAGGTGAAGCGCAGCGGAAAGCTCTATCGGCAGGAGTTCTCCCGCGGAGCGAAGGTGACGGAGCTTGAGGTGACCGGTGCGTCGCAGGGGACGGGGACGACGATCACCTTCCTTCCCGATACGCAGATCTTCGGCGAGATCCACTACAACTTCCCCAAGCTCTCCTGGCGGCTGAAGGAGCTCTCCTACCTGAACGGGGGGCTCCTGATCACCCTGGAGAACGAGGCGGCCGGGGTCTCCCGCCGCTTCCAGGCCAAGGGCGGCGTCAAGTCGTTCGTCGAGGAGCTCGCCTCGGACAAGGAACCCCTCCACCCTGAGGCGATCTACCTTCTCGGCGAGGAGAGCGGGATCTCGGTCGAGATCGCCATGCAGGCGACGGGGAGCTACGACGAGGCGATCTTCGCCTTCGCCAACAACATCAACACCGTGGACGGGGGGACGCACCTCGTCGGGTTCAAGAGCGCCCTCACGAAGTTCCTGAACGACTACGGCCGGGACAAGAAGATCCTGCGCAAGGACGACCCCAACCTGCGTGGCGAGGACATCCGCGAGGGCCTGGTCACGGTGATCAGCGTCAAGATTCCCAACCCCGAGTTCGAGGGACAGACCAAGACCAAGCTCGGGAACCCGGAGGTGGCGGGGATCGTCTCCGGAATCCTCACCGAGCAGCTCGGGCTCTTCTTCGGGAAGAACCCGTCCCTCGCCCGGACGATCCTCGAGAAGTCGGTCACGGCGGGGCGAGCGCGGCTGGCGGCGGCGAAGGCACGGACCATGGCCCGCCGCAAGGGCCCCCTCTTCTCGATGGCCCTTCCGGGAAAGCTTGCGGACTGCTCGAACAGCGACCCGGCGCAGAGCGAGCTGTACATCGTGGAGGGGGATTCGGCCGGCGGGAGCGCGAAGCAGGGCCGCGATCGTGTGTTCCAGGCGATCCTGCCCTTGAGGGGGAAGGTCCTGAACGTGGAGAAGGCGGGGCTCGCGAAACTCCTGGACAACGCCGAGCTGAAGTCGCTGATCACCGCGGTGGGGACCGGGATCCGCGAGGAGTTCTCCCTGGACCGGATCCGCTACCACAAGCTGATCATCATGGCGGACGCCGACGTCGATGGGGCGCACATCTGCACGCTCCTCCTCACCTTCTTCTATCGCTACCTGCGCGCCCTGATCGAGCACGGCTACGTCTACATCGCCAAGCCTCCCCTCTACCAGGTGAAGGACGGGAAGAAGGTCGTCTACTTCTACACGGACGAGGAGCTTGCCGGCTACCGGAACGAGCACAACGGGGGGGGCACGGTGAAGCGCTTCAAGGGGCTCGGGGAGATGAATCCGCCGGAGCTGTGGGAGACGACCATGAACCCGGCGAACCGGATCCTGAAGAAGGTCGAGATCCGGGACGTCTTGGAGGCGGACGAGGTCTTCTCGACCCTGATGGGGGACGACGTCGCCGTCCGCCGCGACTTCATCTCGGAGAACAGCGACAAGATCACGACCCTCGACATCTAGCCCGGAGGGCCGATGGGGCTCTACCTCGGGATCGCGCTCGGAGCCGTCTGCGCAGTGTGGATCGGATGGAACCTCACACTGGACGCCATGTGGCAACCGACGGACCGTCTGACCGTGCAGCGGATCCTTCGCCTCGCCCAGCTCCGGCGGGACGAGCACCTCGTCGACCTGGGCTGCGGGGACGGCCGGATCGTGGTCGCCGCGGCGCGCCGGTTCGGGGCACGGGCGACGGGCGTAGAGATCGATCCCTTGCGTGCCCTGTGGGGGAAGGCCTGGATCCGCGTCGCCGGGCTCTCCGAGCGAGCGAGGATCGTCTGGGGAGACATGTACAGGGCCGACCTCTCCGACGCGGACGTCGTCGTCCTCTTTCTCTCCGCGACCTCGAACTTCAAGCTCGAGGGACTGCTGAAGCGCGGCCTCCGGCCCGGGGCGCGCGTCGTCTCCTACTACCACCCCATCTGGGGCTGGAAGCCAGAGCGC
>CAYHBG010000122.1:2203-4115 GCA_964354815.1 uncultured Thermotogae bacterium
CTGGCCCTGCACCGCGTGGACGAGGTCGACTTCGACGTCGGGGTCTTCACCAACCTGACCCACGATCACCTCGACTTCCACGCCGACTGGAGGGACTACCAGAAGGCGAAGCGCCTCCTCTTCCGCAGCCTGCGGAGGGACGCCTGGGCGGTCGTGAACGCGGACGACCCGGCGGCGACGGCGTTCCTCGCGGCGAGCCCTCCCCAACGACTGACCTTTTCCGTGCGCTCGCCCGCCGACCTCACGGCCGCCAGCCTTGTCCTCAGCCAGCGCGGGTCCACGTTCACCCTCTGCCATCGAGGCGACTCGGCGGAGATCACCCTCCAGCTTCCGGGCGAACACAACGTCTCCAACGCGCTCGCCGCCGCCGCCGTGGCGATCGTCCGTGGCCTCTCCCTCGACGAGGTCGCGCTCTACCTCTCGTCCGCGCGGAGTGTCCTCGGCCGCTACCAGTTCTTCCGCCGCCAGGGCGCAGCCGAGGTCGTCGTCGACTTCGCCCACACCCCGGACTCCTTGGAGCGGATGCTCCGCTCCCTCCGCCCGCACTACGAGAGGGTCATCTCCGTCTTCGGCTGCGGCGGGGAGAGCGACCGCGCGAAACGCCCCCTGATGGGCGAGATCTCCGGCCGCCTCGCCGAGATCACCGTCCTCACGAGCGACAACCCCAAGTCCGAGGATCCGGAGGCGATCCTGGACGAGATCGAGCGGGGAGTCGCTCCGACCGGCGGGAGGTACGAGCGGATTCCCGACCGGCGGGAGGCGATCCGCCGCGCCCTCGCCCTCACCGGGCCAGAGGACGTCGTCCTTCTTGCCGGGAAGGGACACGAGACCTACCAGATCGTGGGACACGCCTTCGTCCCCTACAGCGACGCCGACTTCCTGCGCGAGCTGGGATTCGACGAGGCGCGAGAGGGCTAGAGCGCCTCGATCGCCTGAGCGACCCGCTCCGCGGCCTCGGCGAGGGTCCCCTCGGCGCTGACGCGGACGAAGCCGCCTGGCGCGGGTGTCCCGATCGGACGAGCGGCGTGCTCCGGACGTCCGTCGGCGGCAAGACGGCCGGCGCGCGTGCGGGACGAGGTCTCCAGGACGAGGATCGCGTCAAACAGGGTCCGATCGACGTGCGGAGAGGAGGCAAGGAGGGCCCCCTCGACCAGGAGGACCCGCGTCCCGCGCTCCTTCTCGCTCGCGATTCGTTCGCGGAGGCGGTCGATCACCGCTGGGTGGACGATCGCGGACAGGGCCTGCCGGCCGTCCTCGGTTCGGAACGCCAGCTCGGCCAGGTGCAGCCGGCTGATCGATCCGTCGGTCGCGAGGATCGCCTTCCCGAAACGCGACACGAGGCGCCAGTAGGTCGGGCTCCGGGGCCGGTACGTCTCCCACGCCTCCCGATCGAGCTCGATCCAGATGACACCCTCGCGGCGGGAGAGCTCCCGCGCCACGGCGCTCTTCCCGCTCCCCGGCTCCCCAGCGAGGCCAACCACCTTCATGTCTCCACGGTAGCCCGCCCTGTTACTGCAGGCAACCTTCTCCGGCTGGCTGCCGAGCGAAACCCGCCCAGGGTGCCGAGTGTACGTCCAGTCGAGGTGGTCACAATGAGAAAAAGAATCCGGCTCACATCCTTCCTCTTCCTGGTCGTGTTGCTCGCGGGGTGGGCGACTCTGGCGGCGGGTCAGTCGTCTCCAGCCCCCCTGGGGATCATCCCCACTCCTACCCCCACCCCGCAGCCGCTCTCGGTCTCGGTGTGGACAGACAAGCCGACGTACACACTGGGAGAGGCCGTCCGCGTCACCTACACCGTCAGCCAGCCGGCGTACGTCTACCTGTACGACATCCAACCTGACGGGGTCGTACTCCTCGTCTTTCCCAATGCCTACTCGCAGGGGAACTACGTCACGGCGGGGACGCACACCCT
>CAYHBG010000123.1:0-4094 GCA_964354815.1 uncultured Thermotogae bacterium
TCCCGTCTTCGTCTCTCGGTGCGGTCTTGCTCGGCCGCACGCGCCTCGCCATCCTGGCGCTTCTTCTGGATCATCCCGAGCGCAGACTCTACCTGCGCCAGATCGTCCGGCTCACCGGAGCCGCCCAAGGCGGCGTCCAACGTGAACTGGGCTTCCTTGTCCGTGTAGGGATCCTCTCGAAGACTCGGGAAGGGAACCTCGCCTACTTCCAGGCCAACCGCGCGGCCCCCGTCTTTGAGGAGCTGCGCGGGCTGGTGCGCAAGACGGCAGGCATTCCGGAACTCCTGCGCACGGCGCTGCTTCCATTCTCTCCTTCTATCGGACGAGCGTTCGTCCACGGCTCCGTGGCCCGCGGCGAGGAAGGGGCTTCAAGCGACATCGATCTCATGGTCATCGGCGACGTCTCCTTCTTCGACGTGGTTGCCGCAGTGTCGCCTCTACAAGAGACGCTCGGGCGCGAGGTGAACCCGACCGTCTTCGATTCCGCCGAGTACGCCCGAAGACTGAAGGCGAAGGATCCTTTCCTGACTCGCATCGAGAAGCAGCCGAGGATTGACCTTATCGGAGGGGATGATGTCGCTCGAAGCGTGGCGTGAGGCGGGACTGGTCGTCTCCCACGAGACAACACCGGAAGAGATCGCGGACCTCTTGGCAGTGTCCGAGACCGACCTCCGCGACGCAGCCATCCACGAACTCAGCCCCGAGCGGAAGCTCGGATGCGCCTACGGCGCCATCCTCTCGGCAGGGCGGGCGGCCCTCCTTGCGGCCGGCCATCGGGTTCCGAAGAGCAACCCCAGCCATCATCACCACGTCATCCGGTCGCTGCGCTACACCGTGGGGCTGGCCCCGTCCGTCGTCCTGCAGATCGAAGCCCTTCAGAAGAAGCGGAACACGGCGGACTACGTTCGTGTGGGCGGAGTGTCCGATGCCCTCGCCGCCGTGGCGCGCACCTTGGCGAGCGAGATCCTCAAGACCGTCCGCCAATGGCTCGTCAAGAACCACCCGGACTTGCTCCGCGCGTGACCTGCAGGCCTGCAGGGACACAACCCGACTCGCAGCGTACAGCTCAGTGGATTGAGGATGGTGTCCCCAGTCTGCACCATGCGAGGCCTGCGCCGCACCATCATGTTGCCGCCAGCCATCCATCGAGCCAATAGGATCTGGCAGGACCGCTACTGGAATGCAGGACCAGACGCTCGCGCCCCGGGCAAGCCTATTCCCCGCGGGAACACATATCTAGTCCCGCACGGCGCCACGAGACATGTGTCCCTCAGTTCCTTACGTCTCGTCCTCTCGCAGGAGCCACGCCACGGCCGGGTGCACGGCAACGCCCCGTGGAACCTCTCCCACGTCCTCCGGCTCGAGGGCCACGAGGTGGAGAGACGCGCGCGGATGCACCTCCCTCGCCTCGACGAGCGCGCGCATCTCCCGGTCCCGAGTCGCCGCGTCAGTCATCTCTGCCGCCACCTGGATGAGCTCCTCGCCCCTGCCTGGGTAGCGGGCGAGGAAGTCGACCTCGAAGCCGCCTTCTGTCCGCACATAGGTCACGTCCGCTCCCCGCCGCTCGAGGTCGAGGAGGAGGCAGGTCTCCAGGGCGTGCCCCCGGTTCGCCCGGCCCGAGCGGTCGAAGACCGGGATCAGTCCAGGATCGATCGGGTAGACCTTGCGCGGGTTCACCATCCTCTGCCGCTCCGAGCCCGCCTCCATCGACACCATGCGCACGAGGAAAGCGTCCTCGAGGTGGGAGAGGTAGTCGTGGAGCGAGTCCTTGGCCACCGCTACCCCCTGTGAACGCAGGGCGCCGTGGAACTTGCTCACGCTGAACGGCCCGGCCGCGTTCGCCAGGAGCTGGCGGGTCATCGCCCGCAGGGCGAGCGGATTCGTCACGCCGTGCCGTTCGATGACGTCGCGGAGCAAGACGACGTCCACGTAGCCGCGCAGGAGGTCGATCCGGTCGCGCTCCGGGACGCCGACCGCTTCGGGGAAGCCCCCGGTCGCGAGGTAGTCGCGCAGGTCGCGTTCGAGGGCCGAGCGCGCCGACTTCGGGAGACGGTCTGGTTCCTCCTTCGGCTCGCGCCCCCGGTGCCGGAGGACCTCCCGAAAGCTGAACGGGTGGACGAGCGCCTCCATCGCACGCCCGCGCATCGCCGTCGCCACCTCGCGCGAGAGGAGCCGCGCTGACGACCCCGAGAGGAAGAGGTCGGCCTTCTCCGTGTCCAGGAGCCGCCGCGCAAAGCGCTCCCAACCCGGCACGACCTGGATCTCGTCGAGGAAGAAGGTCGCCCGCCGGTCGTCGCGCCACTCGGGGTGGAGGCGGTAGTACTCCTCGAGCACGAGGGCGAGGTCGGCGGCCGTCATCCCCGCCAACCTCTCGTCCTCAAAGCTGAAGAAGACGAGCCCCTCGCGCGGCGTCCCCGCGGCGAGCCGGTCGGAGAGAACCTGCCACAGGAACGTCGTCTTCCCCGTCCGCCGCATCCCGAGGACAGCGATCGCCTTGTTCGCCACCGCAGGAAGCCGCACGTCGCGCCGCGTGAGGCAGGGCGGCGGCGCCGCGAGCGAATCGACGATCTTCTGCCGGATGAGCGCCCGTAGTTGTCCTTCCATGGAGGACAGTGTAGCCGATTGTTGTCCGTCTGAGAAGGACAATGCACCGAGCCAGCGTCCGCCTCGTCCCGGCGAGCGAACGGCAGCGCCGTTCGCAGGACGCCACCGCGCCTAGCAGCAATGCGGGATCTAGACGGATCTAGCAGGACTCAGTGCTGGAGTGCAAGACCAGATCCTCGCGCCTTCCCTTCCGGCCAGGTCCGGCGAGGCCAGGACGGTCTTCGTTTCCAGAATGGGAAGGATCATTCCCGGTTTGGGAACGATCGAGAGAAGCCTCAGACTCATCGAAGCCGCAGAGTCGAGTTCCCGCACCGAGGCGCCCTCGGCTAGCCCGGAGGGAGGAACAGGGTGCTGTCGACCGGCGCGCCGAACTCGTGTTCGGCGATATCGAGCAGGAGATACCTGTGGCAGGGTTTGTCGTATGCTTCGTAGCAGATGAGGAAGACGTCGTGCGTCTTGGCGCGTTCGGCAAGGGCCTTGAGCCGGGCTGCCGCCCTAGGATCCGCGGCGATCTGAGCGCGGAACCGCGCTTCGTAGTTCGACTTCTCCCACGCGTAGTGGAAAGCCGTTTCGTAGTCCTGGCCGGGCTCAAAGCGCGCCTTCCACTCGTTGAACTCGTCAAGCAGCTCCTTCGAGGGTGCGATCTCATCGTTCCCGCGCCCCCGCATGACGAGCACGTACTCGGCATCTCCAGGGAGCCTATCCTTCATGCTGAGATACGTTTGCCGCAAGGCCATCGCGCTCTCCTCAAGGACTCAGTTCAGGAGCCGCAAAGCAGTATGCCGCGCCAACGGGGTCGAAGAAGCAGGGTCCCTGTCCTCTAGCGCTCCCGCTCTCAGTCGGAGATCACGGTCGGACCGCTGATCGTCAGAACTCCGCGATCTCGGAGGGAACCAGTCCTTGGGCGGCGCGCCACACAATCGAGGTCCCCCTGGCGAGTCGGAACACGGAGAGCGTCTCGTACCCGAATTGCGCGACGACCGGCTTCAGGAACGTGAACACCTCGTCGACGATCCGCTTCCTCACCGCGACGTCCATCACCCGTTCCATCTCCCCGCGCACGCGGACCTGAACGTCACTCTTGGCGTCCCAGTACGCGAGCTCCACCGACGCGCCTGCCACAAGCTGCTGGTGGACGTCCTTGCTGACGCCCGTGCAGAAGGTCAGCCCAACCGGCTCAATCAGCGCCGTCTGCATCGCGCGCACGCGGGGCTTTCCGCGCTCCACCGTGGCCATGAACGCCACAGGGTTCGCCTTCACGAACTCAAGAACCTGATCTCGTGTCATGGCGCCATCCTACGCGTCGCCTTCCGCCCGGACAACCGGCACGGAATCCACACCTCTCTTGGCCAGGAGCCCCTTGCCGGACAAGAGCTATCGGTCTACGGGACGGACCCCGACCCTGCACCGGCACGGCACACGTCCGATACAGTCGCCGTCAGGCAATGGAGCCCGGTGCTCCAATGCAAGACCAGACCCCGCGTCCTCCC
>CAYHBG010000124.1:0-4011 GCA_964354815.1 uncultured Thermotogae bacterium
GCGTGCTTGCGGGCGAGGGTCTCCGCACCGAGTCGGGCGAGGTCCTCAACCGATCTCTCGACCCCGATACTCGCCAGGGCCTTCGTCACAACCTCTGGGGTGTAGATCCCGCGCGCGAAGAAACAGACGACAAGGCTCGAGAGGACCTGCCTCGAGCGCTCTTCATTCAGAAGTGTTGCGGCGACCTTCTCCGGTACGAGGGCCTCGCCCGACGCGGCTGCCTTCTGGTCGACGGTGTACCCGGCGCTGTCGAGGTGGGAATGGCGCGCCCCGGCGAGCATCGTCAGGGCATACGCCGGGCCGGTGTGGTAGCCGGCGATCTCGTTTCCGCCCAGGGCAAGCGCGAACTCCTCCCCGCCGTAGACCGAGGCCGCGTGCTCCACCCCGCGGGCGAGGGCGCGGTAGAAGTCGGTCGGCTGTGAGACGATCCGCTCCGCGGCCTGGATGTACGTGGCCCAGTCACCCCACGCGAGCGAGAGGCCGTCCGTCTCCCTCGTTGAGATGAGCCCTCGCTCGAGGGCCTCGGTGGACCAGGCGAGGACGACCCCCGTGGAGATCGCGTCCAGGCCCTGGACCTCAACCTCATCGTTCAAGCGGAGGACCCCGGCCGGGTCGGCCACGCCGAGAAGGCTCCCCAGGGCGTAGGTCGGCTCGTAGTCGTAGCCGAGCATCGACGTCTTGTAGAAGTAGGGCTCGCTCGGATGTGGGGTGCGCAGGGCGGCGAGGTGGATGCAGGCGACCGGGCAGTGGGCGCAGGCGAGGCGCCGGCCGAGGAGGGTCTCTGCGAAGCGTTCCCCGGAGATCGCCTCTGCCCCCTCGAACCGCGCCTCCTTCAGGTTGCGCGTAGGAAGGGCGCCGACCTCGTTCAAGGGCAGGACGTTCATCGACGTGCCGAGCTCGTGATACTTCCTCATGAGAGGGGAGTCCGTCGCCGCGCGGAAGACCTCGTCGTACGCCTTGGCATAGGCTGCGCGGTCCGACACCGGGAGGGCCCGACGGCCGGAGACGACGATCCCCTTCAAGCGCTTCGCCCCAAAGACCGCTCCCAGTCCGAGCCGGCCGAAGTGGCGGTACGTGTCGACGACGACTGCGGCGTAGGTGACCCCGCGCTCCCCGGCGCGGCCGATGCGCAGGATCGAGCGATAGCCCGAGCCCGTCTCCCTTTCTCGCAGGACGGCGCCCACGGTGTAGGTGCTGCGCAGGCCCCACAGCGCCGAGGCATCGCGGAAGTGAACTGCGTCCCCGTCGATCGCGAGGTAGACCGGGGTCGTGCTCTCCCCGCGCAGGACGATCGCCCCGTACCCGGCCATGCGGATCGCGACCGCGCTCCGCCCCCCAGCATGGCTCTCCCCGAGGTTTCCGGTGTGCGGGGACTTGAACATCGCCACGGTCTTCGAGGCGAGGGGGAAGTGGCCGACGAGCGGGCCGACAGCGAGGACGACCGGGTTCCCCAGGGTGAGGGGACCGGTCCCGGAGGGGCACTCCTCCTCGAGAAGCCTCATCCCGACGCCGGTGCCGCCGAGTCCCTCTTCGAAGAGATCGCACCGGTCCGCGACCTCAGACCGGTGGCGGGAGAGGTCGACGTACAGGACGCGGCAGAGCGGGTCCGCGCGGTTCATGCAGCCCGTCCTCCGCGGATCTCCTCGAGGGCGATCACCTCGTACGGGCAGTAGCGAGCGCAGAATCCGCAGTAGACGCAGATCTGCGGCTTCCCTTGTGCGGCCTCCCAGAGCACGGCGCCGAAAGGGCAGGCTTCGACGCAAGCCTGGCAACCGGTGCACAGGTCGGGTTCGAGGCGAACCCCTCCTCCCTCGCGGAGGGCGAGGGCACCGGTCGGACAGACGCGGGCGCACGGTGGATCCGGACAAGCGCGGCAGACGACGACCACAAAGCCCTTCCTCATCCCACCGGCCGAGTGCACGGTGATACACGAGCCGGCGAGGCCTCCCTGCCCGAGGCGCCGCGCGCAGGCGAACATGCAGGACATGCAGCCGACGCAACGGTCGGCGTCCACGACCGAGAGCCTCTTTGCCATCTCGTCCCCTGCTCGATCCCTAGTCCGACCGCGGCGCCTCCACGCCGGAAGCCATCTCTTCCGATGGGAATAGAAACTTCCACATCTTGGTGACGCACATCACCTTCGCGGAACGGCCCGTCCTGTCTCAGCCGATCTGTTCCGCGAGGTAGGTCTGGATGCCGAGCTGCTCGATCTGGCCAACCTGGGCCTCGATCCAGTCGATGTGGGCCTCTTCGTCGGCAAGGATGCCCTCGAGAAGGTCGTAGGTGCCTCCATCGCCGACCTTGGCCGCAAATTGGAGGTCGTCGTTGTAGGAGCCGATGGCGCCGTGCTCTGCCGCCCAGTCGCTCTTGTGCTGCGCCTCGACCTTCGCCCCGATCTTGAGGGGCGCGAGCTTGGAGACAACCGGCTTCCCCTCGAGGAAGAGGATCCGGGCGATCAGCTTCTCGGCGTGCTTCATCTCGTCCCTCGCCCGCTTCTCGATCGCCTCGTGAAGCTTCCCGTAGCCCCAGTTGGCACACATCTCGGAGTGGACCATGTACTGGTTGATCGCCGTCAGTTCCTCGGACAGGCGCGCGTTCAAGCGCGCGATGACCTTCTCGTTCCCCTTCATGCGCCATGACCTCCTTCGCTCGACTCGACGTCCAGATCCCGTCACCCTGCAACGAGGTAGATCATCTCGCTCGCCCCGTCGGAAGGCAACTTGGCTCGACGTCGCGCAGCGCTGACCCGCCAGGCTTGTGCCGCGCGATCCCGGCTGGGTAAGCTCACGGGGCGAGAAGGAGGGACGCGATGGGGATGACGCGGGCAGAGCTGGAAAGGGAAGTCTGGAGACACCTGCGGGAGAAGAAGGAACCGCTCGTCTACCTGGCGACCGACGAGGCAGGTCAGCCGAGAGTCCGGCCTGTGGCCATCATCGTCTGGGAGGACCGGCTCTGGGTGGCGTCGGGGACACGAAACGGCAAGGCACGCCAGATTCGGCAGAACCCGAGCGTCGAGTTCTGCCTCCCGTTGTCGGTCGAGGGTCGGGAGGGGTACGTCCGTGTCGCCGGGACAGCTCGGCACATCGTGGACGCGAACACGCGTGCAACCCTCGCTGCCGAGATGCCTTGGTTCTCGACCTACTGGAGCGGCGCCGGCGACGCCTCGTTCTCTCTCATCGAGATCGTCCCGACAGAGATGGAACTCGTGCGTCCCGAGGAGCTCGAGCCCCAGAGCTTCTACTGCTAGCTTCCAAAAGGCCCGTCAAGAAGGAGTCCGCCGATGCCCTCTCGACGCCCGTGTGAGACAAAGCAGGAGGGGGAGCCCCGCGTCTCCCTGGCGCGGGCGCTCTCCAAACTCGGTTTCTGCTCTCGCAGTCAGGGAGAGGCCCTCGTTCGCGAGGGCCTCGTCGCAGTGAGGGGGGTCATCGAGCGGAACCCGGCTACGCGCGTCGACCCGGACCGGGACCAGATCGCGGTGAACGGGGAAGTCGTCCGTCCCGTGACGAAGGTCTACCTTCTCTTGAACAAGCCCCGCGGCCTCATGACGACCGCCTCCGACGAGAAGGGCCGCGACACCGTCTACCGCGCCCTCGGCGACCCGACGCTCCCGTTCGTCTCCCCGGTCGGGCGATTAGACCAGGCGAGTGAGGGGCTGCTCCTCTTCACGAACGACACCCGCTGGGCGGCGCGGATCCTGGATCCAGAGACCCACCTCGACAAGACCTACCACGTCCAGATCGACCGCATCGCCGACGAGGGCCTCCTCGAGCGGATGCGCACGGGCGTCCCCGTCGAGGGCCGTGAGATCCTGAGGGTGAAGAGCGTGCGCCCTCTGCGCCAGGGGCGCACCAACTCCTGGCTCGAGGTGGTCCTCGATGAGGGAAGGAATCGTCAGATTCGCCGCCTCCTCGAGGCTCTCGACGTCGGCGTCCTGCGCCTCGTCCGCGTCGCCGTCGGCGCCCTTGCCCTCGGCGACCTTCCCAAGGGCGCTTGGCGCCCCCTCACCGAGGC
>CAYHBG010000125.1:0-1775 GCA_964354815.1 uncultured Thermotogae bacterium
TCCCCTGTGAACGGCGGCACCTTCTTCCTCGTCAAGACCTCCGGATCGAGAGAGATCCCCTCCGCAGAGACCAAGGAGACCTCGAGGTCATCCGCTTCGTAGGGGGAGACGCTTTCGAAGGAGAGACGAAGGGAGGCCTGTCCGCCCGCCTCCACGGTGACCTCGGCCATCGGGAGGGAGAAGCGGAGGATCGCCTCCTGGCCGAACGACGGGAAGGCGAGAGAAGAGACGACTACAAGGAGCGCGAGGAGGACGACCCGCTCCCCGGGACCGCCTTGCCTCACCCGTGCCCCCCCGCGGCGGCGCGCAGTCGCCGGACGACCAGGTCCTTTCCGAGGACGGAGAGGACGTCGAACAGCCCAGGGCCAACCGCCCGCCCGGTCGCGGCGAGTCGCGAGACCTGACCGACGTCCTTCAGCTTCGCTCCTCTCTTCTCGACGGCTCCGCGCATCGCCGCCTCGACGCCGGCCGGGGTGAAGTCCGCGCTTGAGTCCAGGGCATCGGCGACCACGCGCAGGAGCGACGCCTGTTCCGGCGTGGGGGAGACCGGCGCGAAGGGCGCGTCGACGAAGAAGACCTCCATCGCCAGGGCAAGCTCGACGAGGGTTGAGGCGCGGTCGCGCAGGAGGACGACCCCGCGCGCGAGGCGCTCCTCCCCGGCCTCCGCCCAGGCCGCCTTCGGCACGCCGCGCTCGAGGACGAACGGCTCGACCCGGTGGACGACCTCCTGTGGAGGCGTCCGACGCAGGTGCTCATGGTTCAGCCAAGAGAGCTTCGCCTCGTCGAAGACGGCGGCCGAGCTCCCCACGCGGTCGAGGGTGAACAGGCGAACCAGCTCATCCGAGTCGAAGACCTCCTGGTCCCCGTACGACCAGCCCAGGCGAGCCAGGAAGTTCACCATCGCCTCGGGGAGGAGGCCGCGCCGGCGGTAGTCGAGGACCGACGTATCTCCGTGCCGCTTCGACAGGCGCGTCCGGTCAGGGCCGAGAATCATCGGCAGGTGGGCGAAGCGCGGGAGCGGCCGCCCGAGCGCCTCGTAGAGGAGGACCTGCTTGGGGGTGTTGTTCACGTGGTCGTCGCCGCGGATGACGTGCGTGATCTCCATATCCACGTCGTCGACGACCACCGCGAAGTTGTAGACGAAGGTCTCATCGGCGCGACGGATGACGAAGTCCTTCAAGAGTTCATTCTGGAACCCGACCTCGCCGAGGAGGTCATCGTGAAAGGACGTCGTCCCGCCCTCGGGGACGCGGAACCACCAAGCCCCGTCCTGCTCGTAGACGCAGCCAGCCGTCAGGAGGCGCTCCGCCGCCTTCTGGTGTGCCTCGCGCCGCTCGGTCTGGCGGTAGTACTCGTCCCAGTCGAGGCCAAGCCACCTCATGGCCTCGATGATCTGGGCGATGGAGTCCTCGGTCGAGCGCTCCTGGTCCGTGTCCTCGATCCGCAGGACGAACGTGCCCCCGTCGTGTCGTGCGAAGAGCCAGTTGAATAGGGCGGTCCGGGCGCCCCCGACGTGCAGGTAGCCCGTCGGGCTGGGAGCGAATCTCACTCGGATCATGTCGGCCCCCTCGGTCGAATGAGCTTGGGGCATTGTACCCGAGACCCAGAGTCCCGCCGGGGAGAGGGGTCCCCGGCCGCCGTGCCGGGAGGCGCCGCTACGGCGCCTTCGCGGGGTCGACGAGCCAGAGGACGATCTGCGCGTCCCAGCGTGCCTGCCCCTCGACGCTCGCCCCGTGGGAGGTCTCGAGGTCGTAGCGGTCCTGCTGGGCTGCGAG
>CAYHBG010000125.1:1875-3988 GCA_964354815.1 uncultured Thermotogae bacterium
GGGAGGTCCGCCGCCGCAAGGAGGGAGATCGCCACGACAGCGAGCGCGAGAAGCCCCAGGACGATCCTCGGGCGTCTCAGGCGGCGGGCGAACGTCATGGTCAAACGTGAATCATACACCAGACGGGACGCGGCGTCCCCCGGAAACGTGACGAGATCTCCTCATCCTATCTGCGGAAGAGCGTTCACCTACCAGCCGCGTCCGCCCCCGCCTCCGAACCCCCCTCCCGAGAATCCCCCGCCGAAGTGCCCTCCGCCGCTCCATGCCGACCGGCCTCCGGCTGAACTTGTCCGCGGGGCGGAGACGAACGATCGCTCCATCCCTGAGGAGAGGTGCATCATGGAGAGCCCGAAGAGACCGGCGTTGAACGTTGGGCCCCGGCCGGCGTACCACTCGGGCGGCTCGCGGAAGAGGCCCTCGAACTTACCCGTCCAAATCGAGGTCAGGTTAAGGGCGATGGCGTAGGGGAGCAGCTTCTCGAAGAGCTGCGGGCTCTTCTCCGGCGCGTCGTGGAACTCCATCTGCTTCACCTCGGCCCGCCCGATGTACTCGGCGAGTCCGCGCAGGTCCCGCAGCGCCTCCGCTCCCTTCTGGGTCTTTCGCGGCATGATGCGCGCAAAGGGGAAGATCACAAGACCGCAGAGCCCAAGGGCGATCGCGAGGTAGAGCGACCCCGCCCAGACGCCGACGGCGCCGCCGAGGATGAGGACCACCATCCCGAGGCTCACGTACGCGCCCCGCGTCCGCTCGGGGTTGCTCGAGTAGTACTTGCCCTTGATCAGGCTCGAGTAGAGGGCGGACTTGACCGCCGGGAGGCTCTGGTAGAAGTGGTTCTCGAGCGAGGACAGCGTCCTCTTCTCCGGGTGCTCCTTGTCGAAGAAGGCCTCGAGGATCGTCGACTCGGCGAGCGACAGCCGGTCGTCCGCAGCTTTCACCTTGACGAACTCGAAGTCCTGCGACCGGCCGCCGAACGCGTCCTTCAGCTTCGAGGCGAGGCCGGCGTCCACTTCCTCAACCTCGCGGATCTTCAGGTAGCCCTTGACGGCGAGGCCGACCACGAGCGCCGAGACGTCGCGCAGGTCGGCGCGGTCGTCGATCAGGATCCCCGCCTCGCCGGCGTCCACGCCCGAGGGCGGCTCAAAACGCGGTGCAATCGTGCCGAGCGCCGGATCGCGCCCCTTCTTCCACCACAGGAGGGTCATCCCAGCGACCGTGAGGAGCGGGAGGATAGCGTACCAGTTCGCCGCGACAAACCAGCCGATCCGCTGGCCGATCGTCGGAGGGACGATCCCCGAGCCCTCTCTCGGGAAGGCAAGGTCAACGGTCAGTCCCTCGCCCGGAGAGAACGAGCCCGCCTCGAGGATGACTCGCCCCGCCGCGTCCATCGACGCAGCGGCACCCTTTGAGATGGACCCGTAGTGGCCGAGGTACGAGGTCGCCTGCACCGCCGCCGGGTCGACCCCTGCGGGAAGGGAGATCGCCGCTGAGGCGTGGTCGAGAGGGACCTCCCAGAACCCGGTCACGTTCCAGTACAGACGGACGGTCGTCGCGTCGAACAGCAGAGCTCGAAGGACCCGGTAGCGAATCATGTACTGGTGAGCCCCCGTCACCGTCCGATCCGGGTCGCCGATCCGCAAGACGAGGTCCGCCCCGCTTCGACGCGTCACGTAGGGAACCGGCTGCCCTTCCATGGTCACCGAGAGCACGTGTACCGGGACGTTCAGCTTCTCGCCGGTCCAGCGCGAGTACGAGACCGGCATCCAGCGCTCAATCCCGTGGTGGGCGGTGAGGTAGTTGACCGCGATCGTCTCCTCGATCGTGACCTGTCCGTCCTCCCCGATCCCGATCTCGGCGTGGAAGTCGGCGATCCGGAGGATGGCGCTCGCCGCCGGTGCGACCGCCACGAGGGCAATGACGACGAGCCACGCAATCTTTCTCATCAGAACTTGACCTTCGGGGCCTGCCGCTCTTCCTCCGCGGTGAGCATGTAGAAGTCACGCGGCTTGACCCGGAACAGGCTCGCGATCAGGCTCTGGGGGAAGACCTTGATCGACGTGTTCAGGTCCCGCACGACGGCGTTGTAGTACACGCGCGAGCGCTGGATCGTGTCCTC
>CAYHBG010000126.1:0-3927 GCA_964354815.1 uncultured Thermotogae bacterium
CGCGGGTATCGTTCGCCGCGGAAACCGTTCACTATGGAAACTATCGTACCCCGTTCTCCCGAGGCGTGCGCCCAGGTCGTGCTGGACACCGTTCCGCTGGTCATGCGTTCGGTGCGCGCGCAGATGCGGCACCACCGTGGTCTCGATCTCTCGGTGCCCCAGTTTCGCGCCTTGGGGTTCGTCAGGCGCCAGCCGGGCGCGTCCCTGTCCGAGGTGGCTCAACACGTCGGGACCTCGCTCCCGTCGGCGTCCAAGCTCGTAGGCGGCCTCGTGTCGCGCGGACTCATCTCGCGGACCCCCTCCGAAGCGGACCGCCGCCGCCTCGTCCTTGTCCTGACTCCGAAGGGGGTCGCCCTCCTCGAGTCGGCGCGGCGAGGGGCTCAGGCCCACCTGACCCGGCGTCTGGCAGGCCTGTCCCGTGACGAACGGGCCAGCGTCGCGCGGGCCCTCCTGACCCTGGCCTCCCTGTTCTCCTGCGAGGAAAGGACCGCGAAGTGACAGGCGCGATCGCCGCCGTCGACACCCAGGAACTCACGCGCCGCTTCCGCGCCCTGACGGCTGTCGACTCCCTCACGCTCTCCGTCGAGGCGGGCGAGGTGTTTGGCCTGCTCGGCCCGAACGGCGCCGGGAAGACCACGGCGATCAAGATGCTGACGACGCTCCTTCCTCCGACCTCTGGGACGGCCACCGTGGCCGGAGCGGACATCGTCCGCCAACCCGTCGCCGTGCGCCGGGCGATCGGCTACGTCCCGCAAATGCTCTCCGCGGACGGAACCCTGTCCGGCTATGAGAACCTCCTCGTCTTCGCTAAGCTGTACGGCGTCCTGCGCGCCGAACGCAAGGAGCGCGTCCGCGCGGCGCTCGCCTTCATGGGACTGACCGAAGCCGCGGACAAGCTCGTCCGCCAGTACTCCGGCGGGATGATCCGCCGCCTCGAGATCGCCGAGGCGATGCTCCATGAGCCGCGCGTCCTCTTCCTCGACGAGCCGACGGTCGGCCTCGACCCGGTGGCGCGCCAGGCGGTATGGGAGCACATCGTCCGCTTCCGCGCCGACCGCGGGACGACGATCTTCCTCACGACTCACTACATGGAGGAGGCGGACAGCCTCTGCGCGCGCGTGGCGATCATGCACCGAGGTCGCGTGGTTGCAGGCGGGAGCCCGACGGAGCTGAAGGAGTCCATCGGCGGGAACGGGACGACCTTGGACGACGTCTTCGCCCACTACACCGGCGACGTGCTCGAAACAGGAGGGACCTACCGTGAGACAAGACGCTTGCGACGCACCACGCGCCGCCTCGGCTAGGCTGACTGGAGCACGAAGGGAGAGCCCCCTCCGTGCAACGGCCGAGTTCGTGCGAAAGGCGCTCGTCATTGCCGAGCTCGAGGCGCGTAAGCTCCGCCACGACCCGACCGAGCTCTTCACCCGCGCCATCCAGCCCGCCCTGTGGCTCCTCGTCTTCGGGCAGGTCTTCACCCAGCTCCGGGCGATCCCCACCGGTGACCTGCGCTACCTCGACTTCATGGCCCCGGGGATCCTCGCGCAGAGCGTGCTCTTCATCTCCATCTTCTACGGGATCTCCATCATCTGGGAGCGCGACCTCGGGATCGTCCACAAGTTCCTCGTCACCCCCACACCCCGCGAGGCGATCGTGCTCGGGAAGGCCCTCTCCGCTGGCGTGCGCGCGCTGTCCCAAGCCGTGATCGTCTACGCCCTCGCCGCGGCTCTCGGGGTGAAGATCGACTGGAGCCCGCTCTCGCTCCTCGGAATGGTGGCGGTCGTCGCCCTCGGGGCGGCCGTCTTCTCCACCTTCTCCCTGATCATCGCCTGCCTGGTGAAGACGCGGGAGCGGTTCATGGGGATCGGCCAGGTGATGACCATGCCGCTCTTCTTCGCCAGTAACGCGATCTATCCGATCGCGATCATGCCGAGCTGGCTGCGGGTCATCGCACGGGCGAACCCCCTCACCTACGAGGTCGACGCCCTGCGGGCCCTGATGCTCCCCGGCGGGGCAGCCACGTACGGTCTGGGGCTCGACATCCTCGTCCTCGTGGGAGTCACCGCGCTCCTCATCGCGATCGCAGGTCGGCTCTACCCCAAGGTCGCTATCTAGAACGCGGGAAGGAGTGAGATGTCCTCTACAATAGAGATCCAGGAACTGGTCAAGGTCTACCGCGGGGGGATCCGCGCCGTCGACGGCGTCTCCTTCACGGTCGAAGAGCAGGAGATCTTCGGCTTCCTCGGACCCAACGGGGCCGGGAAGTCCACGACGATCAAGTGCGTGGTCGGTCTCCTTCGCCCGACGTCGGGCCGGATCCTCGTCCGCGGGACCGACGTGCGCGAGAACCCCAAGCTGGTGAAGCGCATGATGGGCTACGCCTCCCAGGAGACGGCGGTCGACGACCGTCTCACCGGCTGGCAGAACCTCTTCCTCCAGGGGCGGTTCTTTCACCTCTCGCGGAAGGAGATCGCCGAGCGCGGCGAGGAGGTCCTCCGCCTGTGCGGCCTTTGGGAGCGCCGCAACGACTCGGCGGGGACCTACTCCGGCGGGATGCTGAAGCGCCTGGACATCGCGGCGGCTCTCATCCACCGCCCGAGCGTCCTCTTCCTCGACGAGCCCACGCTCGGCCTCGACGTCCAGACGCGCAAGGTGATCTGGGACTACATCAAGGGACTACGCGACGAACAGAAGATGACGATCTTTCTCACCACGCACTACATGGAGGAGGCGGACGCACTCTGCGACCGCCTGGCGATCATCGACCGCGGGAGGATCATGGCGATCGACCGTCCCGGAGCGCTGAAGGCCGAGATCGGCGGGGACATCGTGACCGCCCGCTTCGTGGCCCCGGATGAGAAGGTCGCTCGTCTCGTTCAGGCGCTTGCGGCCCTCCCCGAGACGGTCTCCGTCACGCCCATGGAGGGAGGCCTGCAGCGGATCGTCGCCCGCCAGCGCGGGGACCGATTGATTCCCGAGGTGTTCACCCTCGCCGTGGCGCACGACGTGACCGTCGAGTCGATCCGCCTCCACCGCCCTTCCCTCGACGATGTCTACCTGCACTTCACCGGACGCGAGATGCGCGACGAACAGGGCTCCCGGGAGGAAATCGGGAAGACCCGCATGAGGCAAAGGAGAATGCGACGATGACGATCTTCTCCGACGTGTGGTACGTGGCGTGGCGCGAGCTCGTGATCTTCGTGCGCACACCGGTCCGGATCCTGATGATCGTGATCCAGCCGCTCATCTGGCTCGGCCTGATGGGGAACATGATGCAGGGGTTCGCGAAGAGCCCAATGATCGGACAGATGCTGGGAACGGGGAACTACCTGACGTTCATGACGCCGGGGATCATCCTGATGACGGTCCTCTTTGGCGGCGCGTTCTCAGGGATGTCGATCGTCTGGGACCGCCGGACGGGTTACCTGGAGAAGCTCCTCGCCGCGCCGGTCTCCCGAGCGGCCATCCCGTTCGGCAAGGCACTCGCCAGTTCGATTCAGGCGGGAATCCAGATCCTGATCGTCATCCTCATCGCGGCGGCGTTGGGGGTGCGCCTGGCGACTGGCCCGCTCGGCCTCCTCGCGATCCTCCTCATCGCCATGTGCTTCAGCCTAATCGTGAGCAGCCTTTCTCTCTCTCTCGCCGCGCGGATCAAGAGTCACGAGACGCTGATGGCGGTCGTCAATTTCCTGACGATGCCGCTCATGTTCACGAGCAACGCCCTCTTCCCGATCGAGGCGATGCCCGCCTGGCTCGCGACGATTGCGGCGTACAACCCGGTCACCTACGCCGTCACCGCGATCCGCCACCTCATGCTCTCAGGCTGGGACTGGCTCGCCATCGCGACCAGCCTCGGCGTCCTCGCCGGCCTGACCGTCGTCTTCCTGGCCCTGTCGCGGTTCCTGTTCCAGAGGGCGACCGCAGAGTAGC
>CAYHBG010000127.1:0-3910 GCA_964354815.1 uncultured Thermotogae bacterium
TCTGCCGGCGAGAAAACCGCGATGGCCTCACCGACACGAAGCTTCGTCTCTGGGTCGTACGCATAGACCAGGACATCCCGAAACCAGTGCCCACTCAGGTAGCCGTCGCCCCCATCTGTGACGATGAGATTCGCCGGTGCGGCTTCCTCGCAGAGCCCACTCATCTGCCCTATCCCAAAGACCAACACACTTAGAAGCAGAAACGCATACCGCTTCGCCACGTCGCACCTCCAGGTCCGCAGTTCGGTTTGGTGGTCCACATGAGAGATGGGGGACGCCCTGCAGCAGTAGTCTGGGCAGCGAGCAGCGCGAAGAAGCCGCTCTCTGGATGCCACAACCTCCACGTGCTGGACACTCTCCCACCCCTTCCGAGGCCGGCAGCCCAGCAGCCTACTTGAGGTCTGTGGCTTTGCGTCCCACCCTCGCGGATGGTTTGCCCTTCTCAGCCTGCGCTACTCTCAGCCCTATGGCGTCTCTTCTCTATGGCTCCTCAACGCACTTCCCGAGGACAGCCCCGCTAGCGCCTCGTCCTAGCCTGGATCGAGACCGCGCGATCCACCGCCGGGGGATCCGCAAGCTCCTCGGTCAGGAGGATCTCGCCCAGGAGCTTGTCGCGGAACCGGTCCTGCCTCTGAAGGTCGAGCGCTTTCGCCAGACCGGAGTGGCTCAGGGCCCCAAGGTCGAGCAGGATCTCTCCCAGGCGCTTCCGTCCCTCGAAGTGCTCCTCCAGAATCGAGAGGATGACCGCACTCCGGCTCTTCCTCTCCCGCTTGGCCTTCTGATCCACCTGGTCGAGCAGGTACTGGTCCTCTTTGCCGTGGTAGATCGTCGTTTGCACGTTCTCCTCGGTCTCCTTCCCCTGGTTTCCAGGGCCACCCCGGCCCAAAAGGACAAGCCGGATTGCCAGTCTCATCGCGCCTGGCAACCCGGCTACCTCTTCACCTGAGGCCCGTGGCTTTGCGTCCCCGCCTTCCAGCAGGTTTGCCTTTACAGGTCTGCTACACGAACGTGATGGACACAATCATAGCGCGACGCGCGAGGAATGTCAAGGACCGTCCAGGTGGCCCTTCCAGTCAGCGCTCTCGGCGTGTCGCCTCCGAAGACGGAGTTGACCTCGGTCGCCCGAACCAGGATACTCAGGCCCGTCCGCTGCCCGTCAAGGTGCTGCACCCAGCCTCGTCGCCCCTTCGGCGCGTACAAGACGGAGGAGACAAGAACGGATGAAGCCGATCGTGACCTACGCGGCCGTGGTCCTCGGGACCCTCCTCCTTGCGGCCATCCTGTTCGTTCTCCTCGACATCGGCCGCCACGGGATTCCCCTCCACGTCTCCGGGCAAGTGGAGCTGGCGAACGACGAGACCGGCGCCCTCGGCACGGTCCATCTCGTCATGCAAGACGCGGTGAGCCTTGTCGCCACAGGTCCCGACGAGAAGCCGGTGCTGGCGCGTCTCTCCGTCGCGCTCTGCCCCCAGTGCGGAGGGGCCATGGTCCCCGTCCGGTGGGCCCTCTTGACAGGGGAGATCACGTGGAGGTGCCTTACGTGCGGCTCCGCAGGCCTGGACGAGGCGGCTCGCTCGGGAGGGAGTCGGGCTACTCCGTGAGCGCTCTCCCCTTCTCCCACAGCGCCCGGAAGAAGGCCTCGTAGGTGGCCGCAAGGGCCGGGAAGCCGACCACGGCAAGGTCGACCTCGTTGTTCTTCTCCAGGGAGTAGTAGTTCCAGTTGGTCGATCCGAGGATCGCCGTCTCGCCGTCGATGACCACGAGCTTGGCGTGGGTCGTCTCGTCCGGGTCGTCGAATCGAACCTCCACCCCGTGCAGGGCGAGGTAGAGGGCAGCCTCCAGGTTCGCGTCCCTTGACTCGGCGTAGAAGGCACAGTCGTCCAAGAGGACGCGGACGTCGAGACCGCGGCCGGCCGCGGCCACGAGATCGTCCAGGATCGCGTTCGACAGGCTCTCCCCATGCGCTGCGTAGCGCGAGGCGCGATACATCACGACGTGGATCGACCTCTTCGCCTGGGCAAGCAGAAGGCGGAGGACCTCGCCGTAGTTCCGCGTATCGGGTGCATCGGGGAGTGCAATGAGGAGCGGTCCTCCGCTCACGACGGCCGAGGTCTCGAGGTCGATCGCCCCCGAAGCGAGGGTTCCCGACCACAGGCGGTCGAAGTACAGGCCAAAGGTTTCCCCGATTTCTTCGTTCACCACTTCCACGTTCGCCTGCGCCTGCTCGGTGAAGGCGTGCTCGTTCCAGTTCGTCGAGCCGAGGATCACCCGCCGCCGGTCGACGATCGCGAGCTTGGCGTGCGTCGTCACCCCAGGGTCGTCGAAGCGCGCCTCGATCCCGCGCTCTTGGAGGAACTCGATCGCCGGCCGGTTTCCCTCCGTGATGTCCGCCGCCCAGTCGCTCGCGTCGAGGAGGACGCGCACCCGCACCCCGCGCGAGGATGCCGCGAGAAGGTCGTCCCAGAGGGGATTCCCCTCGAGTTCCGCGTCCGCCATGAGGAGGTCAATCGACGTCTCGGAGGAGGCGAACGCCGCCGCCATGCAGCCGCAATAGGTGCACGAGCCAGGGAGGTCGACGATCGCGCGGACGGTCGTCGTCTCCGCTCGGCCGGCCGTCCCCAGGGCCAGGCTGCCCAGGAGGACGGGAAGCAGGATGAACATGCCTTTCCGTTGCGCCCTTGGTCGCATACGCTACAATTCTAGCCATGAAGCGGAAAACAGCAAGAGAACTGAACGCCAACGAACTGCGCCGGACGTGCGACCCGGCCGGCTTTCGCTTTCGGACGACCGCCGACCTCGAGCCCCTCGACCGGATCATCGGCCAGGAACGGGCGATCGACGCCCTGAAGCTGGGTCTCGGGATCAAGGACTCGAGGAACCGCTACAACATCTACGTCGCGGGCGACCCAGGAACCGGGAAGATGTCCGCAGTCGAGCACTTCCTCGACCACGTCAGCAAGGCGGAGGCCTCCCCTCCGGACCTCGTCTACGTCCACAACTTCGAGAACCCCCACAGCCCGCGCTACCTTGAGCTCCCGGCCGGGATGGGATCCAAACTGCGGGAGGACATGGATCACCTGATCGCCCGCCTGAAGCGGGACATTCCCAAGGTGTTCGAGTCCGACGAGTTCAAGGCGCGGAGCAAGAAGATCACCGAGCGCTACAACGAACGTCGGGCGAAGCTGTTCGAAGAGATGGAGGCCAAGGCGCGCGAGCTCGGGTTCGGCATCCAGCGGACGCCGATCGGGATCAACACCCTCCCGCTGCGAAAGGAGGGCGAGCCCCTCAGTCAGGAGGAGTACGAGGCCCTCTCGGAGAAGGAGCGCGCGGCCATCCGCGAGAAGCAGGGCGAGGTTCAGGCCCTGATCCAGGAGCGCCTCCAGCAGGTCTCGCGCGTCGACGAAGAGCGGGAGGAGGAGGTCTCCAAGCTGGCGAAGGAGGCCGTCCTGTTCATGATCGAGCCGCACTTCGGCCAACTCCAGACCCGCTACGGCGCCATCGAGAAGGTCGCGCGCTTCCTCGACGCGGTGAAGCAGAACATCGTCGAGGCGTTGGACGAGTTCTCGGAGGCGGCGAACTCCAGCGCGAAGAAAAACCCGTTCCCCTTCCCCATTCCGCAGCCCGACCCGTTCAGGCGCTACCACGTGAACGTCCTCGTCGACCACTCGCGCACGCAGGGGGCGCCGGTCGTCGTGGAGCAGAACGCGACGTACACGAACCTCTTCGGGTCCGTCGAGCACCGGGTGCAGATGGGCGTCGCCGTGACGGACTTCACCATGATCAAGCCCGGGTCCCTCCACCGCGCCAACGGCGGGTACCTCGTTCTCTCGGCGAACAACCTCTTCCGGGTCGGCCTGTCCTGGGAGGCCCTGAAGATCGCGATCAAGCGGCAGGAGATCCGCATCGAGGA
>CAYHBG010000128.1:0-3867 GCA_964354815.1 uncultured Thermotogae bacterium
ACTCACCGTCGCTCCGACTCTTAGATCTCATCAAAGAGAAGGGCTCCTCGGGCGACTTCGTCACGTGAGAGCGTGGGGCGCCGGAGTACTCGCATTTCTTTGCCAGACTGTAATCCCGTAGGAGCATGGACCTGTGTTCCGGACAGCCGTCACCACCCGCGACGGCCACACGCGTTCTTTGATCGGTCCCCAGGCTCCATAGCGGCAGTGCTCCCGTTCCCATCTGCACTGCGTGACTTGTCGCTGTTGTCGACGGGCTCCGTAAACCTCCAGTGCCACCGGGCTTGCGTAGCAACTTGTCCGCGAGAGTGCTTGGCGCCATCATCGCTCGAGGAACTCCGGAGGTGAGCAGCCGTGAGCGATCCGAGTTGTCTGATCGACCAATGCGACATCTTCGACTTCATGGCTCGACACGTTGGCCTTACTGTTGTCCACCCGGGAGGCCTGTCCGCGACGGCCGAGCTCGCTCGGGCATGCGGCCTTCGTGAGGGCCACCGCGTCCTTGATCTTGGCTGCGGGAAGGGCACGACGGCCATCTACTTGGCCCGCAAGTACGGCTGCAATGTCACGGGCATCGACCTGTCGGAGGAGCTTGTTGCCAAGGCTGTCTCGTTGGCGCGGCGCGCACGGGTTAGCCATCGGACTCACTTCCAGGTCGGGGATGCTCACTCGCTGCCCTTTCCCGACGAGGCGTTCGATGCCGTCGTGTCTCAGGCAGTGCTGGTCCTAGTGAAGGACAAGTCACAGGTGATTCGGGAAGCCCTCCGGGTCACGCGTCTTGGGGGTCGCGTCGGCTGGCTCGAACTCAGCTGGCAGCGCAAGCCATCGCCGAAGTTCCTGCAGTCGGTCTCCGACGTGCTCTGCGCGTACTGCATGCGGAACGTGGAGACCTTTCAGGATTGGCAGAGCCGCCTGCGAGAAGCAGGAGTCGCCGACCTATCAGCTACTCTCTACCCTCTCCCTGTCCCGAGTTTCCGCACGATGCTTTGCGATGAGGGTCTTCGCAACGCATTCGGCGTGACACTGCGCACGCTCCTGAGGAGCTCCATCCGAGCCCGGACCCAGAGGATGAGCCAGTTCTTCCAGGCGCAAGCCGACCTGTTCGGCTATGGCATCTACGTAGGGCAGAAGCGCAGCGGATGATCCGCCGAACGAAGCGGCTTCCGTCACCATCTCGCGATGGCCACGCGCGTTCCATGATCGATCCCCCAGGCTCCAAAGGAGCCTGTTGATGGGCCCTTGCCCGCAATCCGAACGGGACGTGCGATAGAGCGTCTTGGCGCTCCGGTTCGGCCTGCGAGCGATTTCGAGAACGGGAATGCTCGTCTCGACCTGTTTCATTCAGTGAACGATCTCCGTCTCGGTGTGCCTCCGCTGCCACGCGGCCTCTTCCCCTCCCAGCCGGCGGCGGAAAGCATCTTTGCGGCAACATCGTAGCCGCCCAGCGAGTATCGATGGGCTAGAGGGAGATCGGGGTCTTGATCGGCCGGCGTGCCCATTCAGGTGACCGCGGGATGACCTTCCCTTCTTTCATCACCCACGATACCTCAGCGATCGCGGCGATGTCTGCGAGCGGGTCGCGGTCGACCAGGATCAGGTCGGCCACCTTCCCTTTCTCTACCGTGCCGAGGTCGTCAGCTTCTCCCAGTGCTTCAGCGCCAACGCGGGTTGCCGACTCGATCGCCTCCATGTTGGACAGGCCGAACCGGGTAAGGTATTCCATCTCCTCAGCCAGTAGTGCCCACGGGCGGTCCGCCATGATGAAGTCTGTGCCGGCAGCGATCCGGATCCCCTTCGACCGGACAAGCTCGATGGTCTTTGGCAATTGCGCAACGCAACGCTGAAACCAGGTTGCGCTGATGTGGAGATCCTTCTTGTCCCCCCAGGGGAACTGCTCCGGTGTAGCTTTCAGTTTCTCCAACCTCTCCGCGAGATCGTGCTTAACCCAGAGGGTGGGGACCAGGATGATGCCTTTCTCCGCCATGAGATCCGCGGCTTCTTCATCGACAAAGCTGCCGTGCTCGATCGTGTCCGCTCCTGCTTGGGCGGCCATTCGAACACTGACGAAGTTGGCCGCGTGGATCGCAACCCTGAGCCCCAGGCGGTGGGCCTCACTCACGCCGGCTTCTATCTCAGCTTGAGAGAACTCGGGGTAGTCCGTTCGGTGCGAGGCAAGGAGCTTGATGAAGTCAGCCCCAGCCGCCAACTCCTCGCGAACCTTCGCGCGCACGGCATCGGGGCTGTCGACCTCGTGGACGAAGCCAGGTTCGCTCGTTCCATGCCCTCCGGTCATGCAGATCCCCTTCCCTGCAGTGAACATCCGTGGCGCAACCAGCATGCCTCGCTCCACTGCTGTCCGCAGCGCGAGGTTGATGCGATCGCCACAGAGGTCGCGAACCGTGGTCACCCCTGCCTGAAGGGCCGAGCGGAGGTTGTTGATGGCAATGACCGTCTTGTAGGCTGTTTCCGACCCCCTCGGCCTTGTTGGCACGTACCCTGACGCGGCCACGTGCACATGGGAGTCGATTAGGCCGGGGAGAAGGTACTTTCCCCTCGCATCGAGAACCTCCACCCCGGCCGTCAACTGGACTGAACCGCGCGTTCCAACCGCCTCGATGCGATCGCCGTCGACCATCACAACAGCGTCCAGGACGGGAGCACGGCCCGTCCCGTCGATCAGCGTCGCGCCGGCGATCGCCTGTCTCTCCGGTTCCCGTTCAGTCACCGTCGTGGCTCCTCGTCTGAGCGACATGCACCCGCCCGAGGCATCCTTTCAGTACCACAATCCCTCCATCTCAGGGAACTGCTTGGCCAAGTCCCACGCCGCGATCTCAGCGGTCGGCGGTGATTCGTATTCGTAGCGCTTGCTGTGTCCCCAGCCGAATCGCCGTCGCAGTTCAATCCCCAGCTCGGCGTGTTTCAGCGCGGCAAGGACGACGTCGATCACCGGAACGCCCAGCTTCTTCTGCAGCACTTCGTAGAAACCGTACTGCAGGCCACATCCCAGGATGATCACTTCGGCAAGCCTCTCTTCGATAGCCCGTTGCGCCGCTTTGGTAAGTCGGCGCTCAGTCTCCTTCACGTCTTTCTGGAAGTCCTCAACTCCCAGATCGACCGACTCAAAGGAAGCAAGCCGCGTCTCGAGACCGTAGTTGACTACGTTCTCGTGCATCTTCGGGATCCACTTCTTCCTGCCCACAATGATGGAGAAGCGGTGTCCCAGGGCCGCTGCGATGAGCATGCTCGCCTCAGCCGGCGCGGCGACGACGATCTGATCCGTGATCTCCCGCGCCACGCGCAGTCCTGGGTCGTAGAAGCAGCCAAGCACGGCTGCGTCGTATCCTTCTCGTTCTGCGCGCTTCACTCGGTGAAGGAGGTCAGGCAGGATCAGTGCCTCGTAGTAGTGGTACTCCGTGTGCCTTGTCCCTCGCTTCAGCGAGACCACGTCGACCTGGGTCTCAGGGCGTTTTGCCGTATCAATCCACTCTTGCAGGGCGTGATCGTAGTCAGCTGTCGCGATGGGGTTGATCCACAGAATCTTGGTCATGCGCTCCTCCTCTTGCCGGCCTGACACGGCAACTCCTGCCCTTGCTCGCCTGCTTCGGGCTCTGATCCGCCCCGGGCATCCGTTCTTCTATGTAGGCCACTCTATCCTGGCTTCTCGTGCACACACAAGCGCCTGCAGAGGAGGCTGGCGGCGCAGGCCGTTGTGGAACAGGGTCGCGCTCTAGCCGCCATCCCCTCGCTGGCAGAGGAAGTGGCGTCTCCATGGGCCTTTCCATGCAGCCCGAACGGGACCGACGGCTACTCGATCCCCAGTCTCGAGTACAAGTCCAAGCCCGTACGGTGTCCGGACGGAAACGTCTG
>CAYHBG010000129.1:0-3800 GCA_964354815.1 uncultured Thermotogae bacterium
CTCCGGGTCGAGGAACCACCCGTGTCTATCCGTCATGGTGCGCTAGTCTACTAGTGCACTGACCTCTTGTCAACAGGCCACCCTCCGGAACAGGAACGTATGTCCCGTGCCGTTTCCCGCCCTTCGAGGTTGCCGACCGCCCGGTCCGGGCCCCTCTGTGCCCGTTGCGGACGCCGCCGACAGAGACGTGAAACGCATGGCGGCCAAGCCCGAGTGTCTCCGGCGTGGACCGAGTCGCGCCGGCCGCCGACGAGGCCGTAGAGCTGTCGAGGCCTGGGCCGTTCGGACTAGCGATCGAGAGCGATCGACGTCGCGGCCACTCCCGGGAAGATGAGCGCTGGGGACGTCCCGTCCAGGTTCGCCCGATGGATGCCCGCTTCGTCCGACCAGTAGAGCGTCCCTTCCGCCACGTCGAGATCGAGCGAAGTACCCCCATCAATCCCAATTAGGACAACCTTCTCGGTCACCGCGTTCGGGTTCGCGCGCACCAGAACACCCGCGCCGCCGGGGTGATCCATCTCCGCGATCCAGTACATGTGCAGAGCCGGCGCGTTCGCGACAGGATCGAGGACGAGATCCGCGATGTGGCAGAAGTCCCCCCGGAGGGTGTGGGCCGAGGGGATGTCCGTGCGGGCCGACTGGATCTCGCCCTTGCATGCCTCCGCGACGGATTCGGAGAAGGAACCCCAGCCATAGACGTCGTTCTCCTGGTAGACCCACACGAGCCGGTTGGCCATGGGGTCGACGGCGACCGCATCGCCGCACCGCTGCTGACCTGGGAGGCGCAGGGAGAAGTCGTAGATCTCCTCCACGTTGGTTCCGTCGAGGTTGGCGCGCATCGTCCGCCCCGGCTTGGGATTCGAGGCTTGGGGGTCTGTGGGGAACGTGGTCCAGTACATCTTCCCGTGGCGAGAGTCGACCGCCAGCCCCCGCGGACGATAGACCCCGCTGACGAGGGCTTGGCGGCCCGTCCCGTCCAGGTTCGCCCGCGCAATCTGCCCGTACGATGCGTCGACGGTCCAGTAGAGCTTGCCGGCGGCGATCTCGAGGGTCCGCGCTCCTGCGGCGCTCGTGACGACCACCTCCTTGGACGAGCCATCCCGGGCCCCCCGCCAAATGGAGCCGTCTTCATCGATCCAGTAGAGGTGTCCTGGCTGCGCGTGCGCAAGCGCCACTTCGATGAAATCGCTCTTTGTGGCCAACCCAGTGGCTCCGCCGGCGAAGACCACCGCCAACGTGACCGTGTACAGGCCCCCCTCCCGGTACACGTGGAGCGCCACCGGGTCCGTCGAGGTCCCCCCGTCGCCGAAGTCCCAGGCGAAGCTCTGGGCATCGGCATCGACCTCGGCGGTGAAGACCACCGGGAGTGGAGCCAACCCCTCGACGGACGAAGCGGAGAACTCGACCGCCCTCTCCGGCGGCGTGCATCCCGCACCGACGAGGAGCCCCATCCCACAGGCGATCGCAAGGACCGTCCGCAGCGCGAATCGCCCTCCGCCAGCGGCGTTTCCCTTCCACGCGTTCATCGCACCTCCTCAACGGCACCCGTCGTCGGGCACCTCGCCTCTGGCGGTCCAGTAGGGCGGAGGTCCCGCACCTGTCTGTTCCTCTCACCAGAGCCCTGTGGCCATGCCCGACCGACGGCCACGGACAGCAGGCTAGGCAAAAGACGTCGTGGCGTCAAGCAATGGGGAGAGCGAATGCCGCGGGATCCGCCGTTCGCGAGCCAGTGAGTGACGAGCCCGCTCCGCGAGGGGCGGGAAAGGACCTCTCTCGGCGAGGCACCCTCTGGTTCACCAGTCGCACGGTTTGTGCTAGTCTGGTCGCGGCCAAGTGGACAGAGAGAAGGAGGTTCCAGGTGACGAAGCGGATTGCACTCCAAACCATGACGCTGCTTCTTCTGGTCGCCGCCCTCGCTGGGTGCGACCTCTTGTTCCCGCCGGTGACCCTGACGCTCACCCTCAACCCGACGAGCGGACCGGTGAACACGCCCGTCACCCTCGTCGGAATGGGCTTCGGAGCCACGCAGGGTTCGAGTGAGGTCTCTTTCGATGGCGTCGAGGCGACCGTCCTCTCGTGGAGTGACACGACGATCACCGCCCGCGTCCCTCTCCTGCCGACACCGGGCGGCGAGTCGAGCGGCGTCTCCGTCCTCGTGACCGTGGGCGGCGAGACCGCAGGCACGGGCACGTTCAGCGTGACCCGCGGCATCCTCTACGTCGCTCTGCGCGGCTCGACCCAGGTGATCTGCCTCGCCAACCCCGATGGGTCTCTGGCGTTCGACCTCACCGCGGGCGGAATCGCGGGCTGGCCCCAGTGGTCGCCCGACGGGACGAAGGTCGCCTTCATGCGCGACCTCTCCGGGGGAAACCAGGACATCTACGTCGTGAACGCGGACGGGACCGGCGAGATCCGCCTGACCGATGATCCGGCTCTGGACCAGTTCCCGGCGTGGTCCCCCGACGGGACGGAGATCGTCTTCCAGACCGACCGCTACGGGAACTTCGACGTCTACGTCATGGACGCCGACGGATCGCGGGAGATCAACCTGACCTACGACCCGGACTTCGACGGCTGGCCGTCCTTCTCCCCTGACGGAACAAAGATCCTCCTCTACTCCTGGTGGCCCATGGGCATCCACGTCCACACACAGGGCGAGACGGCCCCGAACCTCATCATCGACGGCGAGAGCTACGAGGTCATCGTCATGGACGCGGAAGGGACGACCGCCACGAACCTGTCACACCACGTCGCCACGGACTGGTTCCCCCTCTGGTCCCCCGACGGGTCGAAGATCGCGTTCCAGAGCGACCGCGACGGGGTGGGCGAGATCCTCTCCATGAACGCGGATGGGACGGGCCAAGAGAACCTGACCCAGAACCCGGCGCTGGACGGGGGGGCGGCCTGGTCCCCGGATGGCTCGCGGATCGCCTTCGTCAGCCTGCGCGACGGGAACCCGGAGATCTACGTGATGAACGCCGACGGGAGCGGCCAGACGCGCCTGACGACGAACGCGTCGTGGGACGCCGGCCCGACGTGGTCTCCCGATGGAACGCAGATCGCCTTCGAGAGCGACCGCGGGGGAGTCTACCACGTCTACGTCATGGACGCGGACGGGACCGACGTCAGGCGCTTGGCGAGCGAGCCGAGCGTGTACCCGGTCTGGACGGAGTCGCGCTGGCCTCCGGCGAGACCCTAAGCCCGAGGGACAAGCGGCGCGGGTCGCGCCATGCGGGGTTTCGTTGCCTCTGAGCCTGACAAGGCGCCGGGGAGGAGCAGGCGCAGCGCCTGCGGGTAGAATGGGCCCCTCGGCCGGGCGGGCGTCCGCCAGGCGCTCGTGTCCAAGACAGAAGAGCGAGGTGAATGCCAGTGAAGATCCACGGTCGGAGCCTGACCCATCGCGCACGACACCTCTGGCGCGCGCTCTCTCATAGCGCCTTCCTTGTCGGCTTGGGGAGCCTCCTGTGGCTGGTCTTCCGGACGGGGACGAAGCCCTCCCGGGCGGTGTACCCCTGCCAGAGAGCGGCGGCGGCGAGCGCATCGGCGTGGGTCGCGGCCTACGTCGCTCCCCTCGCCGCGGCGGCCGGCTTGCGCGCCAGGCTGGCCCCGCGGTGGCGCTGGGCGCTCGTCGGCACCCTCGTCCTCGCCGTCGCCTTCACGGCCACCTGGACAACAAGCCGCTTCCTCGGCAACTCGCCTCGAGAGCCCCTCCCGGTGAGCGCGCTCGTCCCTCTCGCGCTGTCCGACCAGAGGGCCACAGACGGGCCGGCGTCCGACCTCTTCGTCGTCAACGGGGCGAC
>CAYHBG010000130.1:0-3723 GCA_964354815.1 uncultured Thermotogae bacterium
GCGCCGGTCGGGGAACGTCTGGGTCTACGTCTCCATCCTTGCCTTCCCCGAAGCGATCCTGCGCTACGCGCCGACCGGGGGCGGGTTCCAGGTGGGCGGGTAGGACGGGCAGGTCTCCGGTTGTCCCCGGGTCTCCTTTTGGGGAGACTTCCCCTCAGTCACGAGATCGAGGCCGGGAGGTGGAGATGGAAGCGGATCTGTCCTGGATTGTCATCGCCGTGATGGCGCTCGTGCTCGTTGTGAAGGCCTTCGGCGGATGCTGCGGTGGAGGAACGTGCGGCTAGCCTCCTAGTTGACGTCGCCGAGGTAGGTCGGTCCCGCCCCTTCGCCGCGCGCCAGCGACCGGAGCGGCTCCACGAGGGCGGCGGGGTACAGGCGAACGCGGTCGAGGTCTGTGATCGAGACCCATCGCACCCCTGTCTGCCAGGCGTCGGGCGCATTCCCGTCCGACGGTGTGCTCCCCGAGGCCAGCCGGCATAGGAAGTAGAGCTCGACCTGGTGAACCTCTGGCTCCGTTGCGGCGAACTCGTGGTGGACTCCCACGTAGTCGCGAGCGAACAGAAGGTCTCCGACGTCGACGTCCGCTCCAATCTCCTCCCGGCACTCGCGGAGAAGCGCCTGAACGAGCGTCTCCCCGTGAAGCTGCCCTCCTCCCGGGCAAAGGCAGAACGTGCCCTGGTCGTCGCGATTCTCTGTGAGAAGGACCCCCCGCTCGTCGAGGATCACGGCCCGTGCGGCGATGCGTATCGGCTGACTCACGTCTTGCCCTCCGCCTAGCGAGACCCTCTTCCCTAGCCTAGTGCTCTTGCAGGGATCGGAGAGGTCTTGTCAATGCGTCTCATTGGCTGTAGGATAGGTTCGCCCATGAACTTATCCTCCACGATGCGCGGCATCCTCCTGATCCTCGCCTCCCTCTCGGTCCTCGTCAAGGCGGAGGCCACCTGGGACGGGGACTTCTCCTGGAAGCTGACCTGGAAAGGGAAGACGCTCGAGACCGATCTCTCCTTTGCCGTCGAGCGAACCTGGGACGCTCTCGTCGTCGGCCTCACCGCCAAGGCCGACGAGAAGGGACCCTCCTCGCTAACCTTTGCGGCGGACCTCGCGCTCGACCAAGGGATCGACCTCGAGGCGGAGCTCAGCTTCGACAGAAAGCTTGCAGAGACGGTTGACCTCGCCGCGAAGGACCTTCCGATCGGCTCCGCCCTCGTCGACCTCGCGGCGACGATCAAGGAGAAGAAGAGCGAGTTCGTCCTCGACGAGGTGACCCTGGGCGCGGACAAGCTCCGCCTCGCCGGCTGTCCTTTCTCGCTCGATCTCGTCTTCCGCGACGCGTACCTCCGGGCGACGGCAGGGATGGACTGCGGAGAGAAGGAGATCGAGGTCGAGCTCTTGTGCAAGAAGGAGGCCTTCGATCAGGGGAAGGTGACGTTCCAGTTCCCCTCCGGGAGGTGGTCCGTCAAGGAGGTCCTCACGTTCAAGCCCGCGATCTCGCTCGGCCGTCCGACGACGGGGGTCCTGACCGCGACCTGCGAGGCGCTCTCCTTCCTCACCTTCAAGCTCGTCTGCGATCACGCTTTCCAGAGCGGCTCGGGAGTCGCGATCACGGAGGTCGTCCCTTCCGTCTCGGCCGAGCTCGAGGGAATCGACCTTGATGCCAAGGCGACGTTCAAACCGAAGAGCGGAAGCCTCGAGCTCGCCGGCTACGAGGTCACCCTCTCCGCGCCCGTGGACGGCGAAGCCGTCTCCTTCGACGTCGCGCTCAAGGTCGACGAAGACGGGTTCGACCGCCTCTCCTTCCGAGTCGCGATCAGTCTTTCGGAGCGATGATCCGGTCGATCAGACCGTAGGCGAGCGCTTCCTCCGGCGCCATGTAGTAGTCGCGCTCCGTGTCCTTCGCGATCTTCTTCACCGCTTGGCCGGTGTGGAAGGCGAGGGTCTGGTTGATCTGGTCGCGGACGCGGAGGAGCTCGTCCGTCTGGATCTTGACGTCGATCGCCGGCCCCTGCGCCCCGCCGAAGACCTGGTGGATGAGGACGCGCGAGTTGGGGAGCGCGGCGCGCTTGCCCTTTGTCCCCGCGGCGAGGAGGACGGCGGCGATGCTCGCCGCCTGCCCGAGACAGGTCGTGGCGACGTCGCACTTCACGAAGCGCATCGTGTCGTAGATGGCGAACCCCGCCGTGACGACCCCGCCGGGCGAGTTGATGTACAGCTTGATGTCCTTGGACGGATCCTTCGCCGCGAGGAAGAGGATCTGGGCGATGACGAGGTTCGCGACGTCGTCGTCGACCGGATCGCGCAGGAAGACGATCCGGTCCTCGAGGAGGCGCGAGTAGATGTCGTAGGTTCGCTCCGTGTGCCCGGACTGGTCGATGACGAACGGGATCTGCGCTGTCGGTTTCTTCATCTCTCCTCCGTGATCGCGGCCGCCTCGCGCAGGAGGCGGAGGACCCGCGCGTTCTCTTGGTAGGAGCGGTAGCCGTCCCAGCGGTCCTCGGCCTTCAGCCGGGCGATGTACCGCAAGGGGTCCTCTCCGTCTCCCTTCGCCTCCTCGGTCGCGAGCGCCTCGAGCTCCGGGTCGCCGATCGCGATCCTCTCCGCCTCGGCCACCTTCTGCAGGACGAGCTCGCGCCGAATCCGACGCGTCACTGCCTGGCGGTAGTCGTCGCGCACCGCCTCCTCGCTCGTCTCCTTCCGCGCGAGGTAGTCCTCGAACGAGAGGGGCGAGCGCGGATGGGCGAGGTTCTTCTTCAGGCGCTCCATCTCCTCCCCGGCGATCTCGTCCACCAGGGCCGTGGGGAGGGGCATCTCCGTCTGCTCCAAGAGCCGGTCGAGCAGGGCCCTCTCGATCTCCGCCTCGTGCTCCCGGGCGCGAGACGCCTCGAGTCCCTGGCGCAGCTCCTCCTTCAGGGCAGCGAGGCTCTCCCGCCCGGCGTCCTTCGCCAGGGAGTCGTCGACTTCCGGGAGGCGGACCTGCTTCAGCCCGACGATCTCAAGGGAGGCGTGGATACTCCGCCCCTCGGGAAGGTCGAGGTCGATCGTGACGGTCTCCCCCACCTTGTGGCCGACGAGCCTCGCCGTGACCTCATTCGAGGCCTCGGCGCGCGTGTCCCACGCCTCGTCCTTCTCCTTGACGTGGACGACGTCCCCCTCCTGGACGATTTCCCCCTCCTTCGGCTCCAGGGTCCCGAACTGGGAGCGAATCTCGGCGAGGGCGGCTTCGACGTCCTCGTCGCTGACGGCCGGCGCCTTCTTCGCAGAGAGGGCGACCCCGCGGTAGGCCGGGAGCTTGAACTCCGGGAGGACGGAGAAGCTCGCCTCGAACGAGAAGGGGGCCGACTCGGCCAGGGTCGCTGGCTTGAGCGCGGGAGGGGTCACCGGCTTCAGGGCCAGGTGGTCCAGGGCCTTCGGGAGGTGCTCCCGCTCGAGGTCCTTCTTCGCCTCGTCGAGGAAGGTGTCGTGCCCAAAGTGGGCATCGAGGAGGGAGCGCGGGGCTCGCCCCGGACGGAACCCGGGGATCCTTGCCTCGCGCGCGTACTCCCGGTACGCCCCCTCGATCCGCTCCTTGACCGTCTCCGCGGGCACCGTCACGAGGACGGTAACATCGGTCGCCGACCGCTCCTTCACCTGGTAGGTGGGTTCGTGCCCTGTCACGCGAGAACGCTCCTCTACGTCGTTTGAGTTCCGGGATTATACGAGTCGTCTCGAAAGGGAGCAACGGGAACG
>CAYHBG010000131.1:0-3723 GCA_964354815.1 uncultured Thermotogae bacterium
ACGGCGGCGGACAGTTCGGTGACGCCGTCCTCGCGCCGCTCCGCTTCGAACAGGTCGACGGAGGCGCGGAGCCTCTCGATCGTCCGTCCGATCAGGTCCAGCAGGTCGAGCACGCGGCCCTCGTGGCTCACGCCGAGTCCTCCTTCATTCCGCCGTCTTCCCTTCTCCCGGACCGACAAGGTCCTGGCGAACCTTCGCTAGGATCTGCTCCCTGAGGCGTGAGACCTGGCGCTGGGAAATCCCGAGGCTTCTCCCAACCTCGTCTTGGCTCCTCCCCTCGTAGAAGAGACCCTCGACGATCTCCCGCTCCATTCGCTCCAGGCGCTCGATCGTGATCAGGATCCGGACGCGAAGGTCGAACGGGAAGCCCCCGTCTTCCGGCGTCGCCAGGTGAAGGATCTCCGGGGGAGAGGGGTTGGGGTCCTGGGCGCGGCGCTCCTCGTCGATCGACACGTACGTCATCGCCTCACGCCCGCGGAGGAGCTGTACGAGGGCTCCCTCGGTCAGCCCCACCCGGTCGGCGAGCTCGCGCAGGGTCGGCGGACGTCCTTCGGCCTGGAAGAACGCCTCCTCTTCGCCCTTCACCCGACGGTTCATCGCTTGGACCCACTGGGGAATGCGCACCATGGCGTGGCGGTCGCGGATGTAGTGGCGGATCTCCCCCTTGACGAGGTAGGTGGCGTAGGTGGAGAAGCGCGTGCCGCGCGCGAGGTCGAAGTTGGCGACCGCGTTCAGGAGACCGATGTACCCCGCTTGGACGAGGTCTTCGAGCGGCTCGCCCGCGTTGCGGAACTCTTGGGCGATCGATTTCACCAGGCCGACGTTCCGCCGGACGATCTCGTCGCGGACCTGCGCGATGGGCTCGACATGCCTCCGATCGGCCCGGAGCCGACCGAGGAGGGCAAGGAGGCCCTCGTTGTCCAGTTCTACCAGTCGACGCTCTAGGTCTCTGTCCATCCTGCCCCTTCGGCAGTATAGGCAGTGGCGCGGGTCCCGCGCAACCGGACGCTACAGGCTCTGAAGCATGAGGAAGAACCCGGCCAGGGCAAGGATCGCGGCGAGGGTGAGAAGATCGAGCCAGGGGAAGGGGGGCGAGACCCGGTCGAGCGGGGACGGGCAGCCCACCGAGGCGCAGTGCTGGATCTCCGCGCGGAGCTGCAGCTCCTCGGGCATCCCAGCTCCGACGATCGCCTTGTCGCCTACGAAGAAGAGAGGGACGTTGGGGGAGGTGATCTCGAAGGCGGAGGAGAGGCGGGCGAGAAGGTCCTGTGCCCCGGGCGCGGAGAGCTCGTAGCGGGCCACCTCCGGCCCTGGGGTTTCGTTGAGGGCGAGGGTCAGGGCCTCCTCCATCCGCACGCAGTCCGGGCACCCCTCTTGGTAGAAGAAGAGGACCTGGGGGCGCCCCGACGCCGCCAGGACTCCCCCCGCAGCAAGGATGAGGAGGGCGAGAGGAAGGATTGCCTTGATCGTGCGCATCACGGGCTCACCCCCTGCCGTTCGGCGCTAGGGCCGGATGCGGCTAAATATACCCGAGCTGGAGTCCGATGATCATCCCCACCCCGAGGACGAACATCACGACCCCGCTCACGAAGTGGAGCTTCCCCGTCTTCGCCGTGCGCCAGCGCTCCGCGCGGGCCGTGGTCGTGAGCCCGAGGTGAACCGTGACCGCGATCGCGACGAGCGGGAGGACGAAGATCAGGTTGTACAGGAGGAGAAGGAGGACTCCCTGGAGGCGGCTCGTCGTTTGGGAGAGGAGGGAGAGAATGGCGATGTACGGGCCTGAGGTGCACGGGGCGAGGAACATCGCGTCAATCATCCCGGCAACGAAGACCCCAGGGACCGAGAAGACCGAGTCTGTCACCCGCTTCACCTTCGGCTTCCATCGCTCTGGGACCTCGATCGAGAACCACTTCCCGTACCACATGAGGTCCTTCATCTGCCACAGCCCCATCAGGATCGCAATGCACGAGACGGCGAGGATGTATCCGCTCCGCAGGCCGCGGGTGCCGAGCGACGCGCCGAGGATCGTGTACACGACGAACCCCATCAGGAAGTAGACGAGGTAGACCGCGGCGGCGAAGGCGAGCCCGGCCCACAGGACCTTCCTCCGTCGGCCGATCACCAGCAGCCTTCCCAGGAGGAGGATCATCACGGCGAAGTCGCACGGGTTGATCGAGTCCAGGGCCGCTGACCCGATGACCGCCCACAGGGTCGCCTTCTCCCTGACTCGGAGCTTGTCGATCGGCGAGGCGGCCTTCGCGGCGATCGCCCTCTCGACCGTCGCCTCAAGGGCAAGGAGATCTCGTTCGCTGTAGGTGAACGGGCGCGCGGGCTGGCGCTTCTCGTAAACCTTCCCGTCAACGAGGATCGAGTCCCCGACGAAGAGGGCGGGCGCCTTTCCCTTCACGCCCGCAAGGCGAAGGAGCTTCCCCAGGAGTTCGTCCGCCTCCGGCGTCCCGGCGACGTAGCGGGCGACTCCGACCTCGGGGTGACGCGCAAGGAGGTCGGTGACGGCCCCCTCCAGGCGGTCGCTGTCCGGCGAGCCGGGGGCGACGAAGAGCACGATCTCGGTCTGCGTCTGAGGGATCTTGGATAGAGGGGAAGGCGCCCCGGCCTGGATGGCCTTCGTCACGGCCTCGCGCAGGGCGAGCTCCTCCGTGCGGCCGGAGAGGTCGACCGGCCGGTTCCCTGGCTCGTACAGCGTCCCACCGACGAAGGCGACGTCGCCGACGAAGATGAGGGGCACACTTCCCATCTCCGCTCCGTACGCTCGCAGGAGGCGTGGCAGGAGGTCACGTGCCTCGAACGACCCGATCTCGTGCCGGGCGACGGAGAACCCCGGAGTCGTCGTCGCAAGGTCGTCCAGGACCTCGGTCATCCGGGCGCAGTGGGGACACCCCTCCTCGTAGAAGAAGAGGACCTCCGTCGCTGCGGCGCGCACCGCGGTGGACGCAAGCGTCAAGAGCACGACGACGAGGATGAGGGACCGTCTCAAGGGGCCTCCTTCTCTCTGCGCGGACAACCGGAACGGCCGCGCCGGGCGGCGATTCTACCCGAAAGCGCGGGCCTGTCTTGCGCTACGGCGTCGGCTCGAGGAGGTGTTTGGCCGCGTACGCCTTCGTCCACTCATCGAGTCCGCCGAACAGGCTCTTCGCCTCGACGTAGCCCAGGTTCTGCCACGCCTGAGCAGCCTGGTCGGAGAGGGAGCCATCCTGGTCGTAGAAGATGACGAGGACGCCCTCCTTGGGGAGGCGGTCCAGCCATTGGCCGAGCTCAGCGAAGGGGATGTTCAACGCACCGAAGAGGTGCGAGGTGGCGTAGGCCTCCGGGGTGCGCAGGTCGATCAAGAGGTAGTACAGGTAGTCCAGTTCGTCGACCGGGATGTGGTAGGGCTGAAGCGGGCTCTGGACGATCCCCACCAGGTGGAGGAGGAACGTCGGCGTGATGGGGTCGTTCGAGTAGACGTAGATCGGCTTGTCCACCGCGCTCCTGAAGCCGGTCGAGTTGAACTGGGCGGTGAGCGTCACGGACTCGCCGGGTTCGAGGCTCATCTTGTCCAGGGTCGTCGTCGTGCAGCCGCACGCCGCTTGGACCCGGCTGATCTCGAGTGTTGCGTCCCCGGCGTTGGTGAGGATGAAGTCGTGCGTGATCACGGTCCCCGCTGGGATCGTCCCGAAGTCGTAGCTTGGGCCGTCCACGACGCCAATCTGTGGAGCGGCGAGG
>CAYHBG010000132.1:0-3703 GCA_964354815.1 uncultured Thermotogae bacterium
GCGAGGGCCGGAGCGGTGCTGCGCCTCCGCGTATGCGAGCCCGAGAGGACGATCCCTGGTCGGGTGGGTCGGGAGCGCGCTTGAGCGGGCTCATCGCGTGGGTCTGCCCTCCGCGCGGCGACCGGCCGTGTCGGACGGGAGGAACTGGTGACGGTCGTGGTCCCGTAGTCGAAGTTCGGGAGCCGCCGCCGCTCGATCCGGGCGCCGAGCGCCCTCTCGATGTCCGCCACCAAGAGCTCGTCCGCTCGCCCGGCGAGGGTGAACGCTTCGCCCGTCTCTTGGACGCGACCGGTGCGGCCAATCCGGTGCGTGTAGGCGTCGACCGTGTCCGGCACGTCGAAGTTGATCACGTGCGAGATCCCCGGCACGTCGATCCCGCGCGCCGCGATGTCGGTCGCCACGAGGAGATCATAGCGCCCGTCCCGGAAGCCGTTGATCGCCCTTTGACGCTCCCTTTGCGGCATGTCCCCCTGAAGGGCGGAGACGCGGTGCCCGTGGTTCGCCAGACGGCGGGCGAGGCTGTCGGCGCGGTGCTTCGTGCGGGTGAAGATCAGGACCCGCTCGGTCGGCGTCTGGCGGAGGACCTCGAGCAGAAGCTCGGCCTTGAGCCCCTCCGGCGCCGGGTAGAGGGCGTGGGAGACCGTCTCCACCGGGGTCATCGTCCCGATCTGAACGGTCGCCGGGTTCCGGAGGATGCTGTCCGCGAGGAGGCGGATGTCCCGCGGCATGGTCGCGGAGAAGAAGAGCGTCTGGCGCTCCTTCGGCAGAGCGCGCAGGATGCGCCGGACGTCGGGCAGAAAGCCCATGTCGCACATGCGGTCCGCCTCATCCAGGACGAGGACCTCGACGTGCGAGAGGTCGATGTTTCGGTCGTCGAGGTGGTCGAGCAACCGGCCCGGGCAGGCGACGACGATCTCCGTGCCGCGCCGCAGTGCGGCGATCTGCGGGCTCTTGCCGACGCCTCCGTAGATGGCGACGCTCCGGACGCCGGTCTTGCCGCTCAGGCTGACCGCCGCCTGGTGGATCTGCTCTGCGAGCTCGCGTGTCGGCGCGACGATGAGCGCGCGCACGTGCCGCGACGGCTTCTTGACAAGCCGCTCCAGGATCGGCAGAACGAACGCTGCGGTCTTGCCGGTCCCTGTTTGCGCGATGCCAAGCACGTCGCGCCCCGCGATCACGAGCGGGATCGCCCGCTCCTGGATGGGTGTTGGTGTGGTGTAGCCGGCAGCCTTGATGCCCGCGCCGATGCGCGGGTCAAACGAAAACGCGTCGAATCCCATGAGAGTCCTCCTTGACTCCGTGTGAGCCAAGTCGCACTCTCAGCTCGATCTCTTGTTTCGCGATGGGTGTTCCTATCGTGGGCACCGTGGGCGCCCCCGGAAACGGATCAGAGCATACCCGCAGGGGGACCGTTCTGCAAGCCCACCCAAGCTACTAGAGAGAAAAGGGCAGCGGGAACGAGCGTCGACGCACACGCGGAAGCGAGACCCGGAGCGCGATTCCTCCTCCGCTCCTTGCGATCCACGGAGGCGAGGGTACAATCCCGGCGTTGTTGGCTGTCTTGCAGTCGTTTTACCTCGAGGGTGTGATCCGTTGCCTTTCGCTTAGAACGTTCTGCTCAAGATCAAACTCCCAACACCAAGGAGGTAGATTGACCGTGGCAGAGCGTGAGACCGGTAAGGTCAAGTGGTTCAACGATGCCAAGGGGTTCGGCTTCATCGAGCGAGCGCAAGGTGGAGACGTGTTTGTCCACTTCAGCTCCATTCGCGGTGCGGGATTCAAGTCGCTGAGCGAGGGGCAGAAGGTGGAGTACCTCGTGGCAGACGGGCCGAGGGGCCCCCAGGCGCAGGACGTGAGTCCCGTCGCTGACACCCAGGCAGGCCCTCAGGCGTAGATAGAGAGCTTCATCGGTACGACGAGAGCGGCGCAGGCAGAGTGCCTGCGCCGTTTCTCTTCATGGCTCCCAGCGGCGGAAGGCGGCGACCGCCCCCACGAAGGAGAGAACGATGAGAGCCCCGCTCCCGACCAGCGGCTCCCAGGGGAGCGGGCCTCCTGCGGTGGCCGCTGCGGCCGCGGAGAGGAGCCGGCCAGGCAGGAATTCGGTCGCGTACCCCAGGCCGCCGAGCGACGCGAGCGGGATCCAGGCAACGAAGGAGAGGACACCGGCCACGACCTGGGAGCGCGCCGCCGCGCTGAAGGCCACGGTGGTCGTGACGAAGGTCAGGAGGTGAAGGAGGAGGGCGAGGCTCGCGAGGGCGAACGCCGTGACGTCCAAGGGAAGGAAGAGGACGGCCGTGTAGGCGTAGGCGCAGACGGAGGAAAGGACGACCGCGGCCGTCACTGACGCCCAGGAGACGGCGAGCTTCGCCCCGAGGAAGGCGAGGCGCGAAACCGGCTTCACGAGGACAAACGCCGCCGTCCCGCGCTCCTTCTCCGCGGCGACCGCTCCCATGGTGAGGAAGATGAGGACGAAGAGCGCGATCTGCGAGAGGTTCTTCACGTATTGAGCCACCGCATCGAGCGCCGTGGGCTCTGGGATCTCGATCACCACGCCCTGTCCCATCCCGACGCTCCTTAGGATCTCCGGGGTGAGCTTGGCGAGGAGCGGCGAGGCAAGGCCGAGGAAGACGAACAGGAGAAGGGTCACGAGGAGGCGGTAGCTCCGGACCTGCTCGCGCAACTCCTTGCGCAGGAGGACCCTGAAGGTTCGCGCCCTCACGAGACGCCTCCCACGAGCCGGACGAAGACCTCTTCGAGCGAGGCGGAGCGGACCTCCAGGCGCGCGAGGGGGAGCGCGTGATCAGCGACAAGCCGTAGCGCTGCGGAGCGGGGCTCGGAAAGGTCGGCCGCGCTCACCCGGATCTGCGCTCCCTCACGGGCGAGCGGCGCTCTGGTGGGCGCCGCGGCCCAGAGAGAAGCGAAGGCCTCCGCTGCCTCCGCAGTTTCGAACTCAAGGACGAGGGCCGGCGGGGCGAACCGCCGGACGAGGCCCTCCATCCGCTCGACGGCGACCATCCGCCCGCGGTCGATGATCCCGACCGTGTCGCAGACGCGCTCCACGTCCTCCAGGATGTGCGTCGACATGAGGACCGTCGTCCCGCCCCGCAAGCGGGCGATGAACTCGAGCACGTCCCGCCGGCCGAGCGGGTCGAGGGAGGCACACGGCTCGTCGAGGAAGAGGACCCGCGGGGCGGAGACGAGGGCCTGGGCGACGCCCAGCCGCTGGACCATCCCGCCCGAGTAGCCCCCGATCCGGCGCCCTGCGGCGCGGGAGAGGCCGGACATCTCGAGGAGCTCGTCCGCCCGCCGCGCTGCATCTGCCCGCCTGGCCCCAAACAGCTCGCCGGCAAAGACGAGGAGTTCCCGTCCCGACATCCACGAGTAGAAGCGCGGACCCTGGCCGAGGTAGCCGATGAGGGAGCGCAGACGCGTCGACGACCGTGTCACCAACTCCCCGGCCACCCAGGCCTCTCCGGAGGAGGGCTCGATGAGGCCCGTCAGGACCTTGATCGCCGTGGTCTTGCCCGCGCCGTTCGGGCCGAGGAAGCCGAAGATCGACCCCTCCAGGACGGAGAAGTCCAGGCCGGCAAGGGCGAGGACCTTCCCCCGCTCGTAGCGCTTGGTCAGGCCGCTACACCGAATCGCGTCCATCCGGCTCGGCGCGCTCCTCGCCTCGGCCCAGGGCCAGGTAGATGACCGGGCC
>CAYHBG010000133.1:0-3698 GCA_964354815.1 uncultured Thermotogae bacterium
GCGGTGTAGACGCCGGCGACGTTCGACGCCTTGGCGAGGAGGCCGGCTCCGATGGAGACGGCGCGGATCGCGGCCGCGGTGTCGGTGGTGACAAAGGGGTTCCCTGTCCCGCCGGCGAAGATGACGATCGCACCGCTCGCCAGGGCACTCCGTGCCCGGCGCGGGGAGACCTCCTCCGCTGCCTCGGTGCGGAATGCCGACTGGAGAAGAACCTCCCGGCCCTCGGCCTCCAGGGCGGCGCGGAGGGCGACCCCGTTCAACACGGTCGAGAGCATCCCCAGGGTGTCGGCCTCGACGCGGTCGAGCCAGGGAGCCCTCGCCCCGCGGAGGATGTTCCCCCCGCCGACGACGATCCCGAGCTCGACCTTGAGGGAGGCGATCTCACGGGCGATCCGCTCGATCGCGGGGGGCGAGAAGGCCCCCTCGTCCCCTCCCAACGCCTCACCAGAGAGCTTGAGAAGGAGGCGAGAGGGCCGCGCGCTCATGCCTCGACGCCGACCTCGTAGCGGGCGAAGCGCTTGACCTGGATGTTCTCTCCGGTCTTCGTGCGCAGCTCTGCGAGGAGGTCCTCCACGGTGACCGTCGGGTCTTTGATGAACGGCTGCTTCAGGAGGCAGGCCTCGGTGTAGAACTTCGCTAGGCGCCCCTCGACAGCCTTGTCGATGATGTGCGCCGGCTTCCCTTCCTTCTCGAGTTGGTGGCGGTACACCTCGCGCTCGAGATCCAGGTCGGCCTGGGGAACGACTTCTGGGGACAGGTAGCGCGGCGAGGACGCGGCAATCTGCATCGCGATGTCCTTCGTGAACTGCCGGAAGTCGTCGCTGTTCGCAGCAAAGTCGGTATTGCAGACCACCTCGACGAGGACGCCGACCTTCCCGCTGTGGTGGCCGTACGCCTCGACGCGCCCCTCGTTCGCCTCGCGCCCCTTCTGGGCGAGGAGTTCCTTCCCCTCCTCGCGCAGGAGCTGCTTGGCCTTCTCCAAGTCGCCGTTCGCGCGCTTGAGGGCGCCCTTGCAGTCCATGATCCCCACGCCGGTCTCGGCGCGAAGCTTCTTCACGAGCTCGCTTGAGATCTCCATGCCTACTTCCCTTCCTCGATCGGGGCCTCGACGGCCGTGTCCTCCGACGCGCGAACCTCCTCCTCGGTGACCGCGGCGACCGCAGCGGCCATCATCGCGGCGGGCGAGGCCTCGGGCTCGTCCTGCCTCCCCTCGCGCCCCTCGAGGACGGCGTCGGCGATCCGCGAGGTGATGAGCTTCGTCGCCTTGATCGCGTCGTCGTTCCCGGGGATCGGGTAGTCGATCGGGTCGGGATCGCAGTTGGTGTCCACGATGGCGATCACGGGGACCTTGAGGATGTTCGCCTCGTGCACCGCGTTCGCCTCGATGTCCGGGTCGATGACGTACAGAACTCCTGGGCACTTCTTGAGGTGGCGGAGTCCGTCCAGGTTCCGCTCGAGCTTGCCGAGCTCGCGGCGCATCGCGTTCGCCTCCTGGATCGGGATCCGGTCGAGGATCCCCTCCTCGACCATCCGCTCCAGCGCCTGCATCCGGTCGATGCTCTTCTTGATGGTGATGAAGTTGGTCAGCGTCCCGCCGAGCCAGCGGCGGTTCACAAAGTGAGCGCCGCAGCGCTTCGCCTCCTCAGCGATCGTCGACTGGACCTGCTTCTTCGTCCCGATGAACAGGACCTCGTCGCCGGCCGCCGCGCGGTCGCGCACGAAGAAGTAGGCCTTCTTGAACATCTCGACGGTCTGCTCGAGGTCGATGATGTGGATCCCCTTGCGCTCGGTGAAGATGTACCGCGCCATCTTGGGGTTCCACTTCCGCGTTCGGTGACCAAAGTGCACGCCGGTCTCCAGGAGCTCCTTCATCGTCAGGACTTCCACGATCAACCTCCCTGTGGACTTGGCTTGGTGCTGAGCGTGGAGTATAGCCGGGTGAGGGAGCCCTTTCAACGCGCGGCGAAGCGGAAGGGGCCTTCCTTTCTTCACTTCATCCGCTTGCCCCTTCTCCGGACGAGGGCCTATAATGCCGCCGGAGGTCGGACGCCATGAGGGACGAGGATCAGGTCACCACAGACAAGATCTCGGTTCGCGACCTCCCGAAGAACATCGAGGCCGAACAGATCGTCCTCGGCTCAGCGCTCCTCGAACCGGACGCGACGATCCCGATCCTCCTCGACCGGCTGAAGCCGGACGACTTCTACCGCCGCGCGCACCGGGTGGTCTTCCGCGCAATCCACGAGCTCTACGACCGAGGGGAACCGGCCGACATCGTCGCCGTGGCAAACCGCCTTGAGGAGCGCGAAGAGATGGAGCGCGCCGGCGGCCGGATGTACCTAAACGAGCTCCTCGACCGGGTGACGACGACGGCGAGCCTGGAGTACTACGCGGAGATCGTCCGCAAGAAGGCGGTCCTGCGCGCCCTGATCGAGACCGGCGGGAGGATCAGCGAACTCGGCTACGATGAGGAGCGGGAGACGGAGGAGGTCCTCGACAAGGCGGAGTCGATGATCTTTGACGTCTCGCGGCGCGACGAGAAGGGGCAGTCCTACTACCTCCTGAACGAGTTCCTCTACGAGCACATCGACGCCCTGGAGGCCCTGCACCACGACCCGAACCGCCGCGCCTTGAGGGGGTTCTCGACCGGCTTTCCGAAGTACGACGAGATGACCTCCGGCTTGCAGCGCTCGGACTTGACCGTGATCGCCGGCCGGCCAGGGACGGGGAAGACCAGCCTCGCTCTCGCCATCGCGCGGAACATCGCCCTGCGGGAGAAAGCGGCCGTGGGGGTCTTCTCCCTCGAGATGACCAAGGAGCAGCTCCTGGAGAGGCTCCTGTGCGGCGAGGCCATGGTCAGCCTCCACAAGCTGCGCGGAGGGTACATCCAGCCCTCGAAGTGGCGAGACCTGGCGAACGCCGCCTCCAAGTTCCAGCAGGCGACGATCGTCGTCGACGACACGACGAGCTCGATACTCGAGATCAAGGCCAAGGCACGACGGATGAAGTCGCAGCACGACCTCGGGATGATGATCGTCGACTACCTCCAGCTCGTGGAGGGCGGCCTGCGGACCGACGTGCGCGAGCAGGAGGTGGCGTACATCTCCCGATCGTTGAAGAAGCTCGCCCGCGAGCTCGATATCCCGATCATCGCCGTCTCGCAGCTGAACCGCGCCGTGGAGCACCGCGGCGAGGAGAAGAAGTACCCGCGCCTGGCCGACCTGCGCGAGAGCGGGGCGATCGAGCAGGACGCGGACGTCGTCGTCTTCATCTACCGCGAGGACTACTACCGGCCTCCGGAGGGCGAGGCGGCGGCCGGAGCGCAGGGCGCGGCGGCGGAGGCGGAGATCATCATCGCCAAGCAGCGCAACGGCCCGCTCGGGAGGTTCCCGGCCATCTTCCACAAGGAGTACGCGAGCTTCTACCCGGAGGCGGCCGAGGAGAAGGCGCCGTTCTAGCTCGTCGACGTGGGGCGGAGGAGCCTGCCTCCGTATAATCCGCCCGATCCGCGCGAGCGCGCACCGCTGAGGAGGGAGCATGGGCTATCCGGCGCAGTTCCGCTACACGAAGGACCACGATTGGGTCAGCCTGGAGGGAGAGAGGGCGAAGGTCGGGATCACCGACCACGCCCAGAAGGAGCTTGGCGACATCGTCTTCGTCGAGCTTCCCCGCGTGGGGACCCGCCTGAAGAAGGGAGA
>CAYHBG010000134.1:0-3657 GCA_964354815.1 uncultured Thermotogae bacterium
AGGTTGAGAGCAGATCCCCATCGCTTGCTCCGCAGGCCAGGCCGATGGCCAAGAAACTTGCGAAAAGCACGACGACGCTATGGCGCGCTCGTCTGTTCATGTTCCGCGTCCCCCTTTCCTCATGAAGGCTTCGTCTCTACATACACGAATCCAGGGGCCGGGTTTCGCTCCGGTCTCTGGCGCGGCTACCGCGGGCGCAGGTAGGAGGAGACGAGGTCCGACAGGCTGCAAGAGCAGGCGGTCTCGAGTCGGGGGAGGAGGTCGCGCCGGCTTGCGATTCTCCCCGTCTCCTCTTCGTAGTAGTCACGAAGGGCATCGAAGAAGGCAATCCCTCCCGCCGCGTCGCGCACGTCCTGGAAGAACGACGCTCCGCCATCGTACACGAACGCCGCGTAGGTATCGGAGTCAGGGAACTGGTAGGTTGGGCTCGCCACCGAGAGGTCGGTGTGTCGGTCCCGCGCGGAGAGGTAGGTCCTCTTCCACGAGTCCAGAACCTGCCGTGCGATCGTCGGGCCGCGGGTGCGCTCGAGGAAGAGGAAGGAGGAGAACATGGCGAGCCCCTCGTCGAGCCAGGGTTCCTCGACCACGTCGTTCCCCACCGCGGCGTACCACCACTGATGCGCGACCTCGTGCGAGACGATGATATCGAAGAAGAGGTCCTCCGGGTCCGCCGCGTAAGCCTCGCCGATCAGAATGAGGCCCGGGAACTCCACCCCGGCGGCACGGTCGAGCGGGACCTCGACCAAGTCGAGTTCCCCGTAGGCGCAGGGGCCGAACGCCTCTGTGAAGAGGGCAAGGGCGGTCGTGGCGAGCGAGAGGGTGATCTCGGCTGCTCGGGCCTGCTCAGGGGTGAAGCTCACGCGCACGAGAGTGTCTCCGCTCCGTGCCGTTTTCTCGAGACGTGTCCCCCCCACGACGATCGCGAAGTCGCGCAACCCCGTTCCGGCGTAGGTGCGGCGGGCACCCGCGGGTCCGACCTCCTCCTGTACCAGCTCTCCCGAGGTGAGGACGGTGGCGTCGAGCGGCGCCGTCACGTGCACGAGGAAGGAGGCGGCCTCGCTTGTGACCGGGTCGCCCACGCTGGCGACAGGAGCGAGGTCCCACCCGTCCTCGTCGTACACGGCAAGCATCGGGAAGAACGAGGTCAGGACCGTCGCCTCCGGGGAACTGGCGAACGTGCCGTAGCCGACCGGCGACCCGCTGAATGAGGGTCCCCAGCGCGCCGGCCGGCCGGTGAAGGTGGCTCTCAAGAGGGCCTTCTCACTCGTCTGCAGAGGAGCGGGGAGCTGGATCCAGAGGATCGTCCCGTCGCCGACGGGCTCGGCCGAAACGGCCTCTCCGTTCAGGGCGACGCTCGTGACGCGAAGCTCGGCTTCGCCGTAGAGCGAGGCGGCATTCGGGTAGAGCCGGAGGAAGACCTCCTCCAGCGCCTGTCCGGTCCCGTTCGTGAAGCCGACCTCCGCTTCTCCGGTGAAGGTTCCGGCCGCAAGGTCGACCTCGACCGCGATCTCGTAACGCAGGCCCTCCCACGCTCCGTCCGCGGAGGCCGTCCGAGCGAGCAGAAGAACAGAGAAGAGAGGAACGAGGGTCGCCCAGCCGAGCCGCACTCCTGAGCGACTCTGGGTCATCCGGGCTTCGATCTCAGGGCTTCTCGCACGGGATGCACGGACCGGACGGCGCCAGGTGCAGCACGTCCCACTCGGCGCTGGAGGCTACCACCAGGATCCAGGCCTCCGCGACGGCCGTGGCGCCGCGGCTGTCGGTCACGCTGAGACGGACCTTGTACTTGCCCGCCTCCGAGTAGGCGTGGCTCGTCTTCTCTCCCTCGCCCGCCGTGCCGTCTCCGAAGTCCCAGACGTAGCGGACGATCTCACCGTCTGGATCGCGGGATCCTGCCGCGAGGAAGGTGACGGGAGCCGTCGGCAGGGTCTCGGCCGGGGCGAAGCTGAGGGAAGGGACTGGCAGGGCGTTGGGGGGAAGAGAGAGCTCGTCGGTGAAGCGCGTATAGGCTGGGTCGAACTCAGGCTTCCCGCCAGCGCCGGTGCGCAGCGGGATCGACCCGAGGCCGCTCTGTCTCTCCCCGGCGCGAGGGGTCGCCTCCACAGGGACCCAGGCCGTCCTCCCCGACGAGAGGCGCACTCCCACGAGGACCCAGACGTGACGCCCGTCCGGCCAGCCGGCCTGAGCGACCAGGCGCGTCTCGTAGCCCCGTCCCGACAGGCTCCCCGCTGTGTAGGCCGCGAACTCGAGGCTCGTCGTCCAGCGGTACTCCCCGAGCCCCTTCTGCGACCCCAGAGTGGGATCGGCAAGGAGGGACTGCAGCGAGCCGATCCCTGCGTTGAGGTCGGCGAGGTCCGCGGCGGAGTACGCCGACGCGTTCGGCTGAAGCACAGTAGGAAGCGCGGCCGACGCGCTCACGGTCAGGATAGACAAAAGAAAGCAGACTGTAGCGGTCTTCTGGAGCATTCCGTCTTCACCTCCGGTCAATTCCGGCGAGTATAGCGCATCGCTCCGCCAGGGAGAAGGCGCGTTCCCTCTTCGCCCGATCGGACGTCCGGAAGGGCATTTGACATCTTGCCGACAAAAGATTATGCTGTCACACAACGTAGGTGCGGGACCTACATCGTCACAGCGTAGACAGGAGGTCTCATGACTCGACGCGGGCAGTGGATCCTGGCTATCGTGGTCGGTGCCCTTCTCACGGGCGGGGTCGCCCTGGGGCGCAACGTGGTCATCAACGAGCTGGCCTGGGCGGGCACGGCGGCAAGCCCGAGCGACGAGTGGATTGAGCTCTTCAACCCCACAGAGGCTACCGTCGACCTCACCGGGTGGACCCTCACGTTCGGAGAGGTCGCGATCCACCTGGGGGGGGTCGCGGGGGCGACGCGCGAGGTGCGGACGACCACGATCGCGCCCGGAGGGTACCTTCTCCTTGAGCGGACCGACGACGCGACGGTCGCCGACATCCCCGCAGATCTGGTTTACGCGGGGGGGCTCTCCAACACCGGGATGGTCCTCCGCCTCTTCGATGCGACGGGGGCGCTCGTCGACTCCGTGGAAGGGGAGGCGGGCTGGCTCGCTGGGAGTGCCGCCGGTCAGGAACCAGGCTACGGCTCCATGGAGCGGATCGATCCCCTCAGTCCGGGCACGTCCGAGAACTGGCGCACGAACGACGGTCGGGTGATCTCTGGCCAGGACGCAGCCGGCGGTGCCCTCCGTGGGACGCCGCGGGCCAAGAACTCCGCGACCCTCTCCTGGGAGACGGTCCCCGTGGTGCACGTCCTGTCTCCCAGTCAGGAGGGGGAGCGGCTTTCGGGCGTCGCCGTGGTCTCCTGGACGGCGAGCGACCCGAACGGGCCCTCCGACCGCCTCCGTCTCGATCTCTATCTGTCGCGGGATGCGGGAAGAACGTGGGAGCCTCTCGTGGAGGGGATGGCGAACAGCGGATCCTACGCCTGGTCGACGGCAGGCCTCCCCGAGGGGGATGAGTATCAGCTGAAGGTCACGGCAACCGACGGCGAGGGACTCACCGGCGAGGGGCTGAGTCAGCTCTTCACCCTCGCGAGCGGGCGCTAGAGGAGGGGGAGGAGGCGCCGCTCTCGGAGAGGAGCAGGATCTCCTCCATGTGAGCGTTCGCCTCCTCCTTCCCCGCCTGGA
>CAYHBG010000135.1:0-3646 GCA_964354815.1 uncultured Thermotogae bacterium
CAAGCGGCCGAGCGCGGCCCGTGCCGGTCAAGGGCTCGGAGTTCGTGATTCCGGTTGAAAGCGCGATCCTTGCCGTGGGACAGGTCGTGGACCCCTCCGGCGTCGCCGGGTCGGGCGTGGACGTTGAGCCTGACGGGAGGATCAGAGCCGACCCCCTCACGGGGCGCACGAGCCGGGAGAAGGTCTTCGCCGCAGGCGACGCGGTGACCGGCCCCAAGATCGCGATCGAGGCGGTCGGCGCCGGGCACCGGGCGGCCGAGGCGATCGACCTCTTCCTGCGAGGGCTGCCGATCGCCCCGCCGAGGTCCTACGCGCACGAGAAGGTGGATGTGACCCGCGCCGACCTGGGAGACGTGAAGGAGGCTCGGCGCGTCCCGACTCGGGTCCTCGCTCCGGCGGAGCGCGTCCTGACCTTCGAGGAGTACGCGACCAACTTCACGGACGAGGAGGCCCGCCGCGAGGGGCAGCGCTGCTTGGGTTGTGGGTGCGCGAGCGTCGATGACTGCGACCTGCGCGACCAGTCCGCGGCCGCGGCGGCGACCCAGGAGACCTACGCCGGGGAGCTCTTGCGGAAGCGGCCCGATGAGCGCCATCCGTTCATCGTGCGTGAACCGGGGAAGTGCGTCGCCTGCGGCCGCTGTCTGCGCGTCTGCGGCGAGGTCTGTGGGATCTATGCAATCGACTTCGCTCACCGGGGGATCGTTGTCGAGGTGCAAGCGCCGTTCGATCGCCCCTGGCAGGAGTCGACCTGCGTCTCGTGCGGGGCGTGCGTCGACGCGTGCCCGACCGGCGCGCTCGCGGATCGCAGGAGCCTGAGAAAGCAGGTCCCGCTGCGGTTGGAGGGGACGGCGAGTGTCTGCCCTCTGTGCAGCCTCGCCTGCGACGTCAGGGTGGAGACCCTGAACGGCCGCTACATGGCAACGGTCCCGGACGGCGAAGCGGGGTTCCTGTGTGCGAAGGGGCGCTACGGCTGGCAGGCCTTGGCGTCCCGCCCCCGGCTGCGCACGCCTCTCGTGCGCGTGGGGAAGCAGCTCATCGAGGCTTCGTGGGAGGAGGCGCTCGCGCGGATTCGGGAGGAGCTCCCAGAGGAGAGGGATCGGGTCGCGGTCCTGGCGGGGGGGCACCTGACGAACGAGGAGGGGTACCTCGTCGCCCGCCTCGCACGGGATGCCCTTCGCACCCGCCTCATCGGGATCGAGAGCCTGCGTCGGGAGGAGCTTGGTGGCGACTTCGCCTCGTGTATGGCTCGGAGCGACGCGATCAGCGACGCGGACCTCGTGGTCGTCGTGGGCCCGCGGTCTCGCCACGAGCGTTTCCTGCTTGACCTCAAGGTCCGCCGCGCCAAGTCGAAGGGAGCGATGGTCGTGAGCCTCCAAGGTGACCTCTCCGAGGCCGACCACTCGATCGAGGATCTCCCCGCGGCGGGGATCCTGGAAGCGCTCCGCCGCCCACAGGACGACGACCTTGGCGCCGTCCGCGAGCGGCTAGCGTCCGCACGGGCCGTGGTCTTCGTGCTCGAGGAAGGGCACGTTCCGGCGGCGACCGTGCGGGCGGCCTTCGCCGCGGCGCAGGAGGCCGCGAACCGACGCGTCGTGCTCCTGCGCGCCTTCTCCAACCTGAAGGGCCTTCTCGACGCCGGGCTCGAGCCCGAGGGGGGAGCCCGGGGGCGCGGCAGAGGGGCCTTCGAGGGGGCACGAGCCTGTCTTGCCATCGGAGCGGATCCGGGGCGTGACCCGGCTGTCGCCAAGGAGATCGCGGGGATGCCGCTCGTCGTGGCGATGGCCTCGGCCGAGAACGCGACGACCGCCCTGGCGCACGTCGTCCTGCCGATCTCCCTCCCGATCGAGACCCGAGGACACGTCGTGGACACCGACGGCCGCGTCCGGGAATGGGTGCCGGCCGCGACCTCGCCGGTCGGGAAGGCGAACTGGGAGATCCTCGTCGCCCTGGCGCGGGCCCTTGGCGCGGACTGGACGTACGGCGGCTTCGAGGAGGTCGCGCGAGAGGCGGCCGCCGCGCGGGAGGCCGCGCCGCGGACGAAGGTCTCGCTCACCGGCCCTGCCGTCGGTTCCCTTGCGTCCAAGGTGGAGGAGAGCCTGGACGCTCTTGGAATCTAGACGACGCCTGCGACGCGGCGAGGGACTACAAGACCGATGGGCGGACGGCGGCGTACATCGTCGCCCCCTCTCCTCGCGAGGGTGTACACCCGGCGTGGGATCTTCCCGTAGACGTGCCGTACGTAGCGGCTGGAGAGGAAGGCGGGCGGCCTCCGTGAGGCCGCCCGTTTCCCTCACTTCACGGACTGCGTGGAGAGGTCGATGCCGGGTCGGAGCTCCTTCTCGAAGGAGTCGTGCTGGCGGGAGACACGCATCCCGGCGCGCTCGTACAGCCTCGTCGCTCCCGTGAGGCTCGAGGAGTCGACCCCCAGCCCGACCCGCTTCTTTCCCCGCTTCCCGAGCTCGCGGAAGGCGTGGTGGAGGAGCGCCAGGGCAACCCCCCGCTTTCTCCAGGGACGGCGCACGCCGACCGTGCTCACCCAGCCGAGGTCCAGGTCCTCGGCCTGGTGCTTCCGGCAGAGGGCGACACCCACGATCTCCTCTCCTTCGACCGCGAGGAACCACAGGGACGGGTCGAAGTGCGGGTCGTTTCCGTACCAGTGTCGCGTGCGGGTGACGTCCTCCTCGAAATCGGACTCCACGAACCCCCAGTGGTCGCGGAACGCGTCGCGGATCGCGGCGACGAGCGGCCGATCCTCCACGTTCGGGACGAACGTCCGGACGCGGATTCCCTCCGGCCAGCTCGGCTCTGGGATCGGCCGGTCGAATTCGATCAGCATCCGCCAGAAGTGGCGGACGAGCCGGAACCCGTTCGCGTGGAGGAGGTCCTGCGCCGCGTCGTCCCCGTGCAACGCCCAGTGAAGCAGGACCACCTTCGCTTCGGGCGGCGCCTTGTCGATCGTCTCCCGGGCGCGCTCCTCCTCCCACCGCAGGAGAGAGGTCCCAATCCCGCGGCCGGTGTAGTCCGGATGAACGCGTCCCCACGTGTAGGCACGCACGTATGGCGCGTCGGTGTTCCACATCTCTCCGTAGCCGACGAGGGTTCCGTCCTTCGAGAAGACGAGGCGAGCGTCGGTCGCGGCGTTGAACCCGGGCGCGCCCCACTCCAATCTCAGGCCGTCTTCGTCGTGCTCCTTCACCCCCAGCTGGAGCAGGGAGCAAGCGTTGAATAGGTCCACGGCCGCCGGGATGTCAGCGAGGGTCGCCGGCCGGACACTGAAGCCCCTGGGCCACCTGAGATCCGCTACCATGATGCCTCCTTCACGTTCCCGAGAAAGCGAAGAGCCACGGACAGATCGCTCCGTCCATGGCTCGCCTCGGGAGGGAAAACGCCGTCCCTCGGGACGGCCGTCACGCGCTGCTTCTAGGAACTCCGAACGTCAGGAACGACCCCGTCCGAGGCGGAACCACGCAATGAAGCCACACCCGCTACTCACGGTTTCGCCTCCTTTGGATCGTCTTCTGAGTTGAGGGGGCAGTATATCCGGGGAGGCGTCGATGTCAAGACGATGGGGCGCGGGGCGCTTCCTTCACAGACGAGACCCTCCCGCCCCTTCCTGCGGCCGGGACGCAGCAGCGGGAGATCGCGG
>CAYHBG010000136.1:0-1738 GCA_964354815.1 uncultured Thermotogae bacterium
CATCATCGCCTTGGTCGTGCCGGGGATTCGCGAGAGGCTCTCGAAGGGAGCGAAGGCTTGCTAGCACTTGAGGGAATCTCTGTGGTCTTCCGCTCCGGGCCGGATCTGATCCCCGCGCTCCGGAAGGTTGACCTTCGCCTCGCGGAAGGCGAGTTCCTGACGGTGATCGGTTCCAACGGCGCCGGGAAGAGCACGCTCCTGAACGTGGTCGCGGGTGTCGTTTCCCCCACGTCCGGGAGGGTCCTGCTGCGGGGACGCGACGTGACGTCGCTCCCTGTTCATCGGCGGGCACGGTGGGTGGCGCGGATCGTGCAGGACCCCCTCTCCGGGACGGCCCCGGCGATGACGGTTGCCGAGAACCTCGCCCTCGCCGCGAGGAGGAGGCGAGGCCTGTTTCCCGCGATCACCCGACCGCGGCAGGCAGAGTTTAGCGCCCTGCTTCAACCGCTTGGGCTCGACCTGGAGCGGCGTCTAGACGACCCCGTCTCCTTCCTCTCAGGGGGGGAGCGCCAGGCGCTGACGGTCGTGATGATGACCCTCTCCCGGCCTCTCGTGCTCCTCCTGGACGAACCGACGGCCGCCCTGGACCCCACGCACGCCGTCCAGATCGCAGGGCTCCTCTGCCGGTTTGCGGCGGAGAACCGGCTTGCTACCCTCCTCGTGACGCACGACATGGACCAAGCGCTCCTCCTTGGCGAGCGCCTGGTGATGATGCACCGCGGGCAGATCCTGCAGGAGCTCTCCGGGGAGGAGAAGGCGCGGGCGACCGTCCCGGACCTCGTTCGCCTCTTCTCCGAGCGCGGTGTCGCCGACGATCGGCTCCTCTTGGGGGCGCCGGTCCTCTAGCTATTCTTCCCGCAGCAGGTCTTGTACTTCTTCCCCGACCCGCACGGGCAGGGGTCGTTGCGGCTCGGCCTCGCCTGGGCGACGGCCGGGGTGCGCTTCGGTCGTTCGGCGGACGAGCTCGTTGACGCGGCGGCCAGGGGAGACGCCCCGGCGTGGACGTACTCGACCTGTCTCGGCAACGGCCGAGGGGCCGGCGGAGCGGCCTCGGCTTGGGGGGCGGCGAGGCGCGGAGAGAGAAGGGCGCGGACGATCTTCTCTCCGGAGCTCTTCAGCATCTCCTGGAACAGGGCGAAGGACTCGCGCTTGAACGCGACGAGGGGGTCGGTCCCCCCGTAGGCCGTCCAACCGATCCCCTCTCGCAGATCATCCAGCGTGTATAGGTGGGAGAGCCAGGCGTCGTCCACGGTGGACAAGACGACGTAACGGGCGAGGAGCGGGAAGCGCGTCCCGATCCTTTCCTTCTGTCGTGCGTACGCCCGGTCGAGGAGGACGCGCACCGCCGCGGACAGCTCTGCGCCGCCTCTCGCGTCCGGCAGCTCGACGGGCAGGGGGAGGAAGGCCTCCAGCTCGTGGGTGAGCCCGTCCCGGTTCCACTCCTCTCTCGGCACAGACGGCGGGGCGTACGTGACGACCAGATTCTCAGCCGCCTCTTCGAACAGACCGGCGAGGTACTCGTCCAGGTCGTCCATGGGGAGGGTATCCATCTGGTCGCGCGGCGGCAGGAGGAACCGATCGCGCAGCGAGTAGATCGCCTCGCGCTGCCGGGCAAGGACCAGGTCGTACTCGAGGAGCCGCTTGCGGATCTCGAAGTTGCGCCCCTCCACGCGCCTCTGGGCACGGCGGATCGCCCGGGTGAGGAGGGCGTGTCCGATGGGCTGCCCCTCCTCCATCC
>CAYHBG010000136.1:1838-3641 GCA_964354815.1 uncultured Thermotogae bacterium
CGGCGGATCGCCCGGGTGAGGAGGGCGTGTCCGATGGGCTGCCCCTCCTCCATCCCCAGGCGGTCCATCAGGGTGCCGATTCGCTCGCCGCCGAAGATGCGCAGGAGGTCGTCCTCCAGCGAGAGGTAGAACTGAGAGGACCCCGGGTCCCCCTGGCGGCCGGAGCGGCCGAGGAGCTGGTCGTCGATCCGGCGCGCCTCATGGCGCTGGCAGCCGATGACGTGCAGGCCGCCGAGGGCGGCCACCCCCTCGCCCAGGCGGATGTCCGTCCCGCGGCCTGCCATGTTCGTGGCGACGGTGATGGCTGCGAGTTGGCCGGCGCCCTTGACGATCTCCGCCTCGCGCTCGTGCTGCTTGGCGTTCAGGACCCGGTGTTCCAGGCCGCGGCGCTTGAGGAGGAAGGAAAGGGACTCCGACTTCTCGATCGAGTTCGTCCCGACGAGGACCGGCCGCCCCTCGGCATGGAGGGTCGCGATCTCCTCGGCGACGGCCTCGAACTTGCCCCGCTCGGTGCGGAAGAGCACGTCCGGTAGAGGGGTCCGGACCAGGGGACGGTTCGTCGGGATGACGAGGACGGGGAGTCCGTAGATCTGCTTGAACTCGTCCTCCTCGCTCTTGGCGGTCCCGGTCATTCCGCAGATCCCCTTGTACAGGCGGAAGTAGTGCTGGAGCGTGATCTGGGCGAGCGTCTGCGTCTCGCGCTGCACCGTCGCCCCCTCCTTCGCCTCCAGGGCCTGGTGCAGGCCGTCCGAGTAGCGCCGGTCCGGCATCAGCCGGCCGGTGAACTCGTCCACGATCATGACCCGACTCTCCTTGACGATGTAGTCCCGCTCTCGCTTGAACAGGTGGAGCGCGCGCAGAGCGGTCTCCAGGTGGTGGAGGGCGTCGCTGTTCTCCGGAGCGAACAGGTTCTCTAGCCCGATCCCCTGCTCCCCCTTTTGGATCCCGCGGTCCGTCAGGGTCAGGCGACGCGATTCCTCATCGATCTCGAAGTCCTCGCCCGCGCGGAAGGCGCGCGCCAGCTTGGCGAACTTCCGGTAGCGGTCGATCGACTCCGAGGTCGACCCGGAGATGATGAGCGGGGTCCTGGCTTCGTCGATCAGGATGTTGTCGATCTCGTCAATGACGGCGAAGTCGAGGGGCCCCTGCACCTTCTGCTCCACGGAAAGGACCATGTTGTCGCGCAGGTAGTCGAACCCGAACTGGCTGTTCGTTCCGTAGGTGATGTCCGCAGCGTAGGCCACCTTCCGCTCCTCGGTCCCCAGGGTCTCCTGGAGGAGGCCGACCGTAAGGCCGAGGGCCTCGTAGATGGGACCCATCCACTCCCGGTCGCGGCGGGCGAGGTAGTCGTTCACCGTGACCACGTGGACTTTCCCTAGGAGGGCGTTCAGGTAGGAGGGGAGCGTGGCGACGAGGGTCTTCCCCTCTCCAAGCTGCATCTCGGCGATCTTCCCCTCGTCCAGGGCGAGGGCGCCAAGGATCTGGACGTCGAACGGGCGCATCCCGACGGTCCGCTTCGCCACCTCGCGCACCAGGGCGAAGGCCTCGACGCGGATCTCCTTCTTCGATTCACCGCGGGAGAGGCGGCCGCGGAACTCGGCCGCCTTCTCGCGGAAGGCATCATCGGGGAGCGATTCCATGGCGGGAGCGAGGGCGTTCACCTGCTCCAGCTCGTGGCCGAGCCGGCGGAGTTGCTGGGCGTTGGACTGGCCAAACAGGTAGTCTACGGCGCGCTTGATCGACTCGATGGGCATAGTGAGATCGCAGGGGAGTATAGAAGAGCCGCCTTCGGCCGCGCAATGG
>CAYHBG010000137.1:0-3556 GCA_964354815.1 uncultured Thermotogae bacterium
GCGTTCACGCCCTCGACACATCTCCGCACTCGCCGGTTCACATCTCGCAGCGATCCTCTCGCGACACAAGGAGGAGACGATGAAGAGACGGTTGACGGGTTGGGCTGGCTTGTCAGTCGCCGCGGCCGTCGTTGCGGCGTCGGTTGGGGTGTGGGGGCAGGCCTTGGAGCCGAGGGCGTACCCTGGCGGGCACCTCAAGTTCACCTACGAGGCGACGATCGGGGATCTGGGCTCTACCGCCAGGACGACGGTGGAGATCCTCCCCCAGCCGGACGGACGCTACGAGGTCCGAACCAGTGGAAACCGATTCGTCACCGCGGACCACGTCCGGATCGGGTTCTTCGGCCTGGGTTTCCTCGGCATGGGGCTCCGCGTGCGGGACACGGACCAGAGGGGGATCGACCTCTCTGGCCTCTCGGCCCTCGACCAGCAGATGATCGTCCCGGGGAAGACCTACCTCCTCCCGGACGGGGGGGCCTTCCAGGCTGGTGAGGCGGACCAGATTGCGGGGATCGACGTCATCCGCGGTGCCTACACCCACGAGGACGCCCCGCTGTACAAGGTGGAGATGGCCTGGGCAACCAGCGCGGAGGTGCGGAACCTCCTCCCTTCCCCGCCGTACCTGAAGCTCCTGGAGCGCAAGACGGCGGACGGCGCGTTCGACACCGTCGTGACCGAGGTTCGCCTCACGGAGTTCGTCCGCTAGGGCAGCCCATGCTCGCTGTCAAAGACGTTCGCAAGACCTACCACATCGGCAAGACCGAGGTGCAGGCCCTGCGCGGCGTGTCGCTCGCGATCCCCAGCCGGGCCTTCGTGGTGATCACCGGGCCGTCCGGGTCGGGGAAGTCGACCCTGCTCCACCTCTTGGGCTGCCTCGACCGGCCGACCTCAGGGGAGGTTCTGCTCGACAAGAGGAACCTCGCGACCCTCACCTCCGAGGAGCGGGCCCGCGTGAGGGGGAAGCGGTTCGGGTTCGTCTTCCAGAAGTTCAACCTCGTCTCGAACTTGTCCGCCGGGGAGAACGTCGACCTCCCGATGGCCCTGCAGCACGTTCCGCGGGCGGAGCGCCGAGAGAGGGTGGCTCGAGCCCTGGAGCGGGTCGGCCTCGCCGACCGGTCGGACCATCGGCCCTCCGAGCTCTCGGGGGGAGAACAGCAGCGGGTCGCGATCGCCCGGGCCCTGATCAACGACCCGGACGTCCTCTTCGCCGATGAGCCGACAGGGAACCTCGATACGAAGACGGGCCGCCAGATCATCGACCTCCTGCGGGGCCTGAACGCCCAGGGAAAGACGGTCGTCGTCGTGACGCATAACCCGGAGATCGCGGTGAGGGCGGAGATGCTTGTCTCTCTGCGCGATGGGCTGGTCGTTCGCCCCGACGAGAGCGACCGCGAGGAGGGGGAGGACAAGTGAGAGACCTCGTTCGTCTGGCCTGGCGGAACATCAAGAGCCGTCGCGCCCGGTCGTGGATGACGGTCATCGGCGTCTTGATCGGCGTCACGGCGATCACCGCCCTGATCTCGCTCGGGACCGGCGTCGAGCGTTCGGTGCTGAAGCAGTTCGAGACGATCGGCTACGACGTTGTGATCCTCGTGCCGGGCGCCGCGCGTGGCCAGGAGGGTGGCCCCTCGACTGGCCTCGCGGCGACCCCGCCGGGATTCCAACCCGGTGGAGACGGTGTCGCCCCGACTGGGAAGGCCCTCGACCTTGCCGCCCTGCGCCGCGCGGTCCCTGGCATCGGCGACGCGGGGCAGGTCTCAAACCGCGTGGTCCCGGTCTCGGGCGATGAGGCCAGTGGATTCCTGCGCGTCGCGGCGCCCTCGCAGGAGTTCCTGCAGGGGTTCGCGACCATGCTCGGCGGGTTCACCCTGCAACAAGGAGCGGGCTTCTCTTCTCCAACGGCGTCCGAGGCGGTCCTCGGCGCCCGAGCCGCAACCCGCCTTGCGGTCTCCGTCGGGGGGGCAGTCGAGGTCGCCGGCGAGCCGTTCACGGTCGTGGGGATCCTCGCCACGACTTCGTCTGCGGCGTCGGGAGCGTCCGAAGGACAGGTGGGAGGCGCGACCGGGAGGGTAGGCACAAGGCAGCTTGCTCGCCAGGCCGCCGGTGGACAGGGAATGGGCGCCTTCCGGGCCATCACGGCGACGGATGACGCGGTGTTCATCCCCTACGACCGCGCCCAGGCCCTGGCTGGGCAAACGCAAGGGTTCGACGCGTCCACCGTGGCGATCCGCGTCAGGAAGGATTACGCCGTCAGTGACGTCGTCGCCTCGATTCGCACCGAGCTCTCACGGCAGGGCGTAAGCATGACGCCGGTCTCCACGGAGGAGATCGCGAAGTCGATCCAGGGGTCGATCGGGATGATCGAGGGGGTCCTCGCGAGCATCGCCGCGATCTCCCTTCTCGTGGGGGCGGTCGGGATGATGAACACGATGTACACGGCCGTCCTCGAGAGGACAAGGGAGATTGGGATCCTGAAGGCGGTCGGCGCGACCGACCGGCAGGTCCTCGCCCTCTTCCTGATGGACTCGGGCCTGATGGGGCTCGCCGGGGGAGTGCTCGGACTCGCCCTGGGAGCGGCGGCGAGTTTGATCGGCTCGAACGTCCTCAGCAGGGCGTTGGGCGCCGTCGCCTTCCGGCCGGTGTTCACTCCCGGACTCATCCTCGGTGCGCTCGGCCTCTCCCTCTCCCTCGGGGCCCTGGCCGGGGCGTGGCCCGCCTGGAACGCGGCGCGACTCGAGCCGGTGGAGGCGCTGTCCGCGGAGTAAAGCCCCGAGTGCCTCTCCTTCGAAGCAGGACGCAGACCGGTGCGCCCACGGCCGGCGACCTCCCCTGCGGCGTGGTCTTGGCTGGGTCAAGCCAGGACCGCTTGGTCTCTGGCGGAGTTGCCGCCGGATCGTAAGATTGGGCCGTGTCCCGGCCTTCCGGTGCGCAAGAGCCAAAGGGGGGTGTCCGTTCTGGCATCGCAGCAGGCAGTGCTTGAAGTCGAACGCGTCACGAAGCGCTTCGGCGACGTCCTCGCCGTGCGCGACGTCTCCTTCTTGGCGCACCGCGGCGTGATCCTCGGCCTCCTCGGCCCCAATGGCGCGGGGAAGACGACGACCCTGCGCATGATCATGGGAATCCTCGATCCCGACGAGGGAGAGGTCCGGTTCTCTCTGAACGGAGTGACCGGGAAGCTCGACAAGGAGCGAATCGGCTACCTCCCGGAGGAGCGCGGTCTGTACGCCGACGCGAGGGTCTTGGAGACCCTCGTCTATCTCGCCGAGTTGAAGGGCCTCGCCCGCGGCGAGGCGGTGCGCCGGGGCCGAGACTGGCTCGCGCGCCTCGACCTTGCGGCGTGGGCGGATCGGAAGATCGAGTCGCTCTCCAAAGGGATGGAACAGAAGGTTCAGTTCGCGGCGGCGATCCTGCACGAGCCGGACCTCGTGGTCCTCGACGAGCCCTTCTCGGGCCTCGATCCGGTCCACCAGGACTTCGTCAAGGACGTCATTCGCGGCCTGCGAAAGGCGGGAACGGCCGTCGTCCTCTCCTCGCACATGATGAACCAGGTGGAGGA
>CAYHBG010000138.1:0-3540 GCA_964354815.1 uncultured Thermotogae bacterium
CCCTCGGCGTGGTAGCGCCTCGCCTCGGCAACGGAGAGGCGGGAGAGCGCCACCTCCTGCGGCGTCTTGTAGTGGAGCTTCACTTGCTCCACGTCGGTGAGGATGAGGAAGATCCGCGCCCCGACGTCGACGGCAAGGCGCTCCCCGGCAAGGTCCTTGTCGATCACCGCTTCCACGCCGACGAGGCCGCCGTTCTCGCGCACGACCGGGATCCCTCCGCCGCCCGAGGCGACGACGATCGACCGGGCGTCGACGAGCTGGCGGATCGCGGCCTTCTCGAAGATCTCGATCGGGTCAGGCGAGGGCACGACACGGCGCCAGCCGCGTCCGGCGTCCTCCTTGACGTGGTAGCCCTTCTCCCTCTCCAGGCGCCTCGCCTCCTCTTCCTTGTAGAAGGGGCCGACGGGCTTCGTCGGGTTCTGGAAGGCAGAGTCCTTCTTGTCCACCACGACCTGGGTCACGAGGGTCGCGATCGGGATGTCCCCCCGTCCCTTCTCGGCGAGGAGGTTGTGCAGAATTTGCTGGATCATGTACCCGATCAGCCCTTGGCTCTCCGCCCCGCAGACGTCGAGAGGCATCGGCGCGGCAACGGCCTTCCCGGCCTCGTTCTGGAGGAGGATGTTCCCCACCTGCGGGCCGTTCCCGTGGGTGACCACGATCTTGTACTTCCCTGAGGTCACCATCTGCGCGAGTTGCACGCAGGTCGTCCTCACGTTCGCCATCTGCTCCTCGATCGTCCCCTTCTGGCCCGGCTGGAGGATGGCGTTCCCCCCGAGCGCGATCACCACGAGCGTCTTCTCCGTTGTCATCTCGTCACCCTTTCCGAACTGGCCTCTTCGCCGATCCTCGACTCCCTGTCCTGTCTCATGCCTCCGAGGTCTCTCGCATCCTCTGCCAGTGCTCGACCATCCGCTCGGCGGCGGCGGCCGAATCCTTCTTCCCGATCGCCTCCACAAGCTCCTCGTGCAGGTCAACGACCCGCTCCAGGTCCTCTGGTGTCCGGAGGTAGTAGCGCCGGGTGAACTCCCGGTAGAGGGTCTGGTCCATCGTCTGAACAAGGGGAGCCAGCGCCGAGGTGACGAGGCGGTTCCCGGCCGCCCCGATGAGGGCAAGGTGGAAGCGTTTGTCCGCCTGGAAGTAGCGAGTGAAGTCCCCGCTCTCCACCTCGGCGTGCATCGCCTCGATCGCCTGACGCAGATCGCGGAGCCCGGCCTTGCTCGCCTTCTGCGCAGCGAGGGCGGCCACGCTCGGCTCGAGGGCCTCGCGCGCCTCCATCACCTCGAGGCATCCGGCATCGCTCTCGAGAAGGAGAGGAGCGTCCTCCTCCTCCTCCTGAGATGGAGACCGACGCACGAAGTTCCCGCTTCCCGTCTTGGCCTCAATCAGGCCGACCGCCTGCAAGGCAGAGAGGGCCTCGCGGACCGAAGGGCGGCTCACGCCCATCTCCTGCGCCAGCTCGGCCTCCGAGGGCAAGCGGCTCCCGATCGCGTAGATCCCGTCCCGGATCGCCCGGACGACCTGCTCGGCGACGACCGCCGACACCTTGGTGGCGTGCACCTTCTGAAACGGCATGCTGTCCTCTCAAGGGCTAACCTGTCAGTCAGCCAGGCAGCATGATAGCGGCGTCCGGGAGGTCGCGCAAGAGGACGTCTTGACTAGGGCGCTGAGTCCGAGATCGGCGGGGCTCCTGCGCCGCGGCGAGGTACGAACCGCCCCCATCCGGGCCCGCCGCAGAAGGAGCCGCCGGCGTAGATGACCCGCCCGCGGGACACGGTCGCCGCAACGTCGCCGCGTACCCTCCGTCCCTCATACGGCGAGAAATCGGTCCGCATGTGGAGCCGATCCGCGGAGACCGTCCACTCGGCATCCGGGTCGAAGACGACGATGTCCGCGTCCGCACCCACCGCGAGGCTTCCCTTCGCTGGAAAGAGCCCGTGCACGCGCGCCGGCGCGGCCGAGAGGAGGCGCGGGAGGGCGGTGAGAGGGAGCCTCCCCGCGGCGACCCCTTCGGAGTGAAGGAGCGGCAGGAGCGTCTCCACACCTGGGAGCCCGTACGGAAGGTCGAGGAATGACCCTCGCCACGTCTTCTGCGCTCGGGTGAACGGGCAGTGGTCGCTGGCCACAAGGTCGAGAAGCCCAGAGCGGAGCCCCTCCCAGAGGGCCTCCTGGTCTTCCCTCTGCCGGAGAGGCGGGCTCGCGGCGTAGAGGTGCCCGTCCGGCCCTCGGTAGGCCGCCTCGGTGAGGAGGAGGTACTGCGGACAGGTCTCGGCGGTGAGGTGCGTCTCGACCTGCTTCGCGCGAGCGACGGCCTCAAGACCTAGGGCGGAGCTGACGTGGACGACATGAACCGAGGCTCCAGTCCTCCGGGAGAGGGAGGCGATCTCGTCGATGGCAAGAGCCTCGGCCCTCGCTGGACGGGCGCGAGCGAGGGTCTCCATCCGACCGCGCTCGGTCGAGGTCAGGGTCCCGAGAATCGCCTCGATCACCCCCTCGTCCTCACAGTGGACGAGGGCCGTCGCCCCCAGGCGGGCAAGGGAGCGGAAGGCGGAGAGAAGGCTCTCGTTCGTCGAGCGCCGGCCTGAGGCGGCGTAGGCGGTGTAGAACTTGAAGCTCGTGACCCCGCGCTTGAAGGCCCCGGCAAGCTCCTCGTCGCTGGGCCGGCGACCGACGACCTCCCCGTGCAGAGCCACGTCCACCGCCGCTCCGCTCAGTTCGGCGAGGCGCCGCTCGATGTCCTCTGGGATCGATGTCTGCGCGCTTCCGGCCGTGAAATCGACGATCGTCGTCACCCCGCCGCAGGCCGCGGCGACCGTCCCGCTCTCGAAGTCGTCGCTCGACCTCGTCCCGCCGACTGGGAGGTCCATGTGAGTGTGGGCGTCGATCGCGCCGGGGAAGACGAGCTTCCCCTCTGCCGGGACGACCTCGCGCCCGCGCAGGCCGACCCCGATCGCGGCGATCCGCTCCCCTTCTACCGCGAGGTCGGCGCGCTCCGTCCCGTGGGGGGTGACGAGGGTCCCGCCTCGAACGACGAGATCGTAGGTCATGCCAGCTCTCTCCCCTTCTCGAACTGCGAACCCCTCTAGGAAACGCCGTCCCCGCATGGTACCATTGCTCTCAGAAGCGGTCAAGACGAGTCCAGAACGGCGTGAAGTCCATGCAGACTCGCCGAGTGGCGGGCCTGAGCTGAGGAGTGCGAGATGATCGATCTGAGAGTGAACGACGCCCAGCTCGAGCGGGCGGCGCAGCGGGCGCGCGAGCGAGGGGTGGTCATCCCGACCTTCGAGGAGATGCGCGATCCCTCGCGGACGCCACAGCAAGTCCGGCGCGACCTGCGCGACGTCGGCCTGTGGGACCTCCATCCCTTGAACCTCTACCGCATCACCTGGAAGAACGAGCCCGTCCAGAAGGGCGGCGGGTTCGGGCGGGTGAACCGGCTCGAGTTCCCGCGGGAGCTCTCCGGCGTGCGCGCGCGGATCGTCGGCCTCGTCGGCAAGTGGTTCCCCACGGGCGCGCACAAGGTGGGGGCCACGTTCGGCTGCC
>CAYHBG010000139.1:0-3522 GCA_964354815.1 uncultured Thermotogae bacterium
CGCCGCCCGGCCGCGCAAGGCGTTTGAGGGACCGCTTCCCTACGGCGCGTACCGCAGCCTCCCTCGTGAGGACCGCCGGTTCCTGGAGGAGGCGTTCTCCGCTTCGTACGGGATCCTTCCTCTCGAGGCGCTGAACCTCGCCGACGGGACGCGGACCGAGGCCGAGATCGCGCTCGAGCTCACCCTCGAGTTCGAACAAGCGATGGGCGAGGAGACGGTCTCTCGCGCTCTGGCCATCCTAGAGAACGGCGGCTGGGTGGCCCGCGAGTAGCCTCTAGGGCCAAGCGTCCCTTCTCCGCGGTACGGAGACGACCGCCTCTCGCGCTCCGGGTCCCTACACTTGCCCCATGCGCAGCGTGCGAACGACCCGCCTCCTCGTTGTCTTCTCGGCCGCCGTCCTTTTCACACGAGTCGCCGCCGGTCCCGGGGCCTCGGGAACGACTCCCGGGGGCGGCGCGCCCGCCGCCTCGGCCGTCGCCGCGGCCGCCTCGGGGCACGGGCGAATCGGCGTCTACCTGACCGAGCACGCCGCGGCAAGACAGAGTGTCCTTGACGGGGTCCTTCAAGCGACAGCGCGGGGCCAGATCAACGCCGTCGTCATCGACGTCAAGGACAACAACGGCGACATCGCCTACGCGAGCGCCGTCCCCCTCGCGCGGCAGATCGGCGCTGCCTTCCCTCGCCTGGACCTTCGAACCCTCGTCCCCGCGCTCAAGGCACGCGGCTTATACGTCATCGCCCGCCAGGTCGTCTTCTACGACCCGCGCCTGGCGAAGCACCTCGGCAGTTCGAGCGCCGAATGGGTCCTCCCGAGCGAAGAGCGCGCGGTCGTCTACAACCTGGAGATTGCTCAGGAGGTCGCGGGCCTAGGGTTCGACGAGATCCAGTTCGACTACATCCGCTTCCCGGACGGAGGAAAGCTCGAACCGGTCTACGAGTCCCGCTACGCCGCCGTGAACCGGTTCCTCTCGCTCGCCCGCCAGCGCCTCTCCGGGCGCGTCCTCCTCTCCGCCGATCTCTTCGGCCGCGTGACCTGGCCCTGGAACGAGCGGCGGATCGACCCGATCGGCCAGTCCCTCGAGGAGGTCGGGGAGCGGGTCGACTTCATCTCGCCGATGCTCTATCCGTCGCACTACCACGAGCAGGTCTACAAGGACGATCCGTACCGCACGATCACCGACGCCCTCGGCGCCGGGCTCAAGCGGACCACGACCCCCCTGCGGCCCTTCCTCCAAGCCTTCAGTATGGCGATCCCGTCGGGGATGAGCCTGGAGGGATACATTCGTGCTCAGGTGAAGGCGGCACGAGCCCTCGGCGCGGACGGGTACCTCTTCTGGAACCCCTCTTCCGACTACAGCGCCCTCTGGCGAGCGCTGGAGTAGCGCGCGCACCGCTTCGCGGATCCCCCCAACCCGCGTCGGGTACCATCCCCGCGAGGAGGTCGAGACCCGGTGCAGGCGGTGGAGGCATGGATCCGCGAGCGCGTCCCGCTCGTGCGGGTTGAGTCGGCGCAGCTGCGCTACGACGGAATCGCGCACCAGGCCCCGACCGACCTCCCTGGCGTCTATCGACCGTACGATCCGGAGCAGATCTACGACTGGGTCGACCACATCCAGACCCTTGCCTACCTCGACGCCCTGGGGACCCGCGGGCGGATCCTCGACCTGGGGACCGGCGACGGCTGGCCCGCGCTCCCCCTCGCCCCCCACGTCCGAGAGGTGACAGGGATCGACCTCTCCGCCCGGCGCATCGCAACGGCGCGAGAGAACCTCGCCCGCTTGGGATACGGGAACGTCCGGTTCGAGGTCGCCTCCGGAGAGGATCTACCCTTCCCCGATGCTTCGTTTGACGCGATCGTCGTCGGGACGGCTCTCGAGCAGATGACCCACCCCGAACGGGCCCTCGTCGAAGCGCACCGCGTCCTCGTCCCGGATGGGGCGCTGGTCGCCACCTTCGAGCACCTCGCCGCTGAGTTGCCCCGAGGCTCCGAAGAGGAGGTCGAGTTCTTCCGCAGGGGAGACGACTTCGTCTACCGGTACACCGTGAAGGAGGCGGCCCCGCCGCGGGAAGCGGAGTACGAGCTACTGCTGCGCACCGACGGGCCGGGAAGGGCGCTCCTTGAGGAGAGCGCGGCCTTGTTTCCGGTCCGGCCGGGGTTCGTCCGCGAGGAGGGGGAGCCCGGGGCGCGGCGCCTCGAGGGCGAGATCAGAGAACGCTACGGCCTCGCCCTCCTCTCCACCGTCAGCGACGCCGTCTCCTGCGGCCGATTCTTCGACCTCCGACACATCTCGCTCGCCACCCTGAAGGAGGACCTCGCTGCGGCCGGGTTCTCCGACGTCCTCCCTCGTGGAAGGGTCGCGAGGATCGCTCACCCCCTGGTCCTCGCCCTGCACGAGGCCGGAGGGCTTCTCGCCCTGCGCCCGTGCTTCGACCCCTTCTGCCGGGAGATCGCGCGCCTCTGGCCGCTCGTCGCGCCGGAGGGCGACCCGGTCCTGTTCGTCCGCGCGCGGAGGTCGCGCTAGGGCCATGTTCCATGTCCTGCGCACCGCGAAGGGCTCCTCAGCCCGTCTCGGGAGGCTCGACACCCCTCACGGAGCCGTGGAGACGCCCGCGTTCGTCGCCGTGGCAACGCGGGCCTCGGTGAAGGGGGTCGAACCGGGCGCGCTGTACGAGATCGGCGTCCAGATGCTGATTGCGAACGCCTACCACCTCCATCTGCGGCCGGGAGGCGAGACCGTCGCCGCCCTGGGGGGACTCGCCGGCTTTTCCGGCTGGACCGGGCCGACCATGACCGACTCCGGCGGGTTCCAGGTGTTCAGCCTGGGAGCGGGGATGGAGCACGGGGTCGGCAAGGTCGCCTCGATCTTCCCTGGGGAGCGCCCGGTCCCGGGAGGGCGGCGCCCCCAGGGAGGTTCCCTCGTCCGTCTCTCTGAGGAGGGGGTCTCCTTTCGCTCCGTCCTCGATGGCTCGCCCCACGTCTTCACCCCGGAGAGCGTGATCCGGCTCGAACGTCAGCTGGGGGCGGACGTCGCCCTCGTCCTGGACGAGTGCACCTCCCCGCTTCACGATCGCGCCTACACGTGGCAGGCGATGGAAAGGACCCATCGCTGGGCCGAGCGCGCCCTGGCCGCCTTCAAGCGGACGAGGGGGGAGGGGACGAATCCGGGACAGCTCCTGTTCGGGATCGTTCAGGGCGGGGCGTTCGAGGATCTGCGACAGGAGAGCGCCCGAACGATTGGTGGGATGCCGTTCGACGGGTTCGCCGTCGGCGGTTCCCTCGGCCGCTCCAAGGAGGAGATGCTCCGCGTCCTCGAGTGGACTCTCCCCCTCCTCCCGCAGGGCAAGGCACGCCACCTTCTCGGGATCGGGGAGATCCCCGACATCTTCGCCGCTGTCCGGCGCGGAGTCGACACGTTCGACTGCGCCGCCCCGACCCGCGTGGCCCGGAACGGGACCGTGTACGTTCGCGGCGTCCCCGGCCACCGGATCTCCCTGCGCAACGCGCGCTTCCGCAACGACCCC
>CAYHBG010000140.1:0-3510 GCA_964354815.1 uncultured Thermotogae bacterium
ACTAGTAGACTAGCGCACCATGACGGATAGACACGGGTGGTTCCTCGACCCGGAGGCCGGGCCGATCTTCCAACAGATCGGAGACAACGTGAGACGCTTCCTCGCCAGGGGCGACCTCCGTCCGGGGGAGAAGCTGCCCTCGGCGAGAGACCTGGCCGGGGAGCTGCGCGTGAACCCGAACACGGTGGTGCATGCGTACTCGGAACTGGAGGGACAGGGAGTGCTCGAGACACGGCGTGGATTGGGGTCGTTCGTGCGCGAGGATGCGCCCGTGGAGGGGATGAGGCAGGACCTCATCCGACGGGCTGCCTCGCGGTTTGCGGAAGAGGCGGTCCGCCTCGGCCTCTCCAAGGGCGAGGCGATCGCGGCGGTGAAGGAGGTCCTGGATGCTCGCGCGGCTCGATAACGTGACGAAGCGCTACCGGACCGTGGAAGGGCTGCGGGATGTCTCGCTCGAGTTCCCCGAGGGAGAGGTCGCCGGGCTCCTTGGCCTGAACGGGAGCGGGAAGTCGACCCTGCTCAAGCTCCTGGCCGGGCTCCTCGTCCCGACGAAGGGTCGGGTGACCGTCTTCGACGGCACGCCGCGACGCAACCGGGCTCGCCTGGTCTACCTCGGGGAGGCCGACTCTCTCTACGGCTGGATGGACGCGCGGGACGCGGAGCGGTTCATGGCCGGGTTGTTCGCGGACTTCCGCCGCGACCGGTTCCGGGAGCTCCTGCAGGGCCTCGACGTCCCGCCGCGCAAGGCGAAGGCGATGTCCAAGGGAGAGCGCGGCAGGCTGCGTCTGGCGATGACCCTGGCGCGGGACGCGAGGCTGTATCTCCTCGACGAGCCGCTCGCCGGGATCGACCTCTTGTCGAGGGAGCGGATCCTGTCGTCGCTCGTCCGGGAATGGCACAAGGACTCGACGATCCTGCTCTCCACGCACGAGGTCGCCGAGGCGGAGGGGCTCTTCGACCGGGTCCTCTTCCTGCGCGAGGGGCGGGTCGCCCTGGACGCCCGGGCGGAGGCCTTGCGATCGGAAGGGCGGAGCGTCGTCGCGACGTTCCGGGAGGTGCTGGGATGAGCGGTCTGAGAACGCTCCTGTGGCTCGAGTACCGGCGCTCGCGGGTCTGGTCCGCGGCTCTCATGGGCTCTCTGGTCTTCTGGTTCTGGGGGATGAACCAGGTCCGCGTAGTCAACGTCGGGGAAGAGCTGGGGATCCGCCTGGTCCTCCTGACGATGGCCTGGCTCGTGACGGCGGTCGTCCTGGCCATCATGTGCGGGCGGTTCCGTGGGGAGACGCGGCAGGGGCAGTACCAGGTCCTCCTGCTCTCGGGGCCCTCGGGGTACATCCACATCCTGGCGAGGTTCCTGTACGCGCTCGGAACCGCCCTTCCGTTTGCTGTGACCTGCGGCGGACTCCTCGCCTGGGCCGGGCGGCAGGCCGGGCTTCCGCTCGACACGGGGAGCACGCTGCAGGCCATCTTGGTTCTTCCTCTGTGGGGCGCGGGCGTGCTTGTCGCGCCGGTCCTCGCGTGGGTGCTCCTCCTGATGACGTTCGTGAGCGCCTACCGGATCTCGGGCTCGGGCTGGATCCCCGGGACGGTCTTCGTGTTCGGGACGGGGGCACTCTTCGGGCCGCTTCTCGATTGGATGACGAACGTCTCGTTCTCCCTTCCTGGCTGGCCGCTCTTCGGCCGGCTCGTGGACGTCCTACAGAACATGAACCTCGACCAGGAGATGCCGAACCCCGAACGGGCGTTCCTCCTCCCTCAGGAGCCGCTGTGGATCATGCTTGCGCTCACGATCGGGATGCTTCTTCTGGCAGGCCGGATCTGGGAGGAGGTGGAGGTATGACCCAGGGTTTTGTGATTGTGGTCAGGCTCGCGCTGCTCGCCCTCGTGGGGTACTGGGGGTACCGCCTGTTCACCGGCACGACGAGCTGGGCCGCGCGGGGGACTTCGGCGCTTCTCGTCGGCGGCCTCGCCTGGCAGATCGTGGCGAGTGGCCTCTAGCAGCAGCCGAGGGACGACGGGACGGCTTCCAACCTAGGCTCCGGTCGCTCCCTCCTGAGTCTCCTCGAAGGCCTGCGACTTGGCCGGGACGTGGAGGACCGCTACGCTTCCTAAGCAGAGACGCAGGCACGTCGCGATTGCCGGCGCGCCGAAGGAAGTGAAGGAGGTGGCCATGAACACGGCTTGGATGCGGACAGTGGTGCTCACGGCGCTCTTGGGGATGGCCGTGGCCTCGCCCCTGCTCGGCGAGACGGCAGGGGTGGGCGATCTCGCGGCCTTTCGCACTGCGCTCGAGGAGGACGGGTTCGTCGTTCAGGAGGGGAAGCTCACCGCGTTTGACATCGTGAAGCTCTGCTGCAGCGGCGCCCTCGCCAGCTGCCTCGCGAACAACGCCGGGGCCCCGTACAAGGTCTACTTCCTTCCCGCGGCGCCGGATCAGACCGTCCCGAACTCGGTGCCCTGGGCGTACTGCCTCCGCCCGGATGAGGCGATCGTCCTCGTGGGGCGGACGCCGCCCACGGCCGCGTACTTCAGCTACGAGACGTTCTTGGCCGCGAGGTACTCCGAGGGCGAACAGGCGCGGCAGCGGATCCTCGCCTGCATCGGCGACACGCAAAACCACCTGACGATCCAGACGGCCGACGGGGAGAACGGGACCGCGTTCGATGCGGCGACGATCTTGATCACGACCGCCGACCGCGGGATCGACGCGCGGGTGCGAGCGGCGGCGACGCGCGCCGGCTACTCCCAGGGGATCGTCAACACCGACGTCGTCCCCTCGTCCGTGGTGAGGCTAGGTCTTGCCCGCGAGGCGGACGAACTCGTGACGATCAACCGGATCTTCCTCCCCGAGTCCAAGGAGGCCCTCCGGGCGTACATGGAGGCGTCGCAGGTCGTCCTCCGCGTGACTCCGAGGGAGCCTGCGGTGCTCGATCCCTTCCCGACGCCTGTCTTGCGGGTCCGCGGGACCGGGACGACCGAGATGGACCTCGCGCCGGCCCTGGAGGCCCTGCGGGAGGCGATCCTCGCGAAGCACCAGGGCCTCGTCTCGACGGAGCTCGAGACGAGCGTCTGGCTTGAGGATAGCTTCGACGGCCTGCAGCGAGGCGTCGAGATGTACGCGCCGACGCGGGACACGATCTACTTCTGGACGCAGCCGTACTTCAAGCTCCCTGCCGGCCCCGACGACTTCGTCATCGTCTACGGTGTGAACCACGAGAAGACGGGGAAGGCGACGTACTCGAACTTCAGCCTCTATGCCGATCCAGCCCTCAAGCTGGGCGTCGTGGGGGAGAACAGCCGCGTCATCGTGGAGAGCGCGCGCGAGTACCTCCCGGATCACCCCCAGGCCGACTACCTCTACGTCTGGAAGATCTCGCGGGGCTGCGCCGGGAATCCTCACTGCCTCGACCTCGTGAACTGCTGCTGCCAGAGGCTCGATCTCGAGGCGCTCCCGGACCTGTGGGTGGCCTTCCGGGTCTACCTCGAGCCGGAGACGAAGGTTGGCCCGGC
>CAYHBG010000141.1:0-3463 GCA_964354815.1 uncultured Thermotogae bacterium
GCGATCCCTCTCGGGTTCGCTTCGGCCGGGTTCGTCTCCGAGATCGCGCCGCCCGCCCTCCGGGACCTTGCGAAGTCCCTCCTCGAGCTGCTCGCAGCGATCCCCTCGGTCGTGTACGGCTTCTTCGGCCTGACGGTCGTCGCTCCGTTCGTGCAGCGCGCGTTCGGCCTTCCGACGGGTCAGAACGCCCTCACGGCGTCCCTCATCCTGGGACTGATGGCCCTGCCCACGGTGGCGAGTCTCGCCGAGGACGCGCTTGCGGCTGTCCCGAAGGCTCACCGCGAGGCCTCGCTGGCGTTGGGGGCCTCGCGCTGGGAGACGACCTGGCGCGTCGTCTTCCCGTCCGCCTTCTCCGGACTGTTCGGCGCCGCGGTCCTCGGGATGGGCCGCGCCGTGGGCGAGACGATGGCGGTTCTGATGGTGGCGGGGAACTCCCCGGTCCTCACCTGGTCCTTTCTCCGGCCAGTGCGCACCCTAACCGCGGGGATCGCCCTGGAGATGGCGGAGGCCCCCTTCGGGAGCGCGCACTACCACGCCCTGTTCATGCTGGGCGCGATCCTGCTCCTCATCACCCTAGTCACCAACGGCCTTGCGGAGTGGCTGCGCGGGCGTGTCGTGAGGCAGGGCGAATGATCGCCCACCGGCGCTCCAGGGCGAGACGGGCCACCGAGATCGTCGCCTTTTCCCTGTTCGGAGCGGCCATGGCCGTCGGGCTCTTCGCCCTCGGCATCATCCTCTACTACATCCTCTCCCGCGGAAGCGGGGCCCTCTCCTGGGAATTCCTGACGACCTTCCCTCGCAAGGGCATGACCGCGGGCGGAATCTACCCGGCCCTGGTGGGGAGCTTCTACCTGACGGTTGGAGCGCTGGTCCTCGCCCTCCCCCTCGCCCTCGGGGCAGCGGTCTTCCTTGTCGAGTACGCGCGAGAGGGGCCGTGGGTGCGGGCCATCCGGATTGGGGTGAACACCCTCGCCGGGGTCCCCTCGATCGTCTTCGGGCTCTTGGGTCTGTCTCTCTTCGTGAAGGCCCTCGGGATCGGTGTCTCCGTCCTCGCCGGGGCACTCACGCTTGGGCTCCTCATCCTCCCGCTCCTCATCCGAACGGCGGAAGAGGCGCTGCGCTCGGTGCCCCGCAGCTTCCGCGAGGGTGGCCTCGCCGTCGGGGCGACGCGCTGGAGGACGATCCGCTCGATCGTACTCCCTGCGGCCCTGCCAGGGATCCTGACGGGGATCGTCCTCGGACTCTCCCGCGCTATCGGCGAGACGGCGCCGATCATGTTCACGGCCGCCGCGTTCTTCACTCCAAGGCTCCCCACCTCGCCTCTGGACGAGGTGATGGCCCTTCCCTACCACATCTTTGTGATGGTCACGGAGAGCCCGAGCGCGTGGAAGACGAAGGACCTGCAGTACGGTGCCGTCCTGGTCCTGGTTGGACTCGTCGTGATCCTGAACCTGGGCGCGATCCTCCTGCGCGCCCACGCGCGAAGGAGGAAGGTGTGGTAGTGGAACGATCGTCCTTCTCGTTCGGCCCCCGCGTTGCGCAGGCCCCGTCCTGCGAGGTCGAGCCGATCCTGCGCGTCTCCGATCTAAGCTTGTGGTACGGGAAGCAGCAGGCCCTTCGGAACGTGACCCTGTCCTTCCCGGTCTGTCGAGCCACCGCGGTGATCGGACCCTCCGGGTGCGGGAAGAGCACGCTCATTCGCGCCCTCAACCGCATGAACGACCTCATCCCGCATCTGCGCCTGGAGGGAGAGATCCTCTTCCATGGACGGGACATCTACGCCCGCGACGCCGATCCGGTCGAGATCCGCCGCCAAATCGGGATGGTCTTTCAGAAGCCGAACCCCTTCCCGAAGTCGATCTACGAGAACGTCGCCTTCGGGCTCCGGGTGAACGGCCTCCGGGACCACCTGAACGACCGCGTGGAGGCCGCCCTCCACAGGGCGGCCCTCTGGGACGAGGTGAAGGACCACCTCCGGAAGAAGAGCGGCTTCGACCTCTCTGGAGGCCAGCAGCAACGCCTCTGTCTCGCGCGAGCCCTGGCCGTCGAGCCGGAGGTCCTCCTGATGGACGAGCCCTGCTCGGCCCTCGACCCGGTGGCGACCGCGAAGATCGAGGACCTGATCCATGAGCTGAAACAAGACATGACGATCGTCATCGTGACCCACAACATGCAGCAGGCGGCGCGGGTGTCGGATGAGACCGCGTTCCTCCTTCTCGGCGATCTGATTGAGTTCGCGCCGACCGAGCAGCTCTTTACCCGACCGTCGGACCCGCGCACCGAGGCGTACATCACGGGCAAGTTCGGCTAGGATGGACCTCATGGAAGAGAAGACGACGCGTAGCGCCTTCGTGAAGGACCTGCACGCCTTGGAGGGCGAGGTTCTGGAGCTCGGAGGGAGGGTCGCGGCCGCGATCCGAGAGGGACTGCGCATCCTCGAGGCGCGGGACCAGGCCGGGGCGTGTGCCCTCATCGCGGGCGACGCCGCGATCAACGAGAAACGCTACGAGATCGAGGAGCACTGCCTGCGTCTCCTCGCCACGCAACAGCCGATGGCGGGCGACCTCCGGCGCGTGACGGCCGTCCTGCACATCGCCTCAGACCTCGAGCGGATGGGTGATCAGGCCGAGGGGATCGGGAAGATCGTCCTCCTCCTCGGGACGGCCCCGCTCATCAAGCCCCTGATCGACATCCCGAAGCTCACGGGCGTCGTCCTCGAGATGCTCGAGGCGGCGATGGCGGTCTTCTCTCGATGGGACGGGGAACGGGCGCGGGCGATCGCCGCGCGAGACGACGAGGCGGATCGGCTGCACAACGTGATCGACCAGGACCTCTTCCACCTGATGGTCGGAGACCCGTCCAAGATTGCCCAGGCCACCTATCTGATGTGGGTCAGCCACAACCTGGAGCGGATCGCCGACCTCGTGACCAATGTCTGCGAGCAGGTTGTCTTCGTCTCCACCGGGAGCATCGAAGAGCTAAACGTTCGCCGCACCTGCGAGACGAAACCGCGCGACTGATCCGGTGCAACGGTTCCCCCGCACCTCGGGGGGGCTCGGGATCGATCCCGAAACTAGGACGGAGTCCGGAGAACGGCCTGCGCGTCGAGCGCGTTCTCGGCGATGTTGAACCCGTACTCCCGCACGCGAAGGAGGCTATCCATCACGATGCTGATGGCGTGCGCGCTGTCCGGCTGATCCGCTGACGCTGTCGCTCTCGCCTGCTCGGCGAGGCGTGTGCTCACGGCCTTCTCTTCCAGGACGACATTCGCCTTCCCTTCGTCCAGGGCCTCGAAGGCCTCGACCGCCTGGGCCAGGATGGACGCCGACGCCGACGCCAGGTCGGTCACCTTCTTCGTCACGCTCGGCTTCAGGCCGCCCCCCAGCGTCAGGGCCGCCTGGGAGATCTTTGCCGCGTGGTCCGCGACGCGCTCGAGTTGATCGACCACCGTGTGCGCGTGGAG
>CAYHBG010000142.1:0-3436 GCA_964354815.1 uncultured Thermotogae bacterium
TGGTCCCGACGGGATTCGAACCCGTGTCGCCGGGATGAGAGCCCGATATCCTAGGCCGCTAGACGACGGGACCGTGTGGCGCACGATTATGCCGGAGGGTCAAGGCGCGATCAAGAACGTTACGCCTTCGGGGCGACGGGAGCAGCGGGCTTCTCCTTCCGCCGAGCGGCGATCAGGGGCTCGGCCTCCTTGAGGGCGGCGAGGAGGTCGGGGTAGAGGTCGACTGGGATCGCGATCCCCTTGCGCGTCGGCTTCCACTCCCCCTCCTCGGTCGGGTAGAAGTGGCGAATGTCGACGTAGTCGCGCTCGCGGAAGCGGGAGATCCGGACGTGGATCTGATCGTCCGCCCCCTTCTCGATTGCCTTGACAAGGATCTCTTCGCTTGCCTGGGTCTCGTCGGCCATGGCTCCTCCTTTCGGACGGGTCGATCGTATCTTTGAACAACGGACAACGTAGTCTACTCGTGGTCCCGCCAAGGGGCAAACAGCGAAATGGGCCCGCCTGGACTCGAACCAGGGACCTCCCGCTTATCAGGCGAGCGCTCTAACCAGCTGAGCTACGGACCCAACGCGTGGGAAGGATACCGGCGGGGGAGACGCCTGTCAAGACGGGAAGGGCAGAAGAGCGGGTCGGGAAGCGGCTTTCTAGGCCGCCGTCTTCTGGATCGCCGCCTCGCGCAGGGCGGTCATGAGGGGATCGAGGTTCCCCTCGAGGATCTGCGACAGGTTGTGCAGGGAGAGGCCGATCCGGTGGTCGGTCAGGCGGTTCTGGGAGAAGTTGTAGGTGCGGATCTTCTCGCTCCGCTCCCCGGAGCCGATCTGCGAGCGGCGGGTCGCGGCGAGCTTCTCGTGCTTCTCCTGGTCGTAGAGATCCTTCAGGCGCGCCCGGAGGACGCGCATCGCGGAGGCCTTGTTCTTGTGCTGGCTCTTCTCGTCCTGGCAGGTGACCACGAGGCCGGTCGGGAGGTGGGTGATCCGCACCGCGGAGTCGGTCGTGTTCACGCTCTGGCCTCCCGGGCCGGTCGAGCGGTACGTGTCGATCCGTAGGTCCTTCGTGTTGATCTCCACCTCGACCTCCTCGACCTCGGGGAGGACGACGACCGTGGCGGTGGAGGTGTGGACCCGGCCCGCGGATTCGGTTTCCGGGACCCGCTGCACGCGGTGGACGCCGGACTCGTAGCGGAAGAGGCCGTACGCCCCGTCCCCCTCCACGGCGAACACGATCTGCTTGAACCCGCCGAGGGAGGTGGCGTTCGTGTCGAGGAGGGAGACCTTGAGGCGCTTCTGCTCAGCATAGTGGGAGTACATGCGGAAGAGGTCGGCCGCGAACAGGCTCGACTCCTCGCCGCCGCTCGCGCCCCGGACCTCGACGATCGCGTTCTTGCGGTCGCTGGGGTCCTGAGGGACGAGGAGGAGGAGGAGGGTCCGCTCGACCTCTTCGAGGCGCTTGCGATCCGCGACGATCGCCTCCGCGAGCTCGTCGCGCAGCTCCTCCTCGGTCTTCGCGAGCTCCTCCTCCTCGGCGATCGACGCGAGGAGCGCTTCCCACGCTTTCGCCTGCTCCCGGATCTCGCGCAGGCGGGCGTAGCGCTGGGCCAGTTCGCGGTAGGAGGGGCTGGCGAAGACGTCCGGGCGGCCGAGGTCGGCCTCCAGGGCGGCATCCTCCTTTTGGGCGGCGGCGACGCGCTCCCGGATCTCGCTCTTGTCCATGGCTAGCGGAAAACTACGGGATGGGGCGGCGGTTGTCAACCGGCCCGAGAGAGGGTGTGCTCGCGCAGGGTGCGGTTCTCCTCCGCGAGGCGGGCGATCTCGCGATCCTTGTCGGCGAGGCGGCCGCGGAGCTCCCGCACGAGGGCGTCCTTCTCCGCGAGGTTCTCCTGGCCACAGGCCTCGACCACGCGGCGCAGGTACTTCACCTCCTCGGCGAGGACGAGCTCGAGGTCCCCGGCGAGGTCGATCACGTCGAAGGAGACGGCCGGGACAAGCTTCTCCATGAACCCACGCGCCTCCATGCCAAGGATTCTCCCCCGGAGGGCGACCGGGCCGCGAGGACACCTGACCCTGCCGGGGCGGACGTTCCCGCCTCCGCCGGGGAACGGGCGGCGGGGCATTGATCGCGGGCCGGGGAGGGGATACCCTTCTCAAACTGGGATGAGCCTGCCTAAAGTCGGGGAGAGAGCGGGGTTCCGTATCGCGCAGCACTTCGCGCCGCGCGGCGACCAGCCCAAGGCGATCGCCGAGCTCTCGGAGGGGGTGCTCGCAGGGCTTCGGTTCCAGACGCTCCTCGGAGCGACGGGCACCGGAAAGACGTTCACCATCGCCCACGTCATCCAGAACCTTCAGCGGCCGGCCCTCGTCATCGCCCACAACAAGACCCTCACCGCGCAACTCTGCAACGAGTTCCGCGAGCTCTTCCCCGAGAACGCGGTCCACTACTTCGTCTCCTACTACGACTACTACCAGCCCGAGGCGTACATCCCGCAGACGGACACCTACATCGAGAAGGACTCCTCGATCAACGACGAGATCGACCGCCTTCGCCACGCCGCGACCTCGGCCCTGTTCGAGCGGCGCGACGTGATCATCGTCGCCTCGGTCTCCTGCATCTACGGCCTTGGCTCGCCGGAGGACTACCACGACATGTCCGTCCCCTTGGCGCGCGGTGGGGCGGCGGATCGGGACCAGGTGATGCGCGACCTCGTCGCCCTGCAGTACACGCGGAACGAGATCGACTTCGAGCGCGGGACCTTCCGCGCGCGGGGCGACACGCTCGAGATCGTCCCCGCCTACCAGGAGGCGGTGGTGCGCCTGGAGTTCTTCGGGGACGAGATCGACCGGATCGCCGTCCTCGACCCGGTCACCGGGCGCATCCTCTCCGAGCCGAAGGCGCTCACGATCTACCCGGCGTCGCACTTCATCACCCCGCGCGAGAGGACGCGGCAGGCGGTGGAGTCGATCGAGGCGGAGCTCAAGGAGCGCCTGGCCGCCCTGCGTGGGGAGGGGAAGCTCCTCGAGGCCCAGCGCCTGGAGCAACGGACGCGATACGACCTGGAGATGATCCAGGAGATGGGCTACTGCTCAGGGATCGAGAACTACTCCCGCCACCTCGACGCGCGAGCGGCCGGCTCCCCCCCCCACGTCCTCCTCGACTACTTCCCGACGGACTTCCTCCTCGTGATCGACGAGTCGCACCAGACGGTCCCCCAGATCCGCGGGATGTACCACGGGGACCGCTCGCGGAAGGAGACCCTGGTCGACTTCGGGTTTCGCCTTCCCTCTGCGCTCGACAACCGGCCGCTCACGTTCGGCGAGTTCGAGTCGCGCCTGAATCAGGTCATCTTCACCTCGGCGACCCCCGGGCCGTACGAGGAGCGGCACAGCCAGAAGGTGGTGGAGCAGATCATCCGCCCGACGGGGCTCGTCGACCCGGAGGTCGA
>CAYHBG010000143.1:0-3430 GCA_964354815.1 uncultured Thermotogae bacterium
CCCCGCGAGGGGAGGGAGACGTGATGGAACACATCCTCGGCATCCACGACATCGTCAAGACGGACTTCGTGCGCGGGGAGGGCTCGTTCCTCTTCGATACTCGCGGGCGGCGCTACATCGACTTCGAGTCCGGGATCTGGTGCGCGGGCCTGGGGCACGGCCACCCGCGCGTCAACGCGGCCATGCGGGAGCAGATCGGGCGCCTCGTCCACCTCAGCCATCGCTACACGAACACGCTTGCCGAGGAGGCGGCGGTCGACGTCCTGGAGACCGTCGCCCTTCCAGACGGCAAGTGCGTCTTCCTGAGCTCAGGAAGCGAGGCGGTCGAGTTCGCCGTCCAGGCGGCGCGGCGGGTCACCGGGAAGCCGCTCTTCCTTGCGCTCGAAGGGGCGTACCTCTCGGCCTACGGCTCCTCCGGGGGAATGAAGAAGGAGGAATGGTCCCTCTTCGACTGGAAGGCCTGCGCCTCCTGCCGGCGGCCGGACGCCTGCGGGCCGGACTGCCCTCGCCTGCGGGCCGTCCCCTTCGGAGAGATCGCGGCCTTCGTCTTCGAGGGCGGGCACCTGCGCGGCACGGTGCGCCTCCTGCCTCAGAGGCTGGTCGACGCCCTCGTCCGCGGGGTGCGCGAGGCGGGCGGGCTCCTCGTGGCGAACGAGGTGACGACGGGCCTCGGCCGGACCGGGGCCTGGTACGGGTTCGAGCACTACGCGCTCCGGCCGGAGGTTGTGGCGCTGGGGAAGGGCCTGGGGAACGGCTACCCGGTGAGCGCGGTTGCTCTCTCCCGCGACGTCGCCGGCCGTCTCGAAGGAAGCGGCCTGCGCTACGCGCAGTCGCACCAGAACGACCCTTTGGGGTGCGCGGTCGCTCGCGAGGTGATCGCGGTCCTGCGCGAGGAACGTCTCGTCGAGCGGGCGAGGGAGGTCGGCGGGCGGTTCCTCGACAGATTGAGAGAGCTCGCCGCGCGCCGGGACGGCATTCGAGAGGTCCGCGGCCGGGGGCTCATGATCGTGGTCGAGTTCGAGCGCGGGGAAGGGCGCGCCTCGGTGGTTGACCTGCAGCGCGACCTCCTCGAGCGGGGGTTCCTCGTGGGGGCGAACGCGGAGGCGAACGTCCTTCGCTTCTACCCGCCGCTCGTGATCGGAGAGGGGGAGATCGCCTCCCTCCTCGAGAACCTGGACGAGATCCTGGAGGTCTCATGATGAGCGATACGGCGCACGAGAGGAGAGAGGCGTTCAGCCGTCTCGATCGCTTCCCCCGCACGCGGCTGACCTTCCTCCCGACGCCCCTCGTCGAGCTTCGGCGGCTCGGAAGGCTGCTCGGCGGGCCGAGGCTTCTCATGAAGCGCGACGACATGACCGGCCTGGGCCTCGGGGGGAACAAGACGCGGAAGGTCGAGTTCCTCCTTGGAGAGGCCCTCGCCCAGGGGTGCGACACGGTGATCACGGGCGGCGCGACGCAGTCGAACCACTGCCGGCAGACGTCGGCCGCGGCCGCCGCCGCGGGGCTCGAGTGCCACCTCGCCCTCGGGGGGACAAGGCCGGATACGCCAGGAGGGAACCTCCTTCTCGACCTCCTCTTCGGCGCGGTCGTCCATTGGTGCGGCGAGAACCGCAAGGGCGAGCGGATCCCGGAGATTGCCGAGGAGCTGCGCGCGAAGGGGCGCGTGCCCTACGTCATCCCCTACGGCGGGTCGAACGCCGTGGGAGCCCTGGGCCTCGTCGCGGCGATCGTCGAGCTGCGCGGGCAGCTCGAGGAGCAGGGGCAAAAGGTGGATTGCCTCGTCGTCGCCTCGAGTTCCGGCGGAACGCACGCCGGGATGGTCGTGGGTCTCGACCTGTGCGGGCTCGCCGCCCGCGTCGTCGGGATCGGGATCGACAAGGGAGGGCCGGGCGAGGGGCGCTACGAGTCCCGGCTCGCGGCCCTGGCGAACGAGGTCGCCGCGCTCCTCCATCTCGAATCACGCTACACCGAGGATCGGTTCGACGTGCGGAACGACTACCTGGGCGCCGGGTACGGGGCGGTGGGGGACCTAGAGCGGGAGGCGATCCGGCTCGTCGCCCGGCACGAGGGGGTCCTCCTCGACCCGGTGTACACCGGCCGGGCGATGGGAGGCCTGGTCGACCTCATCCGCAAAGGCGAGTTCGGGAAGGACGAGACGGTCCTCTTCTGGCACACCGGCGGCGCTCCGGCCGTCTTCGCCTACGGGCAGGACCTCCTCATCGGGAACCGCTAGCGGGCGCCGATCACGAGTAGGGCGGCCGCCGGCAGGCGCGCTACGGGATCGCCTGCAGCAACTCGGCGGTCAGCTCCAGGGGGTGGCCGGAGTAGCGGATCGTCCCCTCGCGGTCGACAACGAACGTGTGAGGGATTCCGCTTGCGAGCAGATCCCCGTACAGAAGGGAGACGGCCTGGGCCGCCTCGAACGTCCCGTGCACGGGGATCATCTCTTTCAGGGGATTCGACGCGAGGTAGCCGAGGGCGTCCTCTTGCCGTCGGTCGAGGTTCACGCCGAGGAGGACGACCCCCTCGACCGAGGCCGCGAGCTCCTCGAGATAGGACATCGACGCGCGGCACGGGCCGCACCAGCTCGCCCAGAAGTCGAGGATCACCACGGTTCCCCGGAGGTCCTGGAGGTGCACGGGCGGTCCGCTCTCCGGGACGAGTCGGGCAAGCTCGAAGTCAGGGGCCAGCGTCCCGGCCTCGAGGGGAGCCCGGTAGGAGACGGCGACCCCGCGCTTCCGAAGCGTGGCCACCGCCTCGTCGGCGGACGCGTCGAAGGGGTTCCCCCGCACGTCGATCGAGACCGGCGCGGCGAGGCTCTCGTTCTCGACGAGGGGCGTGAGGCTTTCGATCTGATTGTAGGAGAGGATGAGGCGCTGCCCGCGCTCGCACGGGCCGCCGAAGCGAAAGGTGGCGAGCGGGCCGACGTCCGCGATCGCGTTCCTCGAGAGGTCGAGGGTGCACAGGTTCGGGAGGGCCGCGAGGGGAGCGACGTCCTCTATTCTGTTCTCGTTCAGGGAGAGCTCGACGAGGGCCGTGAGGCCGGAAAGAGGAGCGACGGACTCGATCCCGTTTCTGCTCGCGATGAGGTTCCACAGTTTCGCGAGGCCCGAAAGCGGAGAGAGGTCCTGGACGTGGTTCTCCTCGAGGTCGAGCTGTTGCAGGTTCGCGAGACCCCGCAGGGGCTCGACCGTCTCGATCTCGTTCCTCCACAGGGAGAGGAGCCGGAGCGAGGTGAGGCCGGCGAGGGGTGAGACGTCGCGGACCTGATTCCCCGCGACGTAGAGCTCCTCGAGGCTCAAGAGTGCGGCGAGCGGGGAGAGGTCGGTGACCTTGTTCTCGTCTAGGTCAAGGTAGGTGAGGCTCGTGAGGGCCGAGAGGGGCGAAAGGTCGGTGATCTCGTTCTCCCAGAGGGTGAGGGTGGAGAGCA
>CAYHBG010000144.1:0-3357 GCA_964354815.1 uncultured Thermotogae bacterium
CGGTCTGGATGTACTCCTCGCGCACGACCTGGAGCATGGAGGCGCGGGTGATGCGGGCGAAGCGGGCGAGGTAGAAGGTAGCGAGGGTGACGGCCGGGAGGACGATGTGCGCCGGGGTCCCCCAGGTGGCGACAGGGAACCATTTGAGCTTGAGGGCGAAGATCCAGATCAGGAAGGGCCCGAGGGCGATCGCAGGGATGGAGACGCCGAGCATGGCGACGACCATCGACCCGTGGTCGATCAAGGAGTTCTGCTTGACGGCGGAGAGGACGCCCAAGGGAACGCCGACGCAGAAGGCGATGAGGAAGGCCCAGAGCCCCAGCTGAATCGTGACCGGCCACTGCTGGTTCAGGATGTCCTCGACCGTCCGCTGGCGGTAGGTGTAGGAGGGGCCGAGGTCCCAGGTGAAGAAGCCCTTCATGTACTGGAGGTACTGCTTCCAGAGCGGCCAGTCGAGGTGGTAGCGCGCCTCGAGGTTCGCCCGGATGGCCGGGATGAGCGGCCTCTCGGTGCTGGAGAACGGGCCGCCGGGGACGGACTTCATGAGGACGAAGGTCAGGCTGGAGACAAGGAGGATGACCGGGATCGTCCACAGGACGCGTCGAACGATGAACTCGAACATCTGGCTCTCCCCCCTATGGAGAGGCGGGTGGGACGGTTGCCCGCCCCACCCGCGATGGATTCCCTTATCCTAGCCTAGTGCGGCAGGATGTCCCAGTTCTTCCAGGACTCGCCGCCGATCGAGGAGAACGTCCGGACGACGTACGGCTTCGTCAGCTGGTTGAAGGTATAGAAGTAGATCGGGATGAACGCGACGTCGGTCTGGCAGATCAGGATCTCGGCCTGCTTGTAGAGGTCAAGCCGCTCTGCCGGGTTGGTCGATACGGCCGCCCGCTCAACGAGGTCGTCGAACACGGGGTTATCGTACTTCTCGTAGTTGTTCCCCGAGCCCGAGTGCATGACGTCGTTCAGCCAGTTGTTGCCGTCAGGATAGTCCGCGCACCAACCCATGCGGAAGACTTGCGGGGCGTCGGTGGAGCAGGTGTTGAGGAACACGCCCCACTCCTGGTTCACGATGTTGATCTTGATCCCAAGCGTGTCCTGCCAGCCCTTGGCGACAAACTCGGCGATCTTCGCGTGGCCCTGGCTTGTGTTATACATCAACGTGATCTCGGGCATCCCCACGCCACCAGGATAGCCGGCGTCGGCGAGGTACTTCTTCGCGGCCTCAGGGTCGTACGGGTACCCGATCCCGAGGGCCACGCCATCGACGTACCCGAAGATCCCCGGGCAGGTGAACGTCTGGGCCGGCTTCTGGTTCCCCTTGAGGACGAAGTCGATCAGGGTCTGGCGGTCGACCGACGAAACGAGGGCCTTGCGGACGTTGATGTTGTCGAGCGGCGGCTTCTTGGCGTTGAACCCGTAGCGGTAGGTGCACAGGCGCGGGGCCTGCGCGAGCTCCTTGGACAGAACGGGGTCGGCCTTGATCCGGTCCATATCCTCGAGCGGCGGGTTGTCGTCGACGTCGAGCTTGCCGGCCTCGTACATCGCCATCGCGGTCGAGGCCTCGTTGACCATGGTGCAGTAGACCTGGTCGATCTTGACGTTATCGCGGTCGTAGTAATCGACGTTCTTCACGAGAATCAGGTGGTCGTCGTGCACCCACTCCCCGAGGACGTACGGGCCGTTGGTGAGGATGTTCGCCGCCTCGGTCCAGGCCTCGCCGTACTTCTCGATCGAGATTTTGGGCAGCGGGGCGCAGAGCCACAGGGCGGCGATGCCCGGGAAGTACCCGGCCGGGAAGTTGAGGGTGATCTTGACCGTCACCGCATCAACAGCCACGACACCCACGTCAGCAGCGCTCCCAGCGCCGGTGTTGTACGCCTCGGCGCCCTTGATGAGGTAGAGGACGAACGCGTACTCGGACGCCGTCTCCGGGGCAAGGAGCCGCTTGATCCCGTATTCGACATCCGCTGCGGTAACCGGGATGCCGCTCAGCGTCCAGTTCCGGTCCGTCCAGCGGACGTCATCTCGCAGGTGGAACGTCCAGGTGTTCGTCGCCGCGTCGAAGTCCCACGACTTCGCGAGGTCAGGCAGCACGGCCATCGTGTTGTCGTCGAACTGGCACAGGCCGACGAACATGCTCTTGAGGATCTGGTGCGAGGTCGTGTCCGTCGCCAGGCTCGGGTCGAGGGACGGCGGCTCACTCGCGAGGTTCCAATAGAGGGTCTTGACGGCCCCGGTCGCGCACACACCCGCAAGCAGCGCGACGGCAAGGGCGATAAGCCACATTCTCTTCACAGCGCTTCCTCCTTGGTCACAACCGAACGCCGCGTCCAAGGCGGAACCCTTCTCCTACCACCTTGGCTGCGCCGTGCGGCACTTGGTCCGACATGACCCCTCCAGGAGCCATGCCCCGTTCTCGATCTAGTGGATAGGCGAGGGCATTGTAGCGCGCTACCGGCCAGCAAGTCAACCAAGCGGGCCGCGTGGACAGGGTCCAACGCGCTGTACGGCCGAGCTGGACGCCAAGAGAGGCTTCTCCCGCCGTCTCCCTCTGAAGACGCGAGCATGGAGGAGCTCCCGTGACATCGCAAGGGAAGGGATGTGCCGGGAGGAGAGACCCGGCCGCCGTGCATCACGGGCAGGCGGTGCGCTTGGTTGGGTGACGCTCACGTGCTGGAAGGCTCCGGGCGAGGGTGCGGTGGCGTGTAGATGGGTGGGGTCGAGCCGGATCGCGCTGTGCGGTCAGAAGAGCGCGTGGGGAGCCGCTCCCCTGCGGCGAAGCGGCGGGCCCAGTCGGTCGGAGCCGGTCAGCGGGCGGCCTCTAACGAAGGAAACCCGCTCCCGGGAGGGCGGGAGCGGGTCGTGGAAGAGAAGCGCTGTTGGCTAGCGTGTCTGTCGCGGGTCGAAGGCGTCGCGGACGCCGTCGCCGAGGAAGTTGAACGCAAAGAGCGTGATCGAGATCGCGACCGCCGGCCACAGGACGAGGTGGAAGTAGGAGCGCATGGCGGTATACCCCTCGGAGAGCATCATCCCCCAGCTCGGCGTGGGCGGGTTCACCCCAAGGCCGATGAAGGACAGGAAGGCCTCGAAGAGGATGAAGCCCGGGATCTGCAGGGCCTGGGCGACGATCGCTGGGCCGAGGACGTTCGGGAAGACGTGCCGGAAGAGGATCCGGAAGCGGGAGGTCCCGACCGCCCGCGCGGCCTCGATGTACTCCTTCTCGCGCACGGAGAGGGTCATCCCGCGCACGAGGCGCGCCATGCCCAACCACGACGTGAGCCCGATCCCAACAAAGATGAAGAACATCCCGCCCATGCCGCGGTCGATCGAGGAGAGGATCCCGCGGAAGGA
>CAYHBG010000145.1:0-3270 GCA_964354815.1 uncultured Thermotogae bacterium
CGAGAGGGGCGGTTCGTCGACCTCGACGAGGAGCGGATCTACGCGGAGGCCCGCGCCGCGGCAGAGGGCCTGTGGAGGAGGGTCGAGCATGTCCGATGAGATGAGGGTTCTCCCCTTCGATCGCCTGCTTCGTTGGATCCAGGCCGAGCTCAAGGAGAACGGCTCCGTCTTCGGGGTCCCGCGCTCCCTCTTCTACGCGCCGCAGAAGGAACGACCGTACGCGACGGAACTCTTCGGCCGGTCCCTGGCGACGCCAGTCGGTCCGGCGGCCGGGCCGCACACGCAGCTTGCACAGAACATCGTCTCGGCCTGGCTCTCCGGCGGGCGATTCATCGAGCTGAAGACGGTCCAGATCATGGACGAGCTCGAGATCCCTCGCCCGTGCATCGACCTCGCAGACGAGGGATACAACGTCGAGTGGTCGCAGGAGCTGCGCCTTGAGGAATCAGCGGGCGAGTACGTCAAGGCGTGGGTCCTCGTCCATCTCCTCCCTCGGCTCCTCGGGTTCCAGAAGGACGCGCCCCTGGGGACGATCTTCAACCTGAGCGTGGGCTACAACCTCGAGGGGATAAAGAGCCCACCGATGACGCGCTTCATGGACCGGCTCGCTGACGCAGGGGGCGAGATCGCCGAGATTCGGCGAGTCCTCCGGCGCGAGGCGCGGGCGCTCGCCGACATCGAGATCCCGGCCCGGATCACGGACAACGTGACCCTCTCTACGATGCACGGCTGCCCGCCCGACGAGATCGAGCGGATCGCGCGCTACCTCCTCGAGGAGCGGAACCTCCACACGACGGTCAAGCTGAATCCGACCCTTCTTGGCAAGGAGCGCGTCCTTTCGATCCTCCACGACGACCTCGGCTTCCGCGAGATCGACATCCCAGACAGGGTCTTCGAGCACGACCTCTCCTACGGCCGGGCCGTAGACCTTGTCCGCTCGCTCCAGAAGGTTGCCGCGGCGCGCGATCTTTCCTTCGGGGTCAAGCTCTCGAACACCCTCGCCATGAGGAACCACCGGGGCGTCCTCTCGGGGGACGAGATGTACATGTCGGGGCGGGCCCTGTACCCGGTGACGATGACCCTCTTCCAGAAGCTCGCAGAGGAGTTCGAGGGCGACCTACGCGTCTCCTTCTCCGCCGGGGCGGACCCAGGGAACGTCCCGACGATCCTCTCCTGCGGCGCCCTCCCGGTGACGATGGCCTCGGACCTCCTGAAACCGGGTGGGTACTCCCGTTTCGTTCAGACTCTGGAGAACCTAGAGGCACAGATGCGCGCCCGTGGGGCTGGGAGCCTCGAGGATCTGGCGGTGGATCGGCTCGCGAACCTCGAGCGGGCGGCGGCCGAGGCGCGGGGGGATCGGCGCTACCGGAAAGCGTACCACCCCTACGGACTTCCGAAGGTCCGCTCGGGCCTCGGGCTCTTCGACTGCGTCGCCGCGCCGTGCGTCGAGGCGTGCGCCGTCTGCCAGGACGTGCCGGAGTATGCGTGGCTCGTCGCGAAGGGCGAGGAGGACAGGGCGCTCGAGGTCGTCCTCTCCCGGAACCCCCTCCCCGGCGTGACGGGGCACATCTGCCCCCACCTGTGCGAGACCCGCTGCACGAGGAACAACTACGACGAGCCGGTCGGGATCCGCGCCCTGAAGCGCTTTGCCGTGGAGGGCGGTCGAAGAGGGTACCGGCGCGGGGCACCGACAGGGCGGCGGGTGGCCGTGATCGGAAGCGGTCCCTCCGGCCTTGCTGCGGCGACCTTCCTTGCCCTCTCTGGAGTCGACGTGACGGTCTACGAAACGAAGGACGTCCCAGGGGGGATGGTCTCGCTGGCACCGGGGTTCCGCCTCCCGCGCTCCATCGTCGAGGAGGACCTCGCCCGGATCCGAGGGCTCGGAGTCACGTTCCGTCTTGCTCACCCGGTCTGCGATCCGCCGGAGGGCCTGCTGCAAGAAGGGTACGACGCGGTCTATGCTGCGACCGGCTTCCCCCGCGACGCGCGCCTCGAGGTCGAAGGAATCGAGGGAGAGGGCGTCCTGAGTGCGCTCGACCTCCTCGGCCGGGTGGCGCGCGGGGAGAAGCCCGACCTGGGCCGGAAGGTCCTCGTGATCGGCGGCGGGAATACGGCAATGGACGCCGCGCGGACGGCCCAGCGCCTCGCCGCGGTCCCGGTGACGGTCCTCTACCGGCGGACGCGCTCCGAGATGCCGGCAGAGGTCGAGGAGGTCAAAGACCTCCTCGAGGAGGGGAATCGGCTCCTCGAGCTCGTCTCCCCGGTGCGGGTCGTCCGGGAGGACGGCCGGCTCGTGGCTCTCGAGTGCGTCCGGAACGAGCTCGGAGCGCCCGGTCCGGACGGTCGTCGCAGGCCCATCGCCGTCCCCGGGAGCGAGTTCACGGTCCCGGCCGACTCGGTGATCGTCGCCGTCGGCCAGGCGGCCGAGATCGCCTTCCTCGACGGGAGTCGGGCCTCGGTGCGCCGGGACGGATCGATCGCCGCCGACGCGGAGACCGGCGCCACCGGGGCGGACGGGGTCTACGCCGGAGGGGACGCCGTCCGCGGCCCGGCGACCATCGTCGAGGCGTGCGCCGACGGCAGGCGTGCGGCCGAGGCGATCTGTGCTCGGCTTGGGGTCCCGTTCCTTCCTCCTCCGTCCTCGCCGCCTGCGCTCTCGGCGGAGGACGTCCTTGAGGTGAAGCGGGCGCGGGCGAGGATCGCGGCCAGGTGCGAGCCGGAGAAGCTGGCCATCGACCGGCGGCAGGGGTTCGATCTCGTCGAGCGGACTCTCTCCTCCGAGGAAGCCCGTCGCGAGGCTGCGCGCTGCCTCCAATGCTCGACCCTGTGCGACAAGTGCGTCGAGGTCTGCCCGAACCGGGCGAACGTCGCCTACGCCGTGGCCCGCGTGGAGTGGCGCCTGCCCGTCCTCTCCGTCGCCAAAGGGGCGCTGGTTGTCACCGGCGAGGAGGCGTTCGTCGTGCGCCAGACGCGGCAGATCGTCCACGTCGACGACCTGTGCAATGAGTGCGGGAACTGCGCCACCTTCTGTGTTCACGAAGGGAAGCCGTACCAGGAGAAGCCGCGCCTCTTCCTGGACGAGGCGGCCTTCGGCCGCGAGGAAGAGAACGCCTTTCTCATCAAAGGGAAGACGATCCGTCGCCGTGAAAGAGGGGAGGAGACGAGGCTCTCGACCGAGAAGGGCCACTGGGTCTTCGAGACCCCCGCCGTGAGCCTCGTCCTCTCCCCCGCCTTCGAGGTCATCGAGGCGACGCTCAAGCGCCCCTTCGC
>CAYHBG010000146.1:0-1178 GCA_964354815.1 uncultured Thermotogae bacterium
GGGACACGGCGCGTCCTGGTGATGCGCTCGGAGGCAGCGGAATGATCACCGTCCTCGTCTTCCTCGGGACGATCCTCGTCCTCGTGGGTGCGCATGAGATCGGGCATCTCCTGGCCGCGAAACGGCTCGGCGTCTACGTCCACGAGTTCTCGATCGGTTTCGGGCCGCCCTTGATCTCGTTTCGGAGGGGCGAGACGCGTTGGTCCGTCCGTGCGATCCCGTTCGGGGGGTACATCCGGCTGGCAGGTGAGGACCGGCGCGAGATGGGGACGGACGTCCCTCCCTCGCGCATCCTGTACAACAAGCCCCCCCTCGTCCGCGCCGCGATCAGCCTCTCCGGCCCAGTGGCGAACCTCCTCCTCACCTTCGCCATCGTCGTCTTCTCTCTTTGGGTTGTGGGGACGCCGCTTCTTCAGGTCGCCGACGTCATCCCGGGGGAGCCCGCGTCGGCCGTCCTTCGCCCGGGCGACCGCGTCCTCGCCATCGCTGGGCAGGCCGTCGCAAGGGGAGAGGACGTCTCCCGGCTCGTGCAGGGATCGGCCGGAGGGTCGGTCGAGTTTCGGATTGGGAGGGAGGGGAAGATCGAGGTCGTCCGTATCCTCCCGGCGTTTGACGTTGAGGCTGGCCGCTACCGTGTGGGAGCGTACTTCCTGCCCGTCGCCTACACGAACGAGATCCTGAAGCTTGAGGTGGGGGCCCCCCTGCGCCTCGCCGGGCTGCGCGCGGGGGACCGGATTGTCGCCGTGAACGCAGAGCGGATCGAGACGGCGGTCAGGCTCTTAGATCTCCTCGCCGCCGCGCCATCCGGGGATCCGTTGACCTTGACGGTGCTGCGTACCGGAGGCGAGCTGGACGTCCGCATGGCCGCTGGAGCGGACCGGGCGGCGCTCCTCGACGGCGCGACCTTCGCTGACCTCGGCGTCGACCGACGGCGGGCCGGTCCCATCGGAGGACTCGTCCTCGGGGCGCAGCAGATGGGGGAGGATCTGCGTCTGATCGGGGACTCCCTTCGCGGGCTTCTCACGGGGAGACTTGCCGCACGGGACGCCGTGGCCGGACCCGTCGGGATGGCGTACCTCCTCGGCCAGAGCGTCTCGGCCGGGGCGTCGGCCTTCCTCCGCCTGCTCTCCCTTCTCAGCTTGAGCCTCGGGCTGTTCAACCTGATCCCGTTCCCGGCG
>CAYHBG010000146.1:1278-3261 GCA_964354815.1 uncultured Thermotogae bacterium
GCGACGCCGAGGAGGGGAGCGAGGGCGCGGCGCATCGCGGGGAAGTGAGGAGCAAGGCGCGGGAGGGCAGCGACGACCGAGGCGTCCGTGTTCACCACGGACCATCCGCTCTCCGCCAAGCGGCCGACGACGTCCGCAAGAAGGGAGAGGCTGGACACGCCGCGGTAGCGTTCGTCCGTGTCCGGGAAGAGGAGTCCGAGATCGCCTAGAGCCGCTGCACCGAGGAGGGCGTCGCAGACGGCGTGGACGAGCACGTCCGCATCGGAGTGACCGAGGAGACCCCCCTCATGGGGGATGTGAACCCCGCCGAGGATGAGGGGCCCCCGGGGTCCGAAGCGGTGGAAGTCGATCCCCAGGCCGACGCGCGTCTCGTTCACCGGCTCTCCTTCTCTAGGGTGCGCAGGACCCCCCACGCGAGGCGGGGCGAGAAGCCGCGCCGAACGAGAAAGGAGAAGACGCGGCGCTGCTGCACGTCCTTAGGCAACGCCGTCAGCCTCTCCAGGCGCTCCCGCGCTGCCTCGAGGGCGAGGCGAGTCTCTTCCTCGGGGGGATAGAGGTTGCGGATGGCCTCAGCCAGGAGCGCGGGAGCGACCCCCTTCCCGATCAGCTCCCGCTCCACCGCGCGTCGGGCGCGGGGCCGATACGTGAGTCGATCGACCACCCAAAGGCGGACGAAGGCCGCATCGTCGAGGAGCCCCTCCTCTTCCCCTCGCCGCAGGGTCTTCTCCACGTCCTCCGCGGAGAATCCGGCTGCCGCGAGGCGCGCTCGCGCCTCGGCCACCGTCCGTGGGCGGGCGCGCAGGAGACGAAGCAGGCGGGTCCAGGGTTCACTTGGCGTGTCGCTTCTCCTCCCCCGCCTTCGCTGGCTTCTCCTTGTCGGCTGCCGGCACGGGGAGGCCAGCCTTCTCGCGAATCGCTCGCTCGACCGCACTCGCAAGCTCAGGGCTCTCCTCCAGTGCGCGGGCGCTGTTCCCGACGCCTTGACCGAGGCGCTTGTCCCCGAACGCGTACCAGGACCCACTTCGGGAGATGACGGCCACCGCCTCCCCCGTGGTGACGAGGTCGCGGGAGTGGAGGATGCCCTTCCCGTAGATGATGTCGAACGTCGCCTCCTTGAACGGCGGGGCGACCTTGTTCTTCACGACGCGTACCTTGACCGTCGTCCCGATCTGCGCGCCGCCCTCCTCGATCTTCTCCGAGGGCCAGAGGTTCAGTCGGAGCGAGGCGTAGAACTTCAATGCGCGTCCACCGGAGGTCGTCGTCGCCTGGCCGTAGCTCGTCCCGCTGATCACCGAACGGATCTGGTTCGTGAAGACGACGATCGTCTTGGATTGCGAGATGACGCCGGACAGCTTGCGCATGGCCTGGCTCATCAGGCGCGCCTGCAGCCCGACCTGCGACTCGCCCATCTGTCCCTCGATCTCGGCCATCGGGACGAGGGCAGCGACCGAGTCGATGACGATGATGTCGACCGCCCCACTGCGCGTGAGCTGCTCCGTGATCTCGAGCGCCTGTTCCCCCGAGCCCGGCTGAGCGAGGAGGATGTGGTCGAGATCCACGCCCAGGGCCCGGGTGTAGGTCGGGTCCAGCGCGTGCTCCGCGTCGATGAACGCCGCGGTTCCCTCCCGCTTCTGGACCTCAGCGATAATGTGCAGGGCGAGGGTGGTCTTCCCGCTGGATTCCGAGCCGAAGATCTCGACGATCCTCCCTCGCGGGATCCCGCCCACACCGAGAGCGATGTCCAGGGCGAGCGAGCCTGAGGGAACGGTCTCGAGCTGCATCGCCTCCGCGCCGTCCCCGAGCCACATGATGGCCCCTTCGCCGTAGGCCTTCTTGATCTGCTTGAGCGTGCTCTCCAGGACTTCCTGCTTCCCCATCTTGCCCCCCTCTTCCTTCAAGTGTCCCCATTCTAGGTAGCCGAACGAACGGGGTCAATGCCCTCCTCTATTCCTCCACCCAGACCCGCAGGTCGTCGTAGCAGGC
>CAYHBG010000147.1:0-3196 GCA_964354815.1 uncultured Thermotogae bacterium
GTCTTTATGCGCACTACAGAGATGCGCCCGTTGGGGTCAGCGCTCCCGGTGTCGACGCCCGCTCTCACGACCCCCTCAGGACCCCTCGCGGAGCCCTGCGCGGCCTCCCGCCGGAGGCGGAAGGGCATCTTCTCTCGTAGCGAAGGGCCTTTCCTTGGGCATACGTCTTCTTGCTGCCTTCCGCGCTCGGGCCGTTCAGGACGCGCTTGCTGGCCTTCCCCGCTCTCCGCCGCGCGGAAGATGCCAGTCGCCCCTTGGCACTCCGCGGCTACCATGGGAGAATCATCCCACGGACGGGCTTCTCTCAGGCCCGCGAGGAAGGAAGGCGCCTTTGGAGCGACTCATCTGCGAGCACTGCCATCACGTCCCCGCCGAGGGAGTCCTCGAGATCCTCGGCGCCGACCTCACACGAGGACTGTCCGCGGAGGAAGTGATCCGTCGCCGGGAGGCGTTCGGGCCGAACCGGCTCACGGAACGGAAGGAGAGGAGCCCGCTCGTCGGGTTCCTCCTGCAGTTCCACCAGCCGCTCGTCTACCTCCTGCTTGCGGCTACGGTCGTCACGGCCGTCCTCAAGGAGGTCGTCGACGCGGCCGTGATCTTCGGCGTCATCCTCGTCAACGCGATCGTGGGTTTCGTCCAAGAGACCAAGGCCCAGCGAGCCGTGCACGCTCTGTCCGGAAGCCTGAGCAGCTCTGCCACTGTCCTCCGCGACGGGGACAAGAGGACCCTTCCCGCTGCCGATCTCGTCGTGGGGGATGTCGTCCTGCTCCAGGCGGGGGACAAGGTCCCCGCCGACCTGCGCTTGGTCCAGACGAAGGACCTGCGCGTGAACGAATCGGCCCTCACCGGCGAGGCCGTCCCGGCCCAGAAGAGCCCGGAGGCCCTCTCGGGGGACACCGCGCTTGCCGACCGGACGAACATGGGCTTCTCGTCAACCCTCGTCACGCACGGGACGGGACTTGGGGTCGTCGTAGCCATCGGTGACGGCACGGAGATCGGCCGCATCTCGGAGCTCATTGCGCGCACGGACGCCCTGGAGACGCCGCTCACCCGCAAGATTCGGACGTTCTCGACGGTCCTCCTCCTCGTGGTCCTCGGCCTAGCCGGGGTGATGTTCGTGGGAGGTCTCCTGCACGGGGAGAGCCCGGCCGACCTCTTTATGGCCTCCGTGGCCCTCGCGGTCGGGGCGATCCCTGAGGGACTGCCCGCCGCGGTGACCATCATCATGGCGACGGGGGTTGCGCGCATGGCTCGCCGCAAGGCCATCATCCGCCGGCTCCCGGCCGTGGAGACCCTGGGCAGCACGACGGTCATCTGCTCCGACAAGACGGGAACCCTCACTCGAAACGAGATGACTGTCCAGGCCATCGTTGCAGGCGGGGACAGGCTTGAGGTCGGCGGTTCAGGTCACTTCCTGGCAGGGGAGATCCGGGGAGGAGGCCCCTCGGGGGCGGGCAGGCGGGATGCGCTCGAGGAGTGCCTGCGCTGTGGCGTCCTGTGCAGCGACGCCGAGCTTCTCGTCGAGGGCGACTCCTGGCGGGTCGAAGGGGACCCGACCGAGGGGGCCCTTCTCGTCGCGGCAGCGAAGTCGGGAATGGAGATCCGGGCCGTGCGAGAGAGGTTCCCGCGCGTCGACCTCGTCCCCTTCGACTCGCAGCGCCAGTTCATGGCCACCCTCCACGCCGTGGGCGGAGGGCCGCAGCGCCGTGCCTACCTGAAGGGCTCGCTCGAGGCCGTCCTCGCCCGCTCGAAGACGGCCCTCTCGCCTGCGGGCGAGACAACGCTCGACGCAGACGGGGCTCTCCGGGCCGCGGAGGACCTCGCGTCGGCTGGCCTGCGCGTGCTGGCGTTCGCGGCGAAGGAGCTGGCTCCGAGCCAGTCGGGCCTGGGTGAGGAAGACGTTCGTGACGGTTTCACCTTCCTGGGTATCCAGGGCATGGCGGACCCGCCGCGCGCCGAAGCCGCAGAGGCGGTGGCTCTCTGCCAGGACGCGGGGATCGCGGTCAAGATGATCACCGGCGACCACGCCTCGACGGCGGCTTCGATTGCCGAGCAGGTCGGGATCCTACGGTCGCGCGGCGAGGGCCCGCGCGTCCTGACCAGTCGCGAGCTCGAGCAGCTCACCGATCCCGAGCTTGCGAAGAGCGTCCGCGCGGTCTCCGTGTTCGCGCGGGTCAGCCCTGATCAGAAGCTCCGCCTGGTCGAGGCGCTCCAGCGCAATGGGGAGATCGTCGCCATGACCGGGGATGGGGTGAACGACGCCCCTGCGCTCCGTCGGGCAGACATCGGCGTGGCGATGGGGAAGGGGGGAACGGAGGTCGCGCGCGAGGCGGCGGACATGGTGCTCACGGACGACAACTTCGCCTCGATCGCGGCGGCCGTCGAGGAGGGACGCGGCGTCTTCGACAACCTCCAGAAGTTCATCGTCTGGACCCTGCCCACAAACGGCGGGGAGGCCCTCGTCCTTCTGGGCGCGGTCCTTCTTGGGCTTCCTCTCCCCATCCTCCCCGTCCAGCTCTTGTGGATCAACATGATGACCGCCACCTGCTTGGGTACAACGCTTGCCTTCGAGCCCAAGGAGGAGGGGATCATGCGCCGTTTGCCCAACCTTCCCCAGACGCCGCTTCTCAGCGGGACGCTCGTCCGGCGGATCGTCCTTGTGTCCCTTCTTCTCTGTCTGGGGGTCTTCGGGGTCTACGAGTGGGAGCTCTCCCACGGGGCAAGCCTGGTCCAGGCGCGCACGGCCGCGGTGGCGACGGTCGTCTTCGGGGAGCTTTTCTACCTCTTCAACTGCCGGTCCTTCACGCGCTCGTTTGTCGGCGTCGGGCTTTTCTCGAACCGATGGGTCTGGATCGGGGCTGGACTGATGGCGGTGTTCCAGGTCCTGTTCACGTACCTCCCGGCCCTGAACCGCCTGTTTGAGTCGGCCCCTCTCTCGCTCGAGACGTGGGCCGGGATTGTGGGAGTGGCGCTCGTGGTGAGCCTCGCCGTAGGAGTGGAGAAGATGGTTCGGCGAAGGCTCGCCAGGGGATCCTGAGCGATCCGGATCGGGCCGCGCAGGACGCGACGGGGCGCCCGTGTCGGGAAGTCGTCTTGATCTCGCGTATCGGCGAGGCCGGTAGAGCGCAAGTGACCTCATCCCGTACGACGAGGAGCGTCTCCTCCGCCAGGACGGTGGGATCGACCGCCGGATCGC
>CAYHBG010000148.1:0-3171 GCA_964354815.1 uncultured Thermotogae bacterium
GCGCCCTTGCCCTCGGCGACCTTCCCAAGGGCGCTTGGCGCCCCCTCACCGAGGCGGAGCGCCGCGACCTCTCCAAGCACCGGACCAGGCAACTCATGACCCCGTCCCCGAGTTCCCCTCCCAGGAGCCGACCTAGCCCCGGCGACGCTTCGGGGAGAGCGCCACCGCGAGGAGGAGGATCCCCGCGGCCGCGAGGGTAATCGAAGCTCCGATCGGAAGGTCGGCGCCGAGGGACAGGAAGAACCCGCCAAGCGACGCGAGCGCCCCCAGGAGGGGGGCGAGGAGGAGAACCTTCTTGATGTCGTGCAGGAGAGCGAAGGCGGCCGAGGCGGGAAGGATCATCATGGTGTAGACGAGAAGGCCCCCGGTGATCTTGAGGGAGACGGCGACGGTGATCGCGGTCAGGAAGAGGATGATGTAGGTCACGAAGCGGGTGTTGATCCCCGACGCTGCGGCGAGCCGGCGATCCAAGAGAAGCGCCAGGGCCTCCTTCCCCACTGCGAAGAGAAGAACGAGGACGCCTCCCGCGAGCACGGCAAGCCGAACGACATCGCCTTTCGAGACACCCAGGACGCTCCCCCAAAGGAGGGAGAGCGCACCACTTCCGACCGCCCCGTCTGGAGCGAGGTGGACGAAGATGAGCCCCAGGGCCATGAAGACGGGAAAGACAGCCCCGAGGACCGTGTCCGGGTTGAATCGCGATGCCTCGACGAGCGGACCGAGGAGCAGGGCAACCAGGACGGCAGCGGCAATGGCCAACGCGAGCGGGTCGAGGAGCGGGACGAGGAGGCCCAGCGCCGCACCGGCAAACGCGGCGTGAGACATCGCAAAGCCGAGCGACGACAGGTGGAGCCGGACGACGAACACCCCCATCGTCGCGCACAGGACGCCGGCGAGGAGGCTTCCGACCAGGGTCGGCGCGAGCAGGCCCATCGGGATCCCGAACACGCTACCGTCCTCCCTGAGCGCTGCCGGGTCGCTCGTCGCGTGCGATCCGGCCCCCCTCCATGCAGAGGACCCGATCGGCCTCGAGGAGCGGGCTTGGCTCGTGGCTGACCACGAGCGTCGTCAGCCGACGGTCCCGGTGCAGTTGGAGAACGAGCCGCGCGATCTCCTCCTTGGCCGTACGGTCAAGGTTCGCCGTGGGCTCGTCGAGGAGGAGAAGCTCCGGCTCCCTGGCGAGGAGGTGAGCGAGGAGCACCTTTCTCTGCTGCCCTCCGGAAAGGCGGCCGATAGGACGGCGCACGATATCCCGGATGCCGACAGAGTCGATCGCCTCGACCGCCGCGGCCCGGTCCTCTTCCCCTGGAAAGCGGAGCGGGCCGATCTGTCCGAAGCGTCCCATGAGGACGACGTCTGCGGCGAGGAACGGCGTGTCCGGGGGGAAGGCGAGGTCCTGAGGGAGATACCCGATCCGCCGCCGCAGGCGGTGGCTCCGAAGACCCATGGCCTCTCCGAGGACCCGCACCGTTCCCTCGGTGACGGGAAGGAGGCCATCGATGACCTCAAGGAGGGTTGTCTTCCCTGCACCGTTGGGGCCCACAATCCCGACGTGTTCTCCCCGGTCCACCTCCAGGGCGATCCCGCGCAGGGTTGCCGTCCTTTCCCCCTCGTAGGTCGTAGCGACGCCCTCTAGGACGATGGCTCGATCTTCCACGTGAAGAGTTCCTCCAAGGACGCAGCCCGCGCTCTCTGTGCAAGGGCCTCGGCGTCATCGCCCCGGAACGCGGCCTCGACCTCGGGGCGGAGGGCGATCGTCACGGCTCGCCCGTCGCCCGTCTCGAAGCGTGCCTGCGGGCGCCCGCCCCCTGAGACCGACAGGTTGCCCTTTCCCGTCGTACAGCCGCTGCCGATCTGCACCCCGTCCGTGAGGCAGGAGACGGGCGGGAGGGAGCCGGCCTCCGACTCGGCTCGGAGCCCGAAGTAGCCCGGGCACTTGAGGTGCTCGAGCGCGAGGAGTCCCATCCGAATCCCTGCGACCAGAAACGGCCCGGTGTGGCCGTGCAACTCCGTCCCCCGCTCGATGAGAGCCGTGAGGTCTACCCGCCGAGGGTCGATCGTTCTCCTTTCCATGGCAGGCCTACTGGAGAGGGACGAGGGCGGAGAAGAGCGCCTCGGCGTTCGCCTCGTATAGGTCGAGGAGGGTCGGTGTCCCTGGAAGCGCACCCGGGAAGGTGGACAGAACAACGTGGACCGCTCCCAACGTCTGGGCAAGCTTCGCGCCGAAGCCCACCCCGCTCTGGAGGTTGTCGATGACGAGTCGGACCCCTCTCTGCTTCCCGATCTCCACAAGATTCGCGAGGTCGCGCAGCGACAGGGCGTCCGGCTGGGCGTACGTGCGGACGATCGAGAAGCCAAGCCAAGAGACGAACGACGCTTGCCAGGCGATGGAGAGTACCGGGATGCCCAACACCCCCTCCTCAAGAGCTTGCGCCTCCAGGCGCGCCTGGATCTCGGCCAGTCGAGCGCGGTAGGCATCGGCGTTCGTCGCGAACACGGCGGCGAGGTCGGGCAGGGCCTGCGAGAGAGCGTCCTGGACGAGATCGAGCTCAGCCGATGCCCCGGACGGGACGTCCCACACGCCGGGCACGGGGATGATCGCCCCGTGGCCAGCAACCTCCTGCAGCTTCTCGATCCACGGCTCGAAGCCTGAGTACAGGATGACGGTCGCCTCGCGGACAGCGGCGAGGTCGCTCGGGGCGAGGTCGAAATGAGCGGGACAGAACCCGGCCGGGATGAGACTCACCACCTCGACCTCGTTTCCCCCCGTCGCACGGGCGAGCTCGGCCAACACGGCGTGCGTCGCCACGACGAGCGGCTTCGCCCAGGCGCCCAACCCCAGAAGAACGGACGCGAGCCCGAAGGCCAAGATGATCTGTCGCTTCAAGGTCCCTCCTTGCCTTTCTCTCTAGAGCGGCCTCTTCCCGACCGAGGTCGCGGCGAGCTCCCCGTGCTTGACGCCCTTCAGGCTGATGAGGCCATCCGCCAGCTTCTGAACCCTCTCTGCCTTCCCTCTCACCGCGACGGACTCCAGGCAGTTCTCGTGGTCGAGGTCGATGTGGATCGTCGAGATCACTTGCAGGAACGCGTGGTGCTGGATCTCGGTCAGGTGCCCAGGAACACCGGAAGTCTATCGTAAGCCCGCATGGGTGCAACCGACGCGGGCGCCCC
>CAYHBG010000149.1:0-3139 GCA_964354815.1 uncultured Thermotogae bacterium
GGGCACATCTCCTGGCAGCAGTAGCAGCGGATGCAGCGCTCGTAGTGGTGGACGGGAGGGCGCGTCCTCGCGGGGTCGTCGAAGTCCACAGCCTTCGGCGAGACGGGGCAGATCGCGACGCAGGTCCCGCACCGCGTGCAGCGTTCGGAGACGATGACCGGCTTGGGGACGACGATCCGCCTCGCGAGACGGCTCACCCGCCCCGGCCCCTCCGTCGTCGGGCGCCTCTCCCGGTTCGCCTGAAAGCCCGCCACGACGAAGGACTCCAGCGGGTCGCCCACGAGGTCGATCCCCTCCACGCACCCGAGGCCGAACGACTCCCCGTAACGGACCGTCGGGACAAGGCGCGGATCGAGGCCCACGAGCCGGCAGGCCGTCGCGTCGAGGGCGACCGGATCGCTTGAGAAGAGAAGGACGTTCATCGGCCGCGGCTCCCCGCTCGACGGGCCGTTCCCCTCCATGGCGACGATCGCGTCCATCACGTGCAGGCGCGGGCGCAGGTACCGGCCGAGGTCGACGAGCATCTGCGCGAAGAGGTCCGCGTTCGGAAGCCGGGCGTGGAACTCGGCCTTGAGCGCTCCCGGGATGCAGCCGAACAGGTTCTTGACCGCCCCGGTCATCCGCGTGAGGCCGTGCGTCTTGAGCTTGGGGAGGGAGACGATCCCGGCCGCCTCGAGCGCGCCGCGGGCGAGAGTGAACCGCTTGATCAGCCGGCCGTCCGGGAAGGAGACCGTCTCCCCGCGCGAGAAGTCGGCGGGCGCGACGCCGAGCTCGCGCGCCACCTCGGCGATCCCGGCGCGCCGAGCCACGAACTCCATGCCAGCAAACCCCGGCGAGTCCCCGTAGGAGAGGACGGCCCCGGCCGCGGAGAGACGCTCGGCGACCGCGGCGAAGACGCTCGGGTGGGTGCAGACCGCTCGCTCGGGCCCCCGCGGGGCGAGGAGGTTCGGCTTGAGGAGGATCGTCTCGCCGGGGCGAACGAACCGCTTGACGCCTCCGAGGAGGTCGAGCCCGCGCCCGACGGCCTCTCCGACCGCACCCCGGTCGTAGCCCTCGCAGCGCACCAGGGCGACGCGCGTCGGCTCCCTATTCATGCCCCTTCCTCCAGTAGAGACCATGACCTCATCTTATCCTCTCCCGGAGTACCTCTGCTAGCGCGAGGACGACCCCCTCGACCGCCCTCTCCACTTCCGGGGACAGGGTCTCGCCGAACCGGAGGGTGCGGGGCTGAATCCCGAGGATCGTCACCCGGCACCCGACTTCCTGCCGAAGGTAGTCGGAGAGGACCCGGACCGGAAGGGCGTGCGTGCTGAACGAGACGCCGCCGACCTTCTCCAGGGGGAGGAGGCGCGCCGCGCCCGCGGCCTCTCCGAGGTCCGCGGAGTCCACGATCACGAGGTCGGACGGCCCGAGTCGGCGGATCTCCCCGGCCGCGTTCTCCGGGGCAGTCCCGCAAACCAGTGCGTGCACGCCGGGAAGGTTGAGCCGGGCAAGCCGCTCCGCAACGCGAAGACCGGCCGCGTCATCGGACTTGAGATCGGAACCCACGCCCAGGACGACGACCGGCCGCCTGCCCGAGGGGCTCTCACCCGCTCGGGGGCTCTTGCTCGGCCGGAACGCTTCCCTCAGGGATTGGAGGAGCGGCTGGGGCATGGTAGGTGATCCTGAGCTTCCCCTTGTCGATCTGGGCAAGCTCGAACTCGCTCGTCATCTCGATGATCTTCTTCGGGCAGCTGTCGGCGCACTGGCCGCAGTAGACGCACTTCCCGAGGTCGACCGTCGCCTCGAACCGTTTCTCGCCCACCTTGGTGATCGTGATCGCCCGCGCCGGGCAGTTCCGGACGCACATCTGGCACCCGATGCACCCCTCGACGTGGAAGCGCGGCGGGCCGCGGAAGCCCTTGGGCATCACGAACGGCACGTACGGGTAGCGCGTCGTCGCCGGCCTGCGGAAGAGCGAGCGGAGAAGCGTCTGGAGCATCGCGCCGGGCCGGCGTCGGGGCGTCTTCATGCTACACGAACTCCTTCAGGACGAGGTTCAGGACCACCTGCAGGAAGGCGATCGGAGCGATCACCCGGAAGCAGAAGTCGACCATCTGGTCCAGGCGCAGGCGGGCGAAGAGCGTGCGCAGGAGGGCCAGCACGGCGAGGATCGCAAGGACCTTCGCGAGGTAGAGGACAAAGCCGATCCACGGGCCAATCCCGAGGCCGAAGGGAAGGAAGACCGCCGCGAGGAGGGACGCACAGACGATCGCCTCGCAGTCGATCGCGAGGCGGAAGAAGGCGAGGTAGCGTCCGCTGTACTCGGTGAAGCTTCCGGCCACGATCTCCGTCTCCGCCTCCGGGATGTCGAACGGAACCCGCTCGAGCTTCCCGAGCAGTGCCACGAGCGCGACCAAGAGCCCGGGGACGTTGACCAGGAAGTACCCGGGGTGCGCCGCGTAGTAGGCGGCCATGCCGGCGATCGACCACGTCCCGGCGAGGAGGGCCGGGGCGAGGAGGGCGAGGAGGAGCGGGACCTCGTAGGCGAAGACCTGGGTGATCGCCCGGACCGCGCCCAAGGTCGAGAAGATCGACCGCGAGTACCACCCGCCGAGGAAGAACGTGAGGCTCGGGATGAGGAGGAGGTAGAGGACGACGACGAGGTCCCCCTCGAACGAGAGGACGGGCTTCGGCCCCCACATCGGGATGTACAGGAAGGAGGCGGCGACCGCCGCCAGGGCGACGATCGGGGCGAGGGTGAACATCCTCCGGTCGGCCTCCTCAGGGACCACCTTCTCCTTGCCCAGGAGCTTGAGGACGTCGGCCAGCGGCTGGAACCACGGGGGCCCGACCCGGTTCTGGAGGCGGGCGTAGAGCTTCCGGTCCACGAACTCTCCTGCAAGGCCGATCCCGAGGAGGAAGACGAGGCCGGGAAAGACAAGGACCTGGAAGAGCGCCGTGCCTGCGGTCATGTCCTCGCGCCTCCGGAGAGGACGACCTTCGAGAAGTCGATCCCGCGCCGGCGGTGCCAGTCGACCCCGTAGCGCGAGAGCTCGTCCCAGGTCAGGGTCCGCGGCGTTCCCCGCGCCGCGTCGCGGACGGAGATCGTCCGGTCGGTGCAGGAGAAGCAGGGGTCGATCGCCGCGACGACGATCGG
>CAYHBG010000150.1:0-3079 GCA_964354815.1 uncultured Thermotogae bacterium
AACGTCAACCGATCGCAGCCGCCGAATCTACACCACGACCTGGGACTCTACCCTCCTGGACAGGCTGCACTCGGTGGCGGAGCGCAAGACGGAGGCCAAGGCATGTGCCACGTTGGAGTACATTCCTACGTGAGGCAACGATACAGTCTACGAGTACTTTCTTACGTGAGGCAACGGGGATGCCTGCGACATGCTCAGCGGATCGACGTTGTTCACCCTGTGCCTCCCTGATCCCCAGCTGGGTTCAGGACTCTCCGCGTTGAGGGCAGAGATTGGTAGGGAAGTAACGGGGAATCTCGTGGAGATCCTACCGGATCGACAGCACCGACGCGAGCCGTGTGAAGCACATGCTTAGGAAGCCAGTGACCAAGACGGCGTTCTCTACGCGGTGATCGGTCGCCTGCCACCCGCAGTGGACAAGCTTCGAACTCTGCCCCAACTGGAGCCCGAGACCGTTGAGTCAAGTGGGGAGATTCGAAGTGTCAACGCTATGCCCCCGATTGGACAGGCTAGACGGCCCAGGCCGCAGAGAGGAGGACGACCCACCCCGCGAGGCTGCACAGCGCGAGAGCAACGGCAGCCACTGTCGGCGTGCCCCGGCGGAGCCACCTGGCGCGCTCAACCTCAGGGTACCAGTCCCCGCACTTCCAGGATGTGGCGGGGATGCAGACCTGCTCGCCGCTAAGCACCTTCTCCGCGCTGCGGAAGAACTCGGCCCCGGCGAACTGCCCCTCGACGTTGCGGAGGAGGCTTTCCCAGCGCACAACCTCCCTCGCCGTGTACGCAAGGCACAGGAGCCAAGCGAGGCAAAGGGCACAGCCGAAAACCGAGATCCCGGTCTGCAGGGTCTGAGCGATGGGGTCAGGAAGTGACAGCGCGAGGAGACCCGCGGGGAGGGCCAGGAGAACGTTCGCCACAAGGAAAACCGTGACGACGGTCCAGAAGGAGCGCTCCTTTTCGGCCCGCGTCAAGGCGAGAACCTGGTACAACGCCAGCCACTCCTGGAGCTCCAAGACGACCTCCTTGGGACGATCAGTCTTGGCCACCCTACCGCTTCCGGCGTCGCGATGGGAGGCGACCTCTCACCCGCGCAGAGGACACGTGTCTTCCGAAGTGAGCAACTTGATCTTCAGGAGAAGACTAGCTACGGTAGCTTCCGCCACGGCTTGACCGAGGCCGAGGAGTGCGCAGGTAATGGGGCCGGAAGAGAAGACAGGAAGCGTCGCTGAGGCAACGTGGGAGGGCAAGGCGGTCCGCCAGGTGCTGGAGGGGCTGGCCGATGTGGTCGTCCGGCAGACCCCGTATCGGCGCGTCCTCGTCTCTTGCTACGAGCGTCCAATCCATCCCGGGTCGGACGAGACAACGGCCCTGAGGGAGGTCGCGGCGAAGGGGCTCCTCCCTGGGGAGGAGAGGGATCTCCCCTCCTGCACGTCGGGGACGAGCGAGGTGTCCGGCGGCAAGTTTCAGGAGCGGTGGCGCGTCGGACGTTCGTACTACTTTCGCGCCGGCGACACTCCCCACTTCGTAGCGCCCCGGCTCCCGACCCGCAGGCGCTTCTCGCGCCACGACGGCTGGGCGGCGCGGGATCTCCTCGTCGTCCCCCTCGAGGCCGACGGGCACTTCATTGGGGAGATCGCCGTGGACGACCCCCGCGACGGTGCGCGGCCGACGGCGCGATCCCTCACCGGGTTGGAGGAGATCGCCGCCATCGGCGCCCTCGCCCTCCGCGGGGCGGAGTGCCTTCAGCGGATGAGTGCCGAGCGTCAGCTGTTCTCCTTCCTGGCCGGCAACGGCCCCGCAGGGTTGGCCATCGTGCAGGCAGATCGATTGCGCTACGTCAACGAGCGGCTGGTCGCGCTTCTGGGGTACTCGGAGAAGGAGCTGCAAGAGATGGATCCCTGGTGGCATCTCATCCACTCCGACGACCGACCGACAGGGATCGCGGAGGCCGGATGGATAGTAAGCAGGCCGCGCACCCTGCGCCTCGTCCATCGCGACGGAGGACCGAGATGGCTCACCGTCGAGGGACGGCCCATGTCCTTCCAGGACGGGAAGGCCACTCTCCTCAACCTGCTCGACGCGCAGGAAAAGGTGGAGAGCGAGCGCGCCCTGCGGGACAAGGCGATCCGAGATCCGCTTACCGGGCAGTTTAACCGCCACTACTTCGCCGAAGCGATCGAGCCGGAGTTTGCGCGGGCCAGACGCTACGGTCGGCCGCTCACGCTGATGATGGGCGACCTCGCGGGGTTCAAGAAGGTGAACGACGAGCTAGGACACCAGCGAGGGGACGAGGTCCTGCGCGAGGTCGCGCAGCTCCTCCAGGGGCAGCTCCGAGGGAGCGACTGGATGGTTCGGTACGGCGGCGACGAGTTTCTCATGATCCTTCCGGAAACCGGGGCGGGGCTCGAGCGCGTCGCACAGAGACTCGAGACAGCCGTGCAGGTCTGGATGGCAGGACGGGCCGAGAAGACCCCGCTCGGGATCGATCTGGGCTGGGCGACGTGGACGCCGGACTGCACCCTGACCGTGGCTCAGCTCCTGGAGGCGGCCGACGCGCGGATGTACGAGTCCAAGGCGAGCCGGCGGGAGCGGGTCGCCCAGGCTCCGCGCAGCTGAACCGTCGCGCCAACAATCGCTCGCCGCGACTCCGACCAAGGCGACCCGCCTTTGGTGAATGGTCCAGTTCCAAAGCTAGCGCTTGGCAGCTCAAGTCCGCGCAACGCTGTTTGAGGTCTGCTGCCGGTTTGAGCCGGAGTCCGGCGTGGCATGTGCTTGTGCAGGCAGGCACTAGTCCAACCCGTCTCCGGCGACGCAGACGTCGTGTTCATGACCGCGGGTGGGACGTACTCGCTCACGCCGAAGAAGCTGATCGAGCTCGTCAAGGGTCTGCCCAAGCCGCCGGCCATCGTCGTCCCCATCCACACCCGGGGTCCAGAGGTCTACTTCGCCCTCCTCCCGCTCGCGTCCTTCCTGTCGGCGTCGCCCTGGCCGGTGAAGCAGCTCGGCGCCTACGAAGTCGAGCTCTCACGCAGCGCTGCGTCTCGAACTTCATCAGCATGTACGGCTCGAGCGACTTCAA
>CAYHBG010000151.1:0-2966 GCA_964354815.1 uncultured Thermotogae bacterium
GCCGTGGCGCCGCTCCCGGAGGCCCCGGTCCCGAACGACCAGGCGTAGGAGACGATCGATCCATCCGGGTCGCTCGAGCCGCTCCCGTTGAACGTCACGGTCTGCCCTACGGTGGGAGAGGTCGGGGAGTAGGTGAACGAGGCGGTCGGTGCCTGGTTCGCCGGAAGGGAGAGGAAGAGCCTCCCCTGCCCGTAGATGTTCGCGTTCCCCATGGGGACCGTCTGGGCGAGGAGGCGCAAGCGGAGGGCCGAACCGCTCAGGGTGGGTTCGCGAGACAGGAGGAGGGCTGCGGCGCCGCTCGCGTGCGGCGCGGCTCCAGAGGTTCCGGCGAACGTCGTGTACGGGCTTGTCCCCGTAGAGACGTTGTCCGGTGCGCACAGATCGGGTTTCGTGCGTCCATCGTTCGTTGGCCCTTGCGAGCTGTAGCTCTCCTGCGGGCCGGTTGCGTACTGCGCGTAGCCGATCGCGCCCACGGCGACGACCTCAGCCACGTCCGCCGGGGCGAGGAGGGAGCTCGACGCCACGGCCGGGGACAGGTTTTGATAGAGGCTGTAGAGCTCAAGCCGCCTGGAGCTTGCCCCCTTGATGCGGACGGTGTACGTCCCCGTGGTCGGGACGGAGGTCATGATCGACTCCGTGGGCTCCTCGGTCCCGGTCTGATTCTTCGTCGACGAAGCGACCAGGTTGCTCGAGGGGTCGTAGAGGTACAGGTCGTAGTCGCTCGATGCGGCCGGCCAGTTGTCCCACGTCATGTACAGGATGACCTGGGAGCCGGAGGACGCGTAGAGGGTGACCGACTGGTCGTTCCAGGTGTCGGCGTTCCCGTCGGAGAACGTCCCCTCCCAGTGGCTCTCCGCTTCGTTCCCGGCAGCGTTCACCCAGAGGATGCCGCCCGTGATCGCCCTCCTGGCGATGTCGGCGATCGTGCCGGTCCCGTCGTAGAAGTTGGTGTTGTACCAGCCGAGGGAGTGGTTGATGATGTCGATCCCGTTGGACAGGCAGTAGGTCACCGCCTGGTCCAGGTCGACGTCATCCCCGATCTTGAGGAGGTAGAGCTGGGCCGCGGGGGCGATCTCGTAGGCGATCTCCGCTACCGCGGTCCCGTGGCTGATCCCGCTCGAGATGCCGGTTCCGGTGAAGTCCTGCGTGACCACGGAGTAGGGCAGGTCCCCGCCCGCTTGCGCGGTGGACAGGCCGGCGAAGCCGAGGTCGATCACGGCCACCTTCGCGCCGCTTCCGGCGTACCCGGCAGCGTGAAAGGCCGATGCCCCTATCGCGGCGACGCCCTGGCCGGTGACCGCGAGGGGGTACGGCATGTACGGCGGACGGATGAAGGAGATCCCGGCGAGCTGTGACACGAGCGTCCTCAGCTGCGAGATCGGGACCGTCACCTTGATGGTGCCGGTCGCAGCCTCGATCGCCGACGGGGTCACGCCGAGGGCGGAGAGGGCGGCGACGTTTGCCGAACTCGTCTTCCCTCCGGTCGGTTCCAGGACGACCGTCACCGCCGAGGTGGCGGTGCTAAACGTGACGCCGTAGAGACTGGCCAGCCCGGATAGCGCCATCTGCGTGGAGGCAGGGAGCTGAGCGATCGCGGTCGCCGCCGCGGTCCCTACCGTGGCCTCGACCGCGGCGAGCAGGCTCTCCAAGGATCCGTCAAGCTTCGGGTTGTGCTGCGCCCGGGCGACCTTGGTCGTGCGGAAGGAGGCAATCGTCTGCGCGGGGGATGCCGCTGCCGTCCCGGTCGCCTTCTGGGTGCGCGCGGTCGCGGCGAGGAAGTCGACTGCCGCCTGTTGGTCTTGCGGCCAGGAGATGACGGCCAGGAACCAGTCCGGGGCGAACGGAATCCAGACCCCAACGGGTTGCTTCCCGAGGTAGGTGATGGAGGCGCCGGCGTCGAGGAGCGATCTCTCGTAGGTTCCCAGATTCTGGATGAGGCGGGACAAGGTGGATGCCCAGTCCTTGTGGACCATGGCGAGATTCGCCTTCCCGCTGCGGGCGACGCCCTGGGCCCCGAGCTGCTGCCAGAGGGTCGTTGCGGAGTAGCCCTGCAGCGCGACCGCGCGTCCGGTGGCCGTCTGATAGTCCAGCACGACGGCATCCCAGGAGGCGCGCGTCCCCTCCTCGATCCCCACACTCAAGGTGGACTGCGCGGCAGCGCACCCTGCCAGGAGTCCGCACAGGAGAACAAACGCTAGCGTCCTTTTCATCTTTCCTCCCGCCTAGGGTGCCACGGGTTGAGGCCGATACGGCGGGCGCACGTAGCCGATCGAGCCCGACCGGGCCAGGTCCACGAGAAGGTGGATGGGGCAGAGGAGCTTCGCCAGTTGCTCCGTTTCGCTCACAACGTACGCCCGGAACCCGTCGGAGATCGCCCCGCCGGGGAGCTTCTCTGCAACCACCTCCACGCGCAGGCCCTCGCGGGTCAGGCCGAGGGACGCTGCCGCCGCGAACCAATCGGGCGCCAGGGTAAGGGCGTAGAGGGAGGAGTCAAGTGGGAGGCCTGGGAGGGCGGGCGACTTCCCCAGGATCTCGTACCCGCTCACGCTCATGTCGACCGCGCCCCCGACGATTCCCATCGCCTGCAACGAGGTGATGACGGAGACGTACGCGTCGACGAAGGGGAGATCGCGATGAGGCAGGAGGACCAGGGTGTAGCCCTGATCCCCAGGCCGGACGGTGTAGTCCAGGTCCTGTCCCGTCACACGGAGGAGGAACCCCCCTCCGTCGACGTACAGAAGGGAACCCGATGCGACCAGAGCGCTCTCCGGCTCGGTCGTCGGCTTACCCCCGCGGTAGGTGGCCACCTCGCCGCCCGTCCTCACGACGACGGCGAACCCGTTCGCCTGTGCGGTCTGGATCAAGGTTGGAACCGAGACCGTCACCGTCCCGATCGGCGTCAGGTAGTAGTAGGTTGAGAGCAGATCCCCATCGCTTGCTCCGCAGGCCAGGCCGATGGCCAAGAA
>CAYHBG010000152.1:0-2874 GCA_964354815.1 uncultured Thermotogae bacterium
ACGCGTGATCGCCTGGCAGCTCGGGAGAGAGCCGCGCGCCCTGCTCGGGGTCGAGCGGCGTTGCCCGCACGGCTACCCTCAAGTCGTCCGCGTCCACCCGCTCATGGATGGGAAGCCGTTTCCGACTCTCTTCTGGCTCTCCTGTCCGTTCCTCGTCCGTGCTGTCTCGGAACTCGAGGCGCGGGGGGAGATCGACCGGTTGGAGAGGGAAGTGGCAAAGGACCCGGACCTGGCGACTGCGCTGCGTGAGGCTCACCGCGCCTACGCGCTTGAGCGGGGCTCCCACCTCTCGGCGGCGGAGCGGGAGCGGCTTGCAGCAGCGGGGATCCTCGACAGCCTCACCGAGCGCGGGATCGGCGGGATCGCCGACTTCACCCGCATCAAGTGCCTCCACCTCCACGTCGCCCACGCCCTCGCGCGCGAGAACCCGATCGGAGACCTGGTACTCAGGGCTCTCGCTGCCCGGACTTGCGGATCCGGAGCCCCTCTGTGTGCAATTCCCTCCTCGTCGGGCCGGTGATCATCCTGCAGGACGAGGTGGTCGGAGGAGCGGTTCCCTTCAAACCGGGAGCTTCCCTCTGGGACAGCAGGGGTCCTCGACAGTTCGTCCTCTTTGCCTTGTCGTCAGCCACGCGGAACGTCACGGCGCGGGAGCCAGGGGCGGAGGAAGCTTGTTCCATCGAGACCACAGCGGTCCTCAGGTCGAAGGCGCCGTCGGACTCCCGATCCCACTCGTACGACGCGATGGTGCCGCCGGGGTCGGAGGAGGTGGAGGCGTCGAAGGGAACCGGGCCTGCCGCTCGCGGGTCCACCGCGGGTTGCGCCCCCGCGACGGTCAGGGTTTCCCAGATGAGGGAATGGACCGGGGCGTGATTGAGAGCAGCAAGGTTAGCCAGGTTCCACAGCTTGACGGTCTGGTCGAGGGAGCCCGAGGCAAGCCATTGACCATCCCGCGAGAAGGCCACGCAGGTGACCCAGTCCGTGTGGTCTACGAGCGTCGCGGCGGGCAGCCCATTCCGTGCGTGCCATAACCGGACCGTCCCGTCCGCCCCCCCCGACGCAACGAACTGGCCGTCCGGAGAGAAAGCGATAGAGAAGACGCTGCTCGTGTGTCCCTTGAGGGTTCGCACCAAGGCCCAGCTTGCTGCGTCCCAGAGCCGGACCTCGGCATCATCGGAGCCCGAGGCGACGAGCCGGCCGTCTGGCGAGAAAGACACCGTGTTGACGGAGTCCGTGTGGCCTTCAAGAGTGGACAAGAGGGCTCGCCCCGCTGGGTCCCACACCTTAACCGTATGGTCACTCGACGCCGAGGCGAGGGATCGTCCGTCCGGCGAGAAGGCGATGCCGTTGACCGCGCCTGTGTGACCCTCGAGTCTCCCCACCAGCGCTCCAGGTACAGTCTGCCACAGCGCGACCGTGTTGTCCCATGCTCCCGATGCAAGGAGTCGGCCGTCCGGGGAGAAGGCAACAGAAGCGACGCCGAGCTCCTGCCCCGCCAGAGTCCGCACAAGGGTCCCCTCCGCCGCGTCCCAGAGCTTGACGGTGCTGTCCCAAGAGCCGGAGGCGAGCAAGCGCCCGTCAGGAGAGAACGCGACCGAGCTGACGGCGTACCGGTGTCCTGCGAGAGTGCCCACGGGAAGCTGCCTTTCCAGATCGCACACCTTGATCGTGCTGTCCGAGGACCCCACGGCGAGGGAGTCGCTGTCTGGGGCGAAGGCGATCGACCAGACGTCTCCGAGACTTTCCTCGAGAGTCCGCGTCGGCGATCCGCTTGCTACGTCCCAGACTCTAATTGTGGCGTCCCCCCCTCCCGATGCCAGGTGGCGCCCGTCCGCGGAGAAGGCGACCGAGTTCACGGATTTCGAGTGTCCGTGCAGGGTGCGCACAAGGGTCCCACTCGCCATACTCCATAGCTTGGCCGTCTGGTCGGTTGAGCCGGAGGCCAGGAGGAGACCGTCGGGGGAGAAGGCAACCGAAGTCACATGGAGCATGTGCCCCGCTAGATCGCGCACGCTCTCTCCGGTTGCCACCCTCCAGACCTTGACGCTGTTGCTGTAGCCCCCCGATGCAAGAAGCTTGCCATCCGGGGAGAAGGCGAGGGAGGAGACGTTCCCCGCGTGCCCCGCCCAGGTGCTGAGGAGAGACCCGCCGGTCACGTCCCACAGCTTCACCGTCTCGTCGTACGAGCCCGAAGCGACGACCCGGGCGTCTGGCGAGAAGGCGACAGCATGCACGCCGCTCGTGTGTCCAACCAGAGTGTGGACGAGATCCCCGCTTGTCGCGTCCCAGAGTCTGACCGTGTTGTCCCACGACGTGGAGGCGACGAGTCGGCCATCGGGCGAGAACGCAACCGAGCCGACTGCGTAGGCGTGCCCCACCAGCGTGCGCAGGAGGGTGCCGGATCCTACGTCCCATAGCCTGACAGTCTTATCGTAGGACCCTGAGGCGAGGAGTCGGCTGTCTGGAGAGAACGCGAGCGAGCGGACGTAGTCCGTATGCCCCCGGAGAGTCCGCACGAGGCTTCCGCTTTCGGCGTCCCAGAGTTTGACCGTCTTGTCAGCGGATCCTGAGGCCAGCAACCGGCCGTCGGCCGAGAAGGCCACACTGGTGACACCGTCCGAATGGCCGCCCCCGATGCTGCGGACAAGGGGCACATCAGATGGCTTGCCATCGAGCGGGCAGACGAAGAGGGCGAGGAAGACGAGGGCGAGCATCGACCAGTTCTTGCCTCGGAGCCTGACTCGGAGGCCTCCCGAGGATCCCGCTCGCTGCAACGTCTCACCGGCTTTCAGCAGAGGATCTCTCCCTCGCCTACTGCGCCTGCGCCAACCTTACGCTTTCTTTGATCTCGTCCGTCATCTGCGGGTGCTGCTT
>CAYHBG010000153.1:0-2857 GCA_964354815.1 uncultured Thermotogae bacterium
CACTTTCGTCGGCCCGGGCGCTATTCCGTCCAGCTCATCCTGTCGGATGTCGACCGCAGTGACCTGTCGGCCTCGCAGTTGACCGATGACCCCCTCACCGCCGCCGCCCAGATCGACGATCCGGTCCGCGTCTCCGAACACATCCTCAACCCGAACCACCTGCTGCCGGATGACGTACATCCGCTTCCCGAGCTTCCCAACGAGCGACAGCACCCACCGAGGCGGCATTGTCATCCCGATGCTCCGTCCTGCAGGTTCGTTCCCTGCGCCATGGGTTTGCGGCCTCGCCTACTCAGGTTTCCACGCCGGGTACATGTCCTCACCGGGGTCGTCGGTGAGTCGGAGGACGCACGAGCCGTCAGGTCGCATCACGTAGATCTCCCTGTTGCCGTCGCGATCGGACACGAAGGCGATCCATTCCCCCGAGGGAGACCACGCCGGCAGCATGTCCTCCGCCGGATGGTTCGTGAGGCGTGCGAGCTCGCTCCCGTCGACCCGCACGGTGTAGATCTCGAAGTTGCCGTCGCGGTCTGAGGCAAACGCGAGACGGGTTCCGTCCGGCGACCACGTCGCCTGGAAGTCCCGGGAGGGGTCGTGAGTCAGTTGCTGGACCACCCTCGTTCTGACGTCCATCACGTAGACATCGAGGTTCCCCGCCGTAGCCGAGTGGAACGCGAGCCACTGCCCATCGGGTGACCAGGCGGGACGTCCGCAGTCTCGGCACGACGCTACGAGGGTCTCTCGCCCGCCTCCGGAGGCGGAGACGCGCTCGATCGAAGAGCCCGTGGAGTAGGCGATCGCGAGGCCGTCGGACGACCAGGACGGGCTCCAACTGAGGCGGTCCGTCACGGCGAGTTCGTCCGACCCGTCCAAGAGTGCCGTGTAGATGCGCCAGGCAGGTCGGCGGGACTGGTAGGCCAACCGCCGCCCATCCGGCGCCCAAGAAGGCTCGAGTTCCTGGCTTGAGGTTGTGGTCACTCGCTCCGGTCTCGAACCGTCCGCGCGCATCGTGTAGATGTCGGTGCCGCCGTCGCGGGAAGAACTGAACGCGATCGTCCCGGCCCGAGTGTCGGCGCACGGGGCCGGCAAGGCCTGCTGGGAGGACCGCAGGGTGACGGTGACCCATCCGCTCACGTTGAAGTGCGCTACAGAAGGGATCGGACCGGGGATCACATCCTGGCTGACGCCTGCCGGCCAAGAGAGCGCGGACTGGGGTTCCGAGGCCGGCAGCCAGAGGAAGGCAATCCGCAGGGTCTCCTCGCTCGACGCAACCTGATATTCCAGGTCTCCCGGATTCCCCATGAACGACGTGCTCGCGAGCCATCCATCCGTCTCAAGGAACTGCTTGCGCTCCGCTTGCGCTGCCTCCGAGACGCCGCGTGAGCGACACCGCCAGACGAAATCGCTCTTCAGGCGCCAGGCGTCGCCGGCCGGCTCGTACACGGCCGTCCCGAGAGCCGCGGAGGAGTGGAGGATTCGCACATTCCCGCCATCCGCGATCAGCAGGTTCCCGACGCCCATCTCCGGCGCCCGGACGCCAAGGTACAGCGCGCCGTCGACGTGCTTCAGGTAGAGCGTTACCGCCGGGCTCATCGGAATGGCCAAGGCGTCGTCCCACTCTCCCGGTCCGAGAGAACCGTCGAGCGTAGCGGGAGCGCCGGGGGGGACGGCGACGTCCGCTGGCCGTCCCCCCCCAGCTAGCGCAAGCGCAACGACCGCGCCGGCTGCCAGGGTGGCACGCCACCCCAGTCTTGTCCGGCAACCTGCGTCCCCCATCTCCCTCCGTGCGCGACGGCGTGGCAGGACAGCCTACACCGCTTGGGACTTCGGGCCGCCGATCAGGCGATAGACCAGGCCCCCGACGAGCGCGCCGGCGATGGGCGCGACCCAGAAGAGCCAGAGTTCCTGAATGGCCCAGCCGCCCTGGAAGATCGCCACGCCCGTGCTGCGCGCCGGGTTGACCGACGTGTTCGTGACCGGGATCGAGATCAAGTGGATGAGCGTGAGCGCGAGTCCGATCGCGATCGGCGCGAAACCCTTCGGGGCGCGCTTGTCCGTCGCTCCGAGGATCACGAGGAGGAACATCGCCGTCATCACGATCTCGCAGACCAGTGCCGCCGTGAGGGAGTAGCCGCCCGGCGAGTGGGCCCCATAGCCGTTGGTCGCGAACCCCGCCGAGACGCTGAACCCCGCTACACCGCTTGCGATCACGTAGAGCACCCCTGCGCCGGCGAGCCCACCCGCGACCTGAGCGAGCACGTAGGGAACAAGGTCCTTCGCCGGGAACCGGCCGCCAATCCACAGACCGACCGAGACCGCCGGATTCAGGTGGCAGCCCGAGATGTGGCCCACCGCGTAGGCCATCGTCAACACCGTGAGGCCGAACGCGAGAGCGACCCCGACGAACCCTATCCCTAGGCCTGGGAATGCCGCTGCCAGCACCGCGCTTCCGCAACCGCCGAGCACCAACCAGAACGTCCCGAAGAACTCCGCCCCCAGCCGCCTCGACATGAGTATCCCCCCTTGCCACTTCGGCCACCCGGCCCAGGTTCGCCGGCCAAACAGGCAAGGAGCATAGCACAAGTCCGCCGCGCCGTGTCAAGTCGATCAGTCCGGCGGCCGGTAGAGGAGTCGTGCAAGGTCGGGTTTGCCACGAAGCGACCGCAAAGCGCATCCTCCGGTTGCCGCAGTCGTTGGCAGGCGCGCCCAGGGTTCGTGCTAGACTCCCTCGATGGAGCGGTTGGCTCTTGACGATCTCAACGAGAGACGATAGACGATGGCTCTTGGGAGGATCGAGCGGGAGAGGTCATGGAGGTCAGGGCATGAAGAAGGTGACGGCGTTCGTCGGAAGCGCCCG
>CAYHBG010000154.1:0-2761 GCA_964354815.1 uncultured Thermotogae bacterium
GGCCCCTCCACGAAATGTCGCCCCATTGCGGAACGCGTCGCCGGACCGGCTCCCGCTCTTCTGGATGGAAGGAGCGCTTTCGTGCCAGGAGGGCGGTTCGCCGACGGGTGGAGCGCTCCTCCGGTTCCCGGAACGGATCTAGGGCTGAACAGGAAGGGATTTCAGGCTGCCTTGGCGCTGAGGAACTTGTCCTCTCTTCCCGTCCATGTTACTGTAACGCCATGACAGGGGAGAAGCGGGAGGGACAATGAAGTGGTCGGGGATGAAGGGCCTGGAGAGGCATGACCGGCCGCGCGAAAAGCTCGTGGCGCGTGGGGCAGCGGCTTTGTCGGACGTCGAACTCCTCGCCGTCCTCCTGGGGACCGGGACGCGGGGGAGAGGGGTCCTCGAGGTGGCCGGAGAGGTCCTGCGCCGGGCAGAGGGGGGGATCGAACGGATGTCGGTGGAGGACCTCCAGAGGGTCGCCGGCCTGGGGACCGCCAAGGCCTGCCAGATCGTCGCTGCCTTCGAGCTCGGGCGGCGGCACCTCCTCGGCGGCAGGCCCGCGGTGCGCGAGTCGAAGGACGTCCTTCCGTTCGTGGATGAGATCCGCGACAAGCGCCAGGAGTACTTCGTCTGCCTGTCGCTGAATGGAGCAAACGAGGTCCTCGCGAGTCGCGTCGTGACGATCGGCCTTCTCGATTCGAGTCAGGTCCATCCGCGCGAGGTGTTCGCCGATCCGCTGGCCGACCGCGCGGCGTCGGTCGTCTTCGCCCACAACCATCCGTCGGGGGCTCTGCGAGCGAGCGCCGAGGACCTCGCCCTCACGGAGCGCCTCGTCCGGGCGGGGGAGCTTCTCGGGATCCGCGTCCTCGACCACGTGATCGTCACCGAGCGCGGACACCTCTCCCTGAAGGAGGAGGGGCGGCTGTAGCTGGAGCCTGCCCGGCCGTCTGCGTTTTCTCGCCTAGTTGTTGCCGGTTGCGCTCGCTGGGTTCCCGCGGCTTCCCCACGTGCTTTGTCTGCCACAGCCCCCCTCCGTAGAATCCCCTCGCCAAGAGGTTTGGCAGGGAGAGAAGGGAGGACGGATGGCTCTAGCGAAGCGCCGCCCGATCGAGGCGGAGGACCTGTACCGGTTCGAGATCATCTCCGAGCCGCAGATCTTCCCGGAGGGGGAGTCCGCGGTCTTCGTCGTCCACCGCGTCGATCGGAAGACGGAGAAGAAGCACGCTAACCTCTGGGTCGTCTCCACCCGCGGCGGACCTGCCCGCCCGTTCACGCGCGGGGATCACGCCGACACCCTCCCCCGCTTTTCCCCGGACGGAAGGACGATCGCCTTCCTGTCGAACCGCAACGCCGAGCGCCAGCCTCAGATCTACCTTCTCCCGACCTCGGGGGGCGAAGCGCGTCGACTGACGGACCTTGAGGGCACGATCCAGTCCTTCGCCTGGTCCCCAGACGGGAGGCGCCTCGTCCTCCAGTTCCGGCGGAAGGACGAGGAGGAGATCGCTCAAGAGAAGGACCCGCGGAGAAAGGAGCTCGGCCTTGTCTCCCGAAGGATCACGCGTGTCTTCTTCAAGGAAGATGGCGTCGGGTTCCTCCCCCAGGACCGCTGGCACCTCTGGTCGATCGACGCGCGTACAGGCAAGGCCGAGCAACTGACCGCAAGCGAGGTGTTCGACGACCGCGACCCCGCCTGGTCCCCGGATGGCAAGGAGATCGCCTTCGTCTCCAATCGCGCGCCGGACCCGGACCTTGATCCCGACGCGATCGACCTGTTCGTCCTCCGCCTCTCCGACCGGAAGGTGCGGAAGGTCGCGACACCCGCCGGGCCGAAGGGCCTCCCCTCCTTCTCCCCTGACGGGAAGTGGATCGCCTACGTCGGCCGCGAGGGGAAGGACGAGGACTGGAAGGCGATGCGCCTGTGGATCGTCCCGGCTCGGGGAGAGGGGAAGCCGGAGTGCCTGACGCGCGGGATCGACGTCCACGTCTCCGCCTGGACGATCAACGACATGGGGAGCCTTCCGCAGGTTCCGCCGACCTGGTCGCGCGACGGGAGGAGGATCTTCTTCCAGATCGCTCACCACGGGGAGACTCGGCTCGTCTCGATCGCCCTTGACGAGAGGCCGCGACGTCTGACAGAGATCGTGAACGGGCCGGGCGTCGTTGGCGCCTTCACCTTCGACCGTGCCGAGGAACGTCTCCTCTACTTCTACGGGACGATGGCCGATCCCGGGCAGGTCTTCCTGCGGAACCTGCGGACCGGGAAGACGAGGAAGTTGACGAAGGTGAATGAACCCCTCCTGCGCAGGCTCGACCTCGGGAAGGTGGAGGAGGTCTGGTTCAAGGGCCCGGCGGGGAACGACCTCCAGGGCTGGATCCTCACCCCGCCTGACTTTGACCCCCAGCGCAAGTACCCCTCGATCCTCGAGATCCATGGGGGTCCGCGGACGCAGTACGGCCACTTCTTCATGCACGAGTTCTACGTCCTTGCTGGCAAGGGGTATGTCGTCTGTTTCTCGAATCCGCGCGGCGGGACGGGCTACGGCGAGGCGCACACCAAGGCGATCTGGAACGCCTGGGGGACGGCGGACTACGACGACCTGATGGCGTTTACCGACCTCGTCTCGAAGCGCCCCTCCATCGACCGGAAGCGCATGGGCGTGACTGGCGGGAGCTACGGCGGGTACATGGTGAACTGGATCATCGGCCACACCCACCGCTTTGCCGCCGCGGCGACCCAGCGCTGCGTCTCGAACTTCATCAGCATGTACGGCTCGAG
>CAYHBG010000155.1:0-2753 GCA_964354815.1 uncultured Thermotogae bacterium
CCCCTCGACCGGAACAAGCAGCCCGACACGAGCTACATCGAGTCCGTCGTCGAGCAGTCCCTTCCCTACCTCCACAAGGGGCAGCTCGTCGTCCTGGAGAGCACGACCTACCCCGGGACGACGGAGGAGATCATCCTCCCGCAGATCAGCTCCCGCGGCCTCAAGGTGGGGGCGGACGTCTTCCTCGCCTTCTCCCCAGAGCGGGTCGACCCAGGGAACGCCCAGTACAAGACGAAGAACACCCCCAAGGTCGTGGGCGGGGTCACCCCCGCGTGCACCGAGGTCGCGAAAGCCCTCTACGAGCGGGTGATCGACGGGACCGTGATGGCCGTCTCCTCCCCACGCGTCGCAGAGATGGAGAAACTGCTCGAGAACATCTTCCGCATCGTCAACATCTCCCTCGTGAACGAGCTCGCCCTCCTGTGTGAGCGCATGGGGATCGACATCTGGGAGGTGATCGAGGCGGCGAAGACGAAGCCGTTCGGGTTCATGCCCTTCTACCCCGGGCCGGGCCTCGGTGGGCACTGCATCCCCCTCGACCCGTTCTACCTCTCCTGGAAGGCGAAGGAGTACGACTTCCCGACCCGGTTCATTGAACTCGCGGGCGACGTGAACGACGCCATGCCCTACCACGTGGTCGAGCGGGCGATGGAACTCCTGAACCGCGAGAGCAAAGCCCTCCGCGGGGCGAGGGTCCTCCTCCTCGGGATGGCGTACAAGCGGAACATCGACGACCTGCGGGAGTCCCCAGCCCTGAAGATCGCGCGTCTGCTCCTCGACAGGGGAGCCACCCTCTCCTACCACGACCCGTACATTCCGTCCGCCGAAGTGGAGGGCCTCTCCCTCCGGAGCGTCCCGCTCACGGCGAAGTCGGTCGAGGCGTGCGACCTCGTCCTCATCACGACGGACCACTCGAACGTGGACTACAAGCTTGTCGTCGAGCACGCGAAGCTCGTCTTCGACACCCGGAACGCAACCCACGGGATCACCTCGGAGAAGGTCGTCCGGCTCGGAGCGGGCTGATGCGCGTCGCGATCCTTGGGGCTGGGGGCTGGGGGCAGAACCACGTCCGCACTTTCTGCGAGCTCCTCGGCGCGGAGAATGTCCTTGTCTGCGAGCCCAGGGCCGAGCGCCTCGAGGCAATGAGGACGACGTACCCGAGCGTTGGACTCTCCCCTGAGCCCGTCTTCCAGGGAGTGGCCGCGATCGTGATCGCGACCCCGGCCGTCACCCACTTCGCCCTCGCCGCGGAGGCCCTCCGTGCCGGGATCCCGATCCTCGTGGAGAAGCCCATCGCCATGAGAACCAGCGAAGCAGCGGAACTCCTCCGCCTCGCCCGGGAGAAGGGAGTCGTCCTGATGGTCGACCACCTTCTCGAGTACCACCCCGCCGTGGTTGAACTGAAGCGATTGATCGACGAAGGAACCCTTGGTCGGATACTCCACGCGACGAGCGAGCGCCTGAACCTTGGCGTCATCCGGAGCGAGGAGAACGCCCTGTGGAGCCTCGCCCCGCACGATCTCTCCGTCCTCCTCTACCTCCTCGGGGAGGAGCCGGACTGCATCGCCGCTCACGGGAAATCCTTCCTGCAACCGGGGATCGAGGACGTCGCGTCCGTCTCGCTTCGCTTCCCCTCCGGAGCCCTTGCGTCGGTCCGCGTGAGCTGGCTCGACCCGGTGAAGACGCGCCGCCTAACCGTCGTCGGAGAGGATGGGATGGCCGTCTTCGACGACGTGGCCAAGGAGAAGCTCGTCCTCTACGAGGCACGCGCCGAGAGGTCGGGCGAAGGCTGGCGTCCTCGCGCCGGGACCTCGCGAGCCGTCCCTCTCCCACCCGGTGAGCCGCTCCGGCTAATCGCCGAGGCGTTCCTCGCCGCGGTGCGCGACGGAGCGACGCCGGTCAGGGCGAGCGGGGAGGACGGCCTGCGCGTCCTGCGTGTGCTCGAGCAGGCAGAACGTTCGATGAAGGAAGGAGGAAGGCCGGTGGAGAGGAAAGCGCCTGCGCTGGAGGGAGTCACCGTTCACGAGTCGGCGTACGTCGACGACGGCGTCGAGATCGGTGCCGGGACGAAGGTCTGGCACTTCACGCACGTGATGAAGGGGACGCGGATCGGGAAGAACTGCTCCCTCGGGCAGAACGTCCTCGTGGGCCCCAACGTCACTGTGGGGAACAACGTCAAGATCCAGAACAACGTCTCCGTGTACGAGGGCGTGACCCTGGAGGACGACGTCTTCTGCGGGCCAAGCTGCGTGTTCACGAACGTAGAGCGCCCCCGCTCCGACTTTCCCACCGACCACGCGAAGTACGCGAAGACCGTGATCCGCCGCGGGGTGACGATCGGAGCCAACGCGACGATCGTCTGTGGCCACTCCCTGGGAGAGCACGCCTTCGTCGGCGCCGGGTCGGTCGTCACGAAGGACGTCCCCGCCCACGCCATCGTCTACGGAAACCCGGCCCGCCTCCGCGGCTGGGCGTGCGCCTGCGGCCAGGAGATCGCGTACACGGGAGAGAAGGCGACCTGCACCTCCTGCGGCCGACGGTACGTGAAGGACGGAGACAGGGTGTGTGAGGCAGGAGGTTCGAAGTGAAGGTACCGATCCTGGATCTCGTGCGGCAGTACGAGTCGTTGAAGCCAGAGCTGGACGCCGCGGTCGCGCGCGTTCTCGTCTCAGGCCGGTTCATCCTCGGCCCGGAGGTCGAGGGCCTCGAGAAGGAGGTCGCCGCCTTCTGCGGCGCGAAACACGCGATCGGCC
>CAYHBG010000156.1:0-2723 GCA_964354815.1 uncultured Thermotogae bacterium
CCTGATGTCACAGACCCGTCGAAGCTGCGCTCCGACGCGTGCCTCACGGCGCCCGTGGGGACGAAGGTCGACGGGGAGGTCGGCACGATGAGGATCCCGGGAGGGCTCTTCGCGGTAGCCCACGTCGAGATGGACGTGACCCAGTTCAGTGAGGCGTGGGACAAGCTCCTCGGCGAATGGATGCCCAAGAGCGGTTATCAGCCCGATGACCGCCTGTGCTACGAGATGTACCTGAACGATCCCGACACCCATACGCAGAAGACGTGGATCGTCGACATCTGCGAGCCGGTGCGGCCCCTGTAGGCGACCATCTCATTAGACGGACCTCGACCTCTCTCTTCGCTAGGGTGCGTCGCGTTCCATCGGAAGCTACGGACTCCCCTAGCATGTCCAGTTTCGCAGTAGTCTCCGCAGTTGAGGGCTAAGGCGAGCGAGAAAAGCGAGGGTCACCGGGGCGCGCCGCTCGCGTCTGACATGAGAGGCGGCCCCGAGGCAGCACTCTCAGGATGTCCGCCAGATGGGAGGATGGAGCCTCATCTCCCTTGAGTGATGCGACCCCGCCCGTCCCGAAAAGCGACCTCTGCGGTCGAGCCGTTGACTAGCGTGAACTGCGGCGGACGATGTCCGATATCTACGTCGTAGAGGACCGGGTACGGCAGATCGCCGAGAACGGCCAGCAGTGCCTCCTCGTAGGTAAGGTCGTCGGCACGCTCCGGTCCAGGACCGGCACTTCGGCCGAGCATCAAGCCTGAGAGGCCCTTGAACCACCCGTGCAGGCGAAGGCCCCAGAGCGCACGCACAAGGCCAGTGGGGCTCATCTCGGCGTTCTCAAGATACAGGATCGTTCCTGCGTTGCCGGACTCGCGCACGAAGCGCGGGATGTCGCCGTAGGGCGAACCAGCAAGCCACACGATGGTGTCCAGGCAGCCCCCAATCAGGCGGCCACGGAAGTCGATGGGCGCGGTAGAGCCGTCGAGCCGCTTCCAAAGGGTGGTTTCCGTCAGATGGAGCGGAGCGTCAGGGTGCACTTCGAAGTCGATCCATTCCACTTGGTGGCGGACGGAGGCGTCCTGTACGACGGGGCTCGAGAAGTCGGCGGACAGGATCCTGAGGGCCGACGTAGTGAGCGGATCGGTCTGGGTCGGCGCCAGATCCATCAGGTTGGGACCGTGCGCCGTTGCCCAGCCGGAGATGAGCGTAAGCGGCAACTGCAGGGTGCTAAGGTCCGAGTACCCAAGAAGCCACTTTGGCGGCATGGATCGCAGCACCTCGAAGTCAACGAGACCCAGCAGCTCGATCGCGAGTTCGCCGCCCCAGGGCGGCAGGATGGCCGCGACGGCCGGATCGGTGAGGAAGACCGTGAGTTCATGGGCGCGTCGGTCGCGTGGCGCGCTCGCGTTCTTGTGTTGACCGCGGAGGCACTTCCCCTCGACGACGCGGTAGCCGTGCGCACGAAGGTTGCTGAGAACAAGGTCAAGCCTCGCAAGAGCGGGGCCAGATACGCCAGAAGACGGTGCGGTGACGGCAAGGAGATCGCCGGGAACGAGGGGCTTGGGGAAGCGGATCATCACACGCCATCCTATGGGTCGCACGACGGCCGGGTCAAGTCGGATGCAGTTTCCTGCGGCCCACGAGCGAAGTCCGATGGAGTCGAAGACCCCGCGTACCCCAAGCGCCAGAGCGAACGCCGTAAGGCAAAACAGAAGGCACTGTCCGCTGCCGGCTGCGAAGGGTGGACAGCTTTGGGACTCTGCCGAGACCAGATGCTGCTTCGCGAGTTGTGCGAAGGACGCACCCCGAAGGCCGCCTTCGGCAACTGGGTGGACGGAAAGCCGTTCGGCTGCTCAGGCCTGGAGATGGCCAGGTTCCTGGAGGACCATGACTACCCGAAGACCGCGACTAGCTAGGCTCAGCGATCAGCCTCCAAGACGCTTTCTTGTTCGGGCAGTTGGCGAGCCCGCATGGGGGCATCTTCTCGCCCTTGTTGACGATGACGGTATTCCCGCACCCACCCGTGTGCTCGTATCTTGCCGTTGCGGGAGCTGGGGCTCCCTCAGCGACGAACTGCCCGACGTAGTGCCCGATGTAGGACATCTCCGCAACCTCCTTCTCCGATGCTGGCGCATCCTGGCGATAGGACGGGCGAGCTTCCTGCCCGAGGACACTATAGGCCCAAGTTGACCCCGGGTGAAGCGAAAGGACGGAGTTGACCGATCTCGAGGAGGGCAGGCCAGGGGGCGTTGCGGGCAGTAGGCGAGCCCGGATCTGGAGAACCTCCTGTCTCAGAAAGGAGGATCGGGAGCCGCTCTGTGGCCAGCCGGGAGCGGGGGACGGCCCCAAGACTCCGCCGAATGGTCTGCCCAAGGAAGGCACGCCCGAGGCGTTGGCCGCCGGTCTCGTCACGGGCAGAGCGCGAACAGCACGTCTCGCGCGAACACCATCTGGAAAAGACGCTTCGGCTGGTCACCGACGGGTCGGACGGTGAGGATCAAATCCGACCCTTCGACGTCCGCTCCAGTCAGCGTGAAGGCAACCTGTGAGTAGGGCTGCCCTGCCTGGGCGCTCGCGCCGGCCTCGGCCAGGCCTCGCCGGAGAGGAAGATCGGAGCTCGCGGAGGCCGGATCGAGGAAGTGAAAGACAAAGCTCCCGATGGGTAGCTCGCCGTCGTAGCGGTATCCCACTCCAAACCCGGTGAAGACGTGAACGCCGGCCCGCTCCGTCAG
>CAYHBG010000157.1:0-2721 GCA_964354815.1 uncultured Thermotogae bacterium
GGTACTTCTTCGCGGCCTCAGGGTCGTACGGATACCCGATCCCGAGGGCCACGCCATCGACGTACCCGAAGATCCCCGGGCAGGTCATGGTCTGGGCCGGCTTCTGACCGCCCTTGAGGACGTAGTCGATCAGGGACTGGCGGTTGACGCTCGAAGCGAGCGCCTTGCGGACGTTGAGGTTGTCGAGCGGCGGCTTCGCGCTGTTGAACCCGTAGCGGTAGGTGCACAGGCGCGGGGCCTGGTGGAACTCCTTGGACAGGACGGGGTCCGCCTTGATCCGGTCCATGTCCTCGAGCGGCGGGTGCTCGTCGACGTCGATCTTCCCGGACTCATAGAGCGCCATTGCCGTCGACTCCTCGACGACCATGTAGCAGTAGACCTGGTCGATCTTGACGGTCCCCACGTTGTAGTAGCTCGGGTTCTTGACGAGGATCAGGTGGTCGTCGTGCACCCACTCCCCGAGGATGTACGGGCCGTTCGTGACGATGTTTGCGGCCTCGGTCCAGGCGTCGCCGTACTTCTCGATCGCCTTCTGCGGGACCGGATAGCAGACCCACAGCTGCGCGATCGACGGGAAGTACCCCGCCGGCGCGTTCAACTTGAACTGGATCGTGTAGTCGTCCGGCGTCATGACGCCGACGTCCTCGCGCGCCCCAGTCCCGGCGTTGTACGCCTCGGCGCCCTGGATCAGGAAGAGGATCGCGGCGTACTCGGACGCCGTCTCCGGGGCGAGGGTGCGCAGGACGGAGTACTTCGCGTCCGCGGAGGTCACTTTCGACCCATCGGTCCACTGCACGTCCTCGCGCAGGTGGAAGGTCCAGGTCAACGTCGCGGCGTCGAAGTCCCAGCTCTTGGCGATGTCCGGGATGACGGCCGAGGTCTGGTCGTCGATGTCGGTCAGGCCGGCGAAGAGCATCTTCGTGATCTGGTGCGAGGTCGTGTCCGTCGCGATGTTCGGGTCGAGGGACGGCGGCTCTCCCGCAAGGTTCCAGTAGAGGGTCTTCACTTGCCCGGTCGCGCAGACGCCAGCAACCAGCGCCACGGCGAGGGCGATAAGCCACATTCTCTTCACAGCACTTCCTCCTTGGTCACTCTCGACGTCGCAGCCGCGAGCGGCCCAGAGGCCGCGTCGCGCTGTGACGGTCGGTCCTTGTTCCGGCACAGCCTAGAGGCTGTGCCCCGTTCCCGATCTAGTGGATAGGCGTTTCGGAGTATGACAATGGGGATAGGATCTCGGGAAGCTCCATCAAGCAGGTCGCGGCGCCAACCATAACATCCATTCGAGATGCTGCGAAACCAACCAAGAACAGGGCGCCAAAGCTCCCCTCCTCTTCCTTGACACGGCAAAGCGCCGCGGCTTATAGTCCTCAACGGATCCAGGGTCCATAGCTCAGGGGCAGAGCGGCCGGCTCATAACCGGCTGGTCCCAGGTTCGAATCCTGGTGGGCCCAGAGGCAACCATGGATAAACTCTTCATCTACGTGGACGGGGCGGCGCGCGGGGAGCCGGGCGAGGCTGGGATCGGTGTCGCCCTCACCGACAAGGACGGGAACGTGATCGAGGAGGTCTCGCGCCTGATCGGGAGGACGACGACCGAGGTGGCCGAGTACCGGGCCCTGATCGAGGGGTGCCGCCTCGCGCGGGCCTACTCCCCGGAGGCTGCCCTCTTCTTCACGGACGACCAAGACCTCGCCAATCACCTAAACGGGCTCATGGAGACGCGCAAACCGCACCTGCGGCACCTCGTCGAATCCGTCAAGGAGCTCTTGAACGAGTTCCCGCGCTGGCGCGTCAACTACGTGGACCGCGCGGCCAACCCGCGGGCGTCCCGCCTCGTCGAGCGGGCGTTCCATCGCAGGATCCAGTCCGAGGTGACGCGCGAACGACTCGAGCTGCGCCTCCATGCGCGAGCGGCCTCCCTCTCCGAGGAGGACCTAGAGCGCCTGATCGACTACGCCGAGCGGCTGGGAGGGAGGGACTAGGGTGCGGATCCTCCTCCAGCGCGTGTCCCGGGCGGAGGTGCGCATCGACCGCGAACGGGTGGCGGGGATCGGGCGAGGTCTCCTCCTTCTCGTTGGGTTCTGCCGTGGCGACGGATGCGTTGATCTCGCCAAAGCGGCGGCGCGACTCGTCGACCTGCGGGTCTTCCCGGACGACGGAGGGAAGATGAACCTCTCCCTGCGCGACGTCCGGGGCGAGGTCCTCGCTGTCTCGCAGTTCACCCTGTACGGCGAGACGACGAAGGGGCGCCGGCCGAGCTTCACCGAGGCGGCGCCGCCCGAGGAGGCGGAGCCCCTCTTCCAGGCGTTCGTGGAGGCCGTGCGGGCGGAGGGCGTCCCTGTCCAAAGCGGTGTCTTCGGGGCGAGGATGGAGGTCGATCTCGTGAACGACGGGCCGGTCACCCTGTGGATGGACCTTGTGCCCGCGCGGGAGTAAGGCTACACTACGGCCTCGCGCGCGAAGTCGCGCCACAGGAGGGAAGGATGCCGGTACCCAAGTATCGAACGTCGCGATCCAAGGGGCGGATGCGCCGCGGGCACGAGGGACTTGCCCCTCAGGCGCGGGCGGAGTGCCCCCACTGCCATGAGACGAGGCTCCCCCACCGGGCCTGCCCAAGCTGCGGCCACTACAACGGGATGGAGATTGTCGCCCACTCCGAGAAGGCAAGCGAAGGTAAGAAGTAGTTCTTGAGACGGCGGTCTTGACCTGAGCGCCCCGATA
>CAYHBG010000158.1:0-2717 GCA_964354815.1 uncultured Thermotogae bacterium
GTGATGTCCTCGACCGTCCCGTCGTAGCACAGGGTCTTCCCTTGTGAATCCCGGACGGCTCGGGTGCTCTCCCTGACGAAGACGCGCGTCCCGTCCCTCCGCGTCCAGAGGGACTCCAGCCCCTTGACTTCGCCCTCCTCCTCGACATGTTCCAGGAACTGGCGGCGTGAGTAGGATGGCTCGAAGCCGTCTATCTCCAGATTCCTGACCGAGAGCTCGTCGAAAGAGGCGTAGCCGAGCATCCTCACGAGCGCGGGGTTGGCCAGGAGGATCGATCCGTCGGGAGTCGTCCGGTAGAGGCCGATCGTGGCATTCTCATATAGGGAGCGGAAGCGCTCCTCGCTCTCCTGCAGAGCTTCCTCCGCGCGCTTGCGCTCGATCGCGTGGCGGAGGGAGCGGACGAGCGAATCCCCGGTAACCTTGCCCTTGACGAGGTAGTCCTGAGCGCCGTCCCTCACCGCGGCGACCCCGAGTTCCTGGTCGTCGTTCCCCGTGAGCACGACCACCGCTACGTCGGGCAGTTCCTCGTGCAGCTTCAGGAAGGTTCCAAGGCCCTGGCTGTCGGGCAGCCCAAGGTCGAGCACGACAACATCCAGCTCTGTGGCCTTCAGGCGAGCGAGTGCACGAGAGAGCCGGGGCGCCGACTCGATCTGGAAACTCACAGGTCCTGTCTCCGACAGCATCTCCCGGACTAGGTCGACATCGGCCGGGTTGTCCTCAATGACGAGGACCCGCAGGGGCTCGCTCACCGCGCGACTCCGTCCCGCGGAAGCGTGACGATGGTGAACCAGAAGTCCTCGATCGCTTTCACCACCTTGACGAACTGGAGAAGGTCGATCGGCTTCGTGATGAAGCAGTTCGCGTGGAGGTCGTACGCCTTCAGGATGTCCTCCTCGTCTTTCGAGATCGTCAGGACGACGACCGGGATCCGCCTCAGGCTCTCGTCCGTCTTCATCTCGGCGAGAATCTCGCGTCCGGTCTTCCTGGGCAGGTTGAGGTCGAGGAGCACGAGGTCCGGATGCGGTGCGTGCGCGTGTTTCCCGGTGTGCCGGAGGAACGCCATCGCCTCTTCTCCGTCGCTTGCCACGTGCAGCGTGTTACTCACCTTGCTCGAGGCCAGGGTCTCCCTGGCCAGATCTACGTCCCCGGGACTATCCTCGACCAAGAGAATCTCGATTGGCCTCACCAGCTTCGCCGCTCCCATGCCCGCCGACCTCCTTTCTACTTGGGAAGGGTGAAGTAGAACGTCGAGCCCTTTCCCACGTCGGATTCAAGCCAGATCCTGCCGCCATGACGCTCCACGATCCTCTTGCAGATGGCCAGGCCGATGCCCGTTCCAGGGTACTCCACTCTCGTGTGCAGGCGCTGGAAGATCACGAAGACCCGGTCCTGGTACTGCGGGTCAATCCCTATGCCGTTGTCTCGAACGGAGAAGGCCCACTCACGTCCTTTGTCCTCCGCCGACACGTGCGCGCGGGGGGGGGCCTCGCTGCGGAACTTGACCGCGTTCGAGAGCAGGTTCTGGAACACCAGCACGAGCTGCGACGGGTCGGCGCGCACCGTGGGCAACTCGTCGTGGGTGATCGTCGCCCGGCTCTCCTCGATCGTCGCGGCGAGGTTTGCGATGGCGCTATCGAGGGCGGATCCTGAGTCCGTGCGCTCGAGCGGGCCTCCTCGCGTTCCAACGCGGGAGAAGCCCAAGAGGTCGTCAATCAGCCTCTGCATCCGGAGTGCCCCGTCCACGGCGTAGTCGATGTACTTCCTCGCCTTCTCGTCGAGCTGTCCCCCGTAGCGCTGCGCCAAGAGTTGCGTGTAGCTCGAGATCATTCGCAGAGGCTCCTGGAGGTCGTGCGAGGCAACATAGGCGAACTGCTCGAGCTCCCTGTTCGAGCGCTCTAGGTCGGTCAGAGAGCTCTTGAGTTGTGCCTCGGCTGCCTCGCGCCGCAATCGCGCGCTCAGTAGCGGAGCGACGTGTCCGGCGATGTCCGCCAACGCGCGGATGTCCGCCTCCGTGTAGTCCGTTTCCCTGTTGGCGACCTGGAAGAGGCCGATGACCTCCCCTTGGAAGACAATGGGCAAGGAGATGTGCCTTTGAATGGCGACATGGCCCGCTGGGACGTTGTCGGAGGGTTCGTTGGAGTGGATGGTTCTCTTCTCCCGGATGGCGCGGGACCAACTGCTGTCCCCCCATGTTTCTCGTGGGAAGGTCACCGCCTTCTCGGGAACCTGGCACTCGGCCCAGATCTGTCGGGTCATGGTCGGCACCACCAGCGCGCCCGTCTCGTCTAGGTACCCAAGAAGCCCGGACGGGCTCTGCAGGACGTCCAGGATGACCTTCAACACCTCATTGAGTATCTCATTGTCGGGAACCGCAAGGAAGATGTCGGCGATGCGAGCTCGGACGGCCAGCGCCCGCTCTACCTGCTTGCGTTCGGTGACGTCCTGCATCGCGCCGATCATCCGCAACGGGTAGCCGCTCGCGTCCCGGGCGATATGGCCGCGGCTTTCGACTTCGGCATAGCTGCCGTCCTTGCGGCGGAAACGATACTGGTCGGACCAGTCATCCTGCCCCGAATCAATCGCCGCGCGGATGTCCGTCGTGACGCGGTCGAGGTCTTCGGGGTGGACCCGGTTCTCCCACGACTCGACGCCCGGCTCGATCTCCTCCGCCCGGTAGCCGTATTGCGTTTGGAGGTTCTCGTTCCACCAAAGGGCGT
>CAYHBG010000159.1:0-2662 GCA_964354815.1 uncultured Thermotogae bacterium
GAAGACCGCCACCGCTACGACGATGATTCCAATCTGGTCCATGCTCCCTCCCTTTACCCTCAAGCGCCATTCTACCACCGGCCCTGAAAGCCGGCCAACCGCGCGAAGGCCTCTCCGTTTGCGCGGCGCAGGGCCCGGTGCTACCATCGCGGCGCGATTTCACGACACCTTGCGGAGGTATCCCATGCACAAGCGGCTGTTCACCCCCGGACCCACGGAGGTCCGCCCCGAGATCCTGAAGGAGCTCGCCACCCCTCAGATCTACCACCGGTCGTCCGAATTCTCCGAGCTGTACGCGGCGATTCAGCCCAAGCTCCAGCAGCTCCTGTACACGAAGCACCCCGTCCTCCTGTTCACGTCCTCCTCGACCGGGGCGATGGAGTCGGCGGTGACGAACTGCGTCGCCAAGCGGTGCCTGAACCTCGTCAACGGCGCCTTCTCCAAGCGCTGGCACGAGATCACCGTCGGAAACGGAGTCCCCTGCGACGCCTTCGAGGTGGAGTGGGACAAGGCGATCAGGCCGGAGATGGTGGACGCCCAGCTCAAGTCGGGGAAGTACGACGCGGTGACCCTCGTCCTGAACGAGACCTCGACCGGCCTCGCGAATCCGCTTGCGGAGATCGCCCAGGTCGTCAAGCGCTACCCGGATGTCTTCTTCCTGGTGGACGCCGTGAGCGGGATGGCCGGGGTCAAGATCGAGACCGACGCCCTGGGGATCGACTTCGTCCTCGCCGGGGTCCAGAAGTGCTTCGGACTCCCGGCCGGCCTCGCCGTGGCCGCGGTGAGCGAGCGCGCCCTCGCCCGGGCGGAGAAGGTCCCGCCGCGCAGCTACTACTTCAGCCTGAAGGAGGCGTACAAGTACCACCAGAAGAACCAGACCCCGGCCACCCCCGCGATCCCGCAGATGTTCGCCCTGAACGTCCAGCTCGACCACATGCTCGCCGAGGGGCTCGACCACCGCTTCGCCCGCCACGAGCGGATGGCGAAGGCGGTCCAGGCCTGGGCGAAGAAGCACTTCGACATGTACCCGGAGACGGGGTACTGGTCGAAGACGGTCTCCTGCATCAAGAACACGCGGGGCATCAACGTCTCCGACCTGACGAGCCGTCTCGCCAAGGAGTATGAGGTCCGGATCTCGAACGGCTACGGCGTGCTGAAGGAGAAGACCTTCCGCATCGCGCACATGGGGGACGTCCAGATGGACGAGATCCAGGGCGTCCTGGCCGCGATCGACACGATCCTCGGGCAGTAGAAGGAGGGGAAATGGCGTTCAAGGTGCTCGTGTCGGACTCGCTCGCCGACGAGGCCGTCCAGGCGATGCGCAAGGCGGGGCTCGACGTGGTCGTGAAGACCGGCCTCTCGCCGGAGGCGCTCCTGGCCGAGGTCGCGGACGTCGACGCGATCGTCGTCCGCAGCGCGACCAAGGTGAAGAAGGAGACGATTGACGCCGCGAAGAAGCTGAAGCTCATCGTCCGCGCGGGAGTCGGCTTGGACAACGTCGACGCGGCCGCCGCCGCGGCCAAGGGGATCGCCGTGCGGAACACCCCGGGGGCGAGCACGAACGCCGTCGCTGAGCTTGCCCTGGGGCACATCTTAGCCCTCGCTCGCCACATCGGCCGGGGGACGGCGACGACCAAGGCCGGGAAGTGGGAGAAGAAGGCCCTTGAGGGGGTCGAGATCGCCGGCAAGACGCTCGGGATCATCGGGATCGGGCGCATCGGCCAGTCCCTGGCGAAGAAGGCCGCGGCCCTCGGGATGAAGGTCGTCGCCTACGACAAGCTGGTGAAGGAGACCCCTGTTCCCGGCATTGTGACCCTGGTCCCGCTGGACCGGCTCCTCGCCGAGAGCGACTTCCTCTCCCTGCACATCCCGTTCGATCCCAAGGAGGGGGCGACGATCGGAGCGGCGGAGATCGCCAAGATGAAGAAGGGCGTTCGAATTGTCAACTGCGCCCGCGGCGGCGTGATCGACGAGGCGGCCCTGGCCGAGGCCCTCGCGTCGGGACAGGTCGCCGGGGCGGCGTTGGACGTGTTCGCCACGGAGCCGCCGGACGCCTCCTGCGCCCTGTTCGCCCAGCCGAACCTCTGCCTCACCCCGCACATCGGGGCGTCGACCTGCGAGGCGCAGGAGCGGATCGGGGGCGAGGTCGCCGAGATCGTGGTCGGGTTCGCCAAGGCGAGGTAGGGCAGAATGGCGCGGATCATCCCGTTCCGTGGGTTGCGCTACAACCAGAAGGTCGTCCCGGACCTGTCGCAGGTCGTCACCCAGCCCTACGACCGGATCGGCCAGAAGGACCAGGAGGTCTACTACACCCGGAGCCCCTACAACCTCGTCCGTCTGGAAAAAGGGAAGGCCTTCCCAGGAGACAACGGGGAGAACGTGTACACCCGCGCCGCGGCGACCTTTGCCGCGTGGCAGAAGGAGGGCGTCCTCGTCCGTGACGCCGCGCCCTCGCTCTACGTCTACCACCAGGCGTACGCCTTCGCCGGCCAGTCCTTCGTTCGCAAGGGGGTCGTCGCGCTGGCCAAGCTCGAGCCGGAGCTCGTCCACGCCCACGAGAAGACGCTCAAGGGTCCGAAGGAGGACCGCCTGCGCCTGATGCGGGCCACCGAGGCGAACTTCGGCCACATCTTCATGCTCTACTCCGACTCGAGCCGCAGAG
>CAYHBG010000160.1:0-2656 GCA_964354815.1 uncultured Thermotogae bacterium
GAAGGCCTGCCGCAGGCGATCCTCGCTCAGATGAACGCGGCCGCAGGTGGGGGTGGGGCGGTGCTGGAGCCGTCCGCCCAAGCAGCCGCTCTCTCTTCTAGGAGGGTCGGCGGGGCGTACGAGCTTTCGCTAGACACATCAGCACTTGCCCCGGGCACCTACGGCCTGTGGCTCAGCATGGGGAATGGGGTCTTCCACGGCCTCGTGTTCGAGGTTGTTGGAGACTGAACGAACAAGGATGCCCCTGGAGCCCCTTTCGGCTCCAGGGGCATCTTCATCAGGAGTCTGGGCGGTCTTCCCCCTGAGGGGAAGCGGGGGGCGGAGCGGAGGCCCGGAAAGGAAAGGGAAATCCAAGGTGTTGAGCTTTCGGTCCATTTTCATGTATACTGAATTCGCTGTGCGAGTTGGGCCCGAGGTGGTCTTGTGCTTCGAGCGGTTGTGGCTGCCCGCAGGAAGCGACCGAAGGGGCTGGGGAGGAGGGCACCGTTGACGAGGTATGGGTCATACCGTGTCGCGCGGAGTCTGTACGGTAGGTCAAGCATCAACTCAATCGGGGATCCGAATCAAGGACGTCGCACGGCAAGGGCTCCTTTCATGACGTTGGTGGTTGCCCTTGTCTCGTTTGCAGCGTGCGTCGGCTGCTTCGGCGCGGCACCGCTTCACGGAACGTGGGAAGGAGCCCTCGCATTCGGTTTCCCCTTTGCCATCCAAACGGATTCAGATACGTACAGCAAGCTGAAGGTCGTCTACACGACTTCGGGCTGGACGTTTGACAGTCTTTCCTCCTTCGGGATGAGCGGCCTCGTCAGCCAGCAGTTCGACGCGTCAGGTTCCCTAGGACCGCTCGTCTTCAGCAGTCAGCTCCTCTTCTGGCCCCTTGCGGGGTCTAGTCCGAGCTTGATTTCCGATAGCAGGACAGCAAACGGGATCGAGCATCGGTATGATCTGGGGATCCCGTATTTCGTCGATTGGGTCTCAGTCACGAGCATCGTCATGAACAACCCGGCTACCGAATGGCGTATCAGGACGAGCCTTGACGGTACCACGTGGAATTGGGTCTCAGGGGTATTCACGGGCAACGCGCCGTCCGGACAGGTTGCAGTGGGCGCCGTCGCGCGCTATGTTTCCATCGTCGCGATCACCTCAGGCGGATACGTGGATGATTCCGCCGTGCAGATCTCGGTGTCTGCAGAGTCGTGGGTGACGACCGCAAGGCTGGTGAAAGACGGCGTCACCCTGTACGGAACGACCACCATCGCCACAGGTACGTCAGGTTTCTCGTTGGGGATCATCGGGTCATATGGAGACAACCTGCCCGTCACAGGGACACTGTCCCTCATTGTTCCGAAACCGAACTGTGGTCTATGTTTCGACAGGTTCGAGGGAACCCTTGGCCTCTCCTTCAGCTGTCTTGATCTGGTTACCGCGACGTTGAAGATGAGAAACCCACAGGCCGTAGGCCAGTCAGCCTTCGAGGAGTTCGCTCTGTCAATGACCGGCCTCGACCTCGGCTTGCAGGGGATCACATTCGATGCCGCGGTCGAGTTCGCGCTGGCCGAGAAAAAGGTCACGCTGGCCCCCGAAGTGAACCTAGGACCCGGTACCTGCCTTGCCGTCTACGCCAGCCTCGGCAGCGGCCCAGGTGGCCCCTGGGAAGTGACCAACCTTTCGATCTACGGGATCCGTATTGCCCATTCGTGGGATGGAGTGAGCGTCGAGAGTCTATCTTATTTCGATGACCTACACTTCACCAAAGATACCTACTGGGAATCCTTCACGATCACGAGCGTGGGCGACAGCTGCTGCGGCGGACAGTTCAAGTTCAGCTTGGCAACGTACTTCGACAAGACTAGCTTGAGTCTGTTCGACTGGGCAGAGACGGAGACTTCGCTCTCCTTCCAGGTAACGGCTGGCCTGGCGGTTCGGTTCAAGGCGGTCATCCAGCCGGCCCCGGCCGGGCTAAAGGAACTGGTTTTCGGCTGGCTGTTCAGCTGGTAGTGCCCCGCAGAAGCTGACCCGCCCCTCCGGTGAACGGTCTACCTCTCAAGCCAGTCTAGCCCATCCTGAGCCTGCCCCCATCGTCGGACCAGGCATAGGGTGAAAACCCTGGCCGCACGATGAGACGGCCCTGAGTCCGGGATCGCCACAGGGGCGGACGCGTCGCTCCCGGAACGCCCGTCTGGAACGGGGGAAACGCTCAAAGGGGCAAGAGCACCGATGCCCAAGGAAAGGCCCTTCACTACGAGCGAAGATGCCCTTCCGCCTCCGGCGGGAGCCCGCGCACGCCTCCCCAAGGGGGCCGGAGGGGCGATAGGAGGGGGAAGCAACTCCTAGATCGCCGTCCCCGACGTGCGCATCTCTGTAGTGCGCATAAAGACTGACTGACAGGGAAAGGCACTTCGCTACGACCGAAAATGCCCCTCCGAGCCCCTCCGGTATCGCCAGCGTTAGGCGCCTGCTTCTAGGCCTTGAGGTACCGGTCGAACCAACCGGAGATGGCGTCCAGGCGGGCGATCCGCCGGTCCGTGCGCCCGACGCGCGAGAGGCCGTGCGGCTCGTCCGGGAAGCGGACCATCTCCGTCGGGACGCCGAGGCGTTTCAGGCCCGACTTTGACGGGTTTCGGCTCTCCGCCAGGGACCCAATCGCATCGGTACG
>CAYHBG010000161.1:0-2647 GCA_964354815.1 uncultured Thermotogae bacterium
GCGTGGGGCCGCTACGGCCTCGGCTACGCCCTCTCCTCCTGGGACGACCTCAAGGGGAAGCTCGGCAAGCGCTACGGGGAGAAGGCCCTCCTCGACCTCGGCCTCCTCGTCTCGGGAAAGGAAACGTCCTACGACCGGTTCCGCGACCGAGTCATCTTCCCGATCTACGACCTCGCGAACCGCCCGATCGCCTTCGGCGGCCGTGCGTTCGAGGGCGAACCCAAGTACTTGAACTCCCCCAAGACCCCTCTCTTCGACAAGGGACGCGAGCTGTACGGCCTCTCGTGGGCACGCGACGAGATCGCCCGACGCCAGTCGGCCGTCCTCGTCGAGGGGTACACCGACGTCCTCTCCCTGCACCTGGCCGGCCTGGCGAACGCCGTGGCCAGCATGGGCACGGCCCTGACCCAGGAACAAGCCGACCTCCTCGGCCGGTTCGCGAAGGAGGTCGTCGTCGCCTACGATCGGGACGCGGCCGGCGGGGCGGCCTCCCTGCGCGGGATGCAGATCCTCCGGAACAGCTCGCTCGAGGTGCGCGTCGCGCGCTTCCCGGAAGGCGACGACCCGGACTCCCTCGTCCGCCGCGACGGAAGGGAAGCCGTCGAGGCCGCCCTCGCCGAAGCGCGCCCGTTCCACCTCGTCTTCATCGACGCCCTGCGAGAGCGGCACAACCTCGCCGACCTCTCCGGAAAGGAGGCCGCCCTCGCCGAAGCGCGCCCGTTCTACCAGGGGCTGGCGAGCCTCCCCTTGCGCCAGGAGATCGCCGGCCTCGTCGCCGACCTGCTCAACCTCCCGGTCGAGCGCGTGATGGAGGACCTCGGCGGCCGGCGGGCGCTGCGGAGGGGAGAGGAGACCGCCCCGGCGCAGGAACGCTGGGGACAAGAGGAGGTCATCCTCGCCCTCCTCCTGAGAGGGGAGGCCACGTGGGAGAGGGTCGCGGCCCACGCCGGGCCGGAGGACTTCTCCGAGGGGCACCGGCCGATCGTCGAGGCGATCGCGGGAGCCGCTGAGCCGTTCGATCCCTCCCAGGTGATCGCCCGGCTCGACGAGGAGTCCGCGCGACGGGCGAGCTTCCTTGCGCTCGCCCCAGTCACCTTCTCCGACGCGGAGAAGGCACTCGAGGACGCCCTACGACACCTGGTTCGCGAGCCGGAGATAGACGGCCAGATCGCCTCCGCCAGGGAGGAGATGCGCCGGGCGGAGGAGGCGGGAGACCTGGCGCGGCGGGACGCACAGCAACGGGTTGTGCAGACCCTCCTGTGCGAGAAGAAGGGATTGAGGAGGCGGAATGGCAGAGGGTAAGAAGAAGGCGGCACCCAAGCCAGGCAAGGCGGGCCGGACCGAGGACGCGGGGCCGGCCAAAGGCAAGCCCCCCAAGGCAAAGAAGGTCGCGCCGGAGAGCCTGCCCTCGAAGGGAGCGGGCGGCAAGTCCTCCGCCCCGCCTCGCTCGAAGAAGGTCGCACCGCCCGCTGCCCCAGCCGCAAAGGGCAAGCCGAAGGAGGAGAAGCGCCCGCCGCGCGAGGCGGCCGCCCCTTCCCCCGGAACGGAGGTGGAGCTCGACGAGGACCTCGAGCTCGACGAGGAGGGAGTCGAGAAGACCGAGGCGACGCCCACCGAGGAGGCGGCCCCGGTGGAGAAGCTCCCGGAGATCGAGCCGACCGACGAGGACCTCCTGGAGGTCGAGCGCGAGGGTCCCCCGGTCATCGTCGTCCCCGCCATTCTTGACGACGAGGAGATCGAGCACGAGGCGGACGTCGCCCTTCTCGCCGAGGCCCTCACCGAAGGCACCGAGGTCGGCGAAGGCCTCTCCGAGCCGGAGGAAACCGCCGAGGAGGAGGAGCTCCTCTCTGAGGAAGAACGCGAGGAGGCGACGACAGAGACCGGAGCCGAGATCGAGGACCTCCGCTCCACGCGACGCGAGGACCCGGTCAAGACCTACCTGCGCGAGATCGGAAAGGTTCCGCTTCTCACCAAGGAGGACGAGGTCACCCTGGCCACGGCGATGGAGACGGGGGGCAAGGCGGCACTCCGCCTCCGCCAGGCCGCGGAGGGGGGCGAGACCCTGGAGGAGCTCGTGCGTCAGGGCCTCGACGAGCTCGTCGAGAAGGGCAAGGCGGCGCGCGAGCGCCTCACCGTCTCGAATCTGCGCCTTGTCGTCTCGATCGCCAAGCGCTACATGAATCGCGGCCTCTCCTTCCTTGACCTGATCCAGGAAGGGAACATGGGCCTGATGAAGGCGGTCGAGAAGTTCGACTACACCCGCGGCTACAAGTTCTCGACCTACGCCACGTGGTGGATCCGCCAGGCCATCACGCGCGCCATCGCCGACCAGTCGCGCACGATCCGGGTCCCGGTGCACATGATCGAGACCGTGCGCGAGCTGAACCGCGTCAAGAGAGAGTTCATCCAAGCGCACGGGGCCGCCCCCAGCCTGGAGGACCTCTCGACCCTCACCGGGATGTCGATCGACAAGATCAAGAAGGTGGAGAACGTCTCCCAGTACACGGCGTCCCTGGAGCGGCCGATCGGCGACGAGGATGACGAGGATACCTTGGGCGACTTCATCGAGGACCCCTCGTCCCCGTCCCCGACAAAGGAGACGTTCCGCATGTTCCTGAAGGAGCAGCTCTCTCGCGCCCTGGACCAA
>CAYHBG010000162.1:0-2630 GCA_964354815.1 uncultured Thermotogae bacterium
GGGTTCGCGGCCGCGGTGGCCGCGGAGACCGACGCCGTCGCCCTGTACTGGGCGTGCGGGAACTGGCTCCGCGTCGCGGAGTTCGACAAGTTCGGCGCCGTGATCGCCGGGGCGCCGGCGAAGTGTGAGGCGATGGCGAAGCGGACCCTCGAGCTCGACGGAGGCTACATCTGCTACGGGCCCTTCCGCACGCTGGGGGCCTACTTCGGTGGCCTCCCCGCCGGACTCGGGCAGGACCTCGGACTGGCGCTCGCCTTCTTCTGCGAGGTGGTGAGCGAGCCCTCGTTCTGCGCGGGCTGCACCTCCTGTCCGATCGACCCCTCGTCCTCCGAGTACTTCGAGAACCGCCTCTTGTTCGTCGAGTTCTACCTCTTGGAGAAGAAGCTGTGGCCGGACGCAGCGCGAGTCCTGCGCTCGATCCTCGACGAGCCGATCGGGACGAAGTACCCGCTGTACAACGCCGTCTGCCAGGAGAAGGCGAGGACGTTCCTCGCCGAGGTGGAGAAGCACCTCTAGAGAGGTGCGGTTGGCCGGGCGAACCGTCCCGGCTATAGTCAGGGCACAAGTCATACCCTAGCGACAAGGAGGGGGACCATGCGGAAGGTTGGCATTCTGTTTCTTCTTGGTGTCGTGGGCGCGATCCTCGCGCTTCCCGTCGGGGCGATGACGGTCGACGAAGCCCTCAAGCTCTGGGCTCCGGGCGACTTCATCCAGATCACCTACGACGCCGCCGGTCAGGCGAAGCTCGAGGAGGCGATGGCGGCGTTCAAGACGGCGCTGGGAGTGCCGGCGGAGCTCGAGGAGACGAACGAGGAAGCGGTGCGAGCGTTCGTCGTCGACCCGGCGAACAAGACCCTCGTGAACAAGCTCTCCCAGGCCTACTACACCCTGACGAACAACTTCCTCGACCGGACCGAGTCGAACGAGGTCCGGCGGGCGAGCTACCTCAAGGGCCGCAACTGGGGGTTCAAGAGCCTCCGGATGAACCCAGGTTTCGTCGTCCTGGAGAACGAGAAGGGGAAGGGGTTCATCGCCGCGGCGCAGGCGGAGACCGACACCCAGGCCCTGTACTGGTCAACCTCGAACTGGCTGCGCTACGCGCAGTTCAACAAGATCGAGGCAGTCGTCGCGGGAGTCCCGCCCAAGGCACAGGCGATGTCCTTCCGGACGCTGGAGCTCGACCAGGCCTACATGGTGTACGGCCCGTTCCGCTCCCTTGGCGCGTACTACGCGGGCCTGCCGCCCCTCATGGGGCAGGACCTGAACCAGGCGCTCTTCTACTTCTGCAAGCTCGTCTCCGAGCCGACCTACTGCGCGGAGTGCACGGCGTGCCCGATCGACCCTTCGGTTGCTGAGTACTTCGAGAACCGGACCTTCTTTGCCGAGTTCTACCTGATGGAGAAGAAGCTGTGGGCCGACGCGGCGAGGATCCTGCAGTCGGTGCTCGACGAGCCGATCGGGACGAAGTACGCCCTGTACAACGCCATGTCCCAGGAGAACGCGAAGAAGCTCCTCGAGAAGGTCAACGCGGAGCTGAAGAAGTAACCTCCTTGTCCCCACGCGGGACGTGGTTTGCGGGGCCGGGAGTCGTCCCGGCCCCGTTCGCTTTCAGCCGCTGCGCTTCAGGCGCCCGGTCCGCTTCGCGTAGCGCTCCACGTGCCGGAAGACGACGAGCCCGACCACGATCACTCCGCACCCCGCCCCGATGAGCGGGAAGACGGTCGAGAGGAGGCTTCCCGTCGGCGCGCGATGGAGGAGGCAGGCCCGCATCTGGTCGATGACATACGTCGCCGGCGACCCGCGCGCGATCCACTGCAGCCACCCCGGCAGGACCGCGATCGGATAGTAGACCCCCGAGACGAGGAGGAGGAGCGCCGCGGCCGCGTTCGTCATCTGCGCCCCTCGCTCCGGGTAGAGGAGGGGGAGGACCGCGGCCAGGATCCCCAGGCCCACGAACGACACGCTCCCTGCGAACAGGAGCAGGACCGCCCCGCCCAGGTTCGCCTGCGACAAGTCGAGCCGGAAGAAGGCGGCGACGATGGCCAGGGTGAGGAGCGTCCGGAAGACGCCGTAGCCGATCGCGAAGAGCGTCGTCCCCACGAGCTGCGTCGGCCGCGACACCGGGGCCATGAACGTGTACTCGATCGTCCCCTCCCAGCGCTCCCAGGCGATCATCTCGCTGATCGAGTAGAAGATCATCGAGAGGTACGACCAGATGAGCGTCCCCACGAGGAGGTACGTGATCAGGTACTGCGTGTCCATCGGCTGCCCGCTGATCTTCTCCATCCCCGCGCCGATGTACGTGACGGCGAGCGAGTTCACGAGGGAGTAGAAGAACCAGACGAGCTCCCAGCCCCAGTAGCGCTTGATCAGGTGGACGTTCCGCTCGATGAAGGCGTACGCCCCGCGGCTCTCGTTTAGGAGTCGGCTCATTCCACGACCTCCAGCTCCTTGTCCTCCATCCGGCCGCCGGTGAGGGCGATGAACACGTCCTCCAGGGTCGGGGCGTGACCGTTCGTCTTCGGGACGAGGGTCTTCAGACCCTCCGCCGTGTCGAGGGCGATCACCTTGCCCTTGTCCAGGATCGCGATCCGGTCGCAGAGGCGCTCCGCCTCGTCCATGTCGTGCGT
>CAYHBG010000163.1:0-2615 GCA_964354815.1 uncultured Thermotogae bacterium
CCGCACGCACGACAAATCGCCGAGCGGAAGAAACCCCGCCGACTCGTTCCGAGGAGGACCCTCTCCCCGCCCGCGAGGGCGCACCCGATGCCCTCGACCAGCGCCCGTGAGAGAACCCCTTCCTCCCGGCGCAGGTCGACAATCCGAACGGAGGGTCCCAGGAGCGGCTCCTCCGGGCGAAGGAGCAGGAGCCTCTCCTGGCGCGCGGCGTGAAAGGCCTCGAACGACGGGGTCTCGGACCCAAGAACGACGAGAGCACGGTCGGCGAGTCCAAGAGCCACCTCCCGCGCGTGGTAGGGAGGAAGCATCTCCTCTTGCTTGTAGGCACGGTCCTGTTCCTCGTCCACGACGAGGAGGCCAAGATCCGGGAAGGGGAGGAAGAGCGCGGAGCGGGTCCCGACGACCGCGCGGACCGTCCCTGCGCGCACCCCTTCCCAGACCCTCCCTCGCTCCCCTTCGGGAAGCCCGCTGTGGTAGAGGGCAACCCTCCGACCGATCCGCCCCTCGAGGTCGCCCCGAAGGGAGCGCGCGACGAGGACCTCTGGGGCGAGGAGGAGGGCGCCCCGGCCGCAGGCGAGGGTGCGCTCCGTGAGAGCGGCGTAAGCCGGCCAGCGCTCCCGGGCTAAGAGGAGGGCACCACCGGCCTCGGGAAGGCGTGGGAGGATCTCCTCAACCCAGTCGGGCCTTCCCTTCTCCCTCCGAGCGGGCTCCTCCTCGACGCGCCGGACCAGGCCTCGCTCGACGAGGCGCCGGAGCGGGTCAGCGATCGGCCCCAAGGCGTGCCGCAGCTCCCCAGCGGCGGACGGGCCGGGCGCGGCGAGGAGGGCGCACAGGAGGGCGGCCTGGCGGGGGGCACGGCGAGAGAGGCGATCCACCGCGCCCACGACCTCGCCCAGGTCGGCCGCGAGGGCGTAGCGGCCGCCTTCCTCCCGCCCGACGCGCGACGGAAGGAGCCGGTTCACGAACACCCCGGCAGGGGAGAGGTGGTGCAGGGCGACCCCGCGGGCGCGGGCGAGGGCCTCCGCGGAGAAGGCCGGACCTGAGGAGACTCCGAGGACCTCCTCGAGGGGGCCTTTGTGCTCGCTCTCCTCGGACAGCGTGTCGACGATCCCCCAGGCGGGCTTGCCGCGGAAGCGGACACGGACCCGCCTGCCGACCTCGACCTGCGGAGCCAGGGCCTCTGGGACAAGGAAGTCAAACGCCTTCTCGATCGGGAGAGGGAGAAGGACACGGGCGACCCGCCCTGGTGCCGCATCGCCCCTCACGGGGCTAGAGGAGCCCCCAGGAGATGGAGAGGGCAAGGGCGACGCTCCCGATGGCGCAGGTGAGGAGAGAGACGGCCATCCCGCTCCTCGCCCACTTGGCGAAGGTGATCCGCTCCCCGGTCCTGTCGGACATCGACATGACGACCACGTTCGCCGCCCCGCCGATCGGGGTCAGGTTCGCCCCGAAACCGGCGCCCAGGGCGAGGGCCCACCACAGGGGCACCGTGTCGATCCCCATCGCTCCCAGCCCCTGGATGACCGGGAGCATGGCGATCGTGAACGGCACACTCGAGATCACCCCCGAAGCGACGGCGGAGACCCAGAGAACCACCACCGCTGGAAGGATCGCCCCCTTCCCGGCAAAGCCGGAGAGGAGTCGACCGAGCTCGGAGAGGACGCCCGCCGCCTGAAGCCCGCCCACAATGACGAACAGGGCCACGAAGAAGAGCAGGACGTCCCACGGAATCTCCTTCAGGATCGCCTCCAGCTTCGGCCGGACCCAGAGGAGGCCCAAGCAGGCCCCGAACAGGGCGACGAGCCCCGGTGCGAGGCCGATCCGATCGTGGACGAAGTAGATGACGAGCGTGACCGCAAGGACGATGAGCAGCCTGCGCGCCGCGCGGGGGTTCTCGATCGCCCCGCGCTCGTCCATCGCCAGGAGCCGGTCGACGTTCCCCGGCGTCTGCGAGAGAGACCTACGGAAGAGGAGGAGGAGCAGGCCCTGGGCACCGACCCAGGCGATAAGGACGATCGGGGCGAGATGGACGAGGAAGTCGTTGAAGCTGAGCCCAGCGGCCGAGCCGATCAGGATGTTGGGGGGGTCGCCAATCAGGGTCGCCGTTCCGCCGACGTTCGACATCAGGACCTCGTTCATGAGGAGGGGAAGGAGCGGAAGCCCGAGCAGGTCAGCGATGGAGATCGTGACCGGGACGATGATTAGGATCGTCGTCACGTTGTCAAGGATCGTCGACACGAGGCTCGTCACAAGACCGAGAGAGACGAAGAGGAGCCACGGCCTCCCGCGCGTCAGCTTCGCCGTCCTGATCGCCACGTACTCGAAGAGCCCTGTCGTCTGGAACATCCCGACGATCACCATCATCCCAAAGAGAAGGGTGATCGTGTCGAGGTCAATCGACGCCGCGGCCTGCTCGACCGAGTAGAAGCCAAACCAGGCGCCAAGGAGGAGCATGACGGCGCACCCGGCGAGGGCGACGATCGTCCGGTGGACCTTCTCGGCGAGGATCGCGGCGTAGGTGAGGACGAAGACGCAGGAGGCAAGGACAAACGGCAGGACACGCAGCTCGGACATGTGGGGTAATCCTAGACGAACCCTAAGAGCCCTGCAATCCC
>CAYHBG010000164.1:0-2570 GCA_964354815.1 uncultured Thermotogae bacterium
GTATTCCCCATCGACGGTTTAGCAAACCGTTGTCTTGGACCGCTTGACTACCCCTGAAGCGAAAGTGCCGTCCTGTCAAGACTTACCGCGGCTGGCACCCTCGGGCCACCTCTGTCAAAGACCGCCAGGCTGCCCCGTGCGTAGCCTCCTGGGAGGCAGGCGCCCCCCGGTTGGACCTCTGCGAAGGCGCCCGGAGACGAACCGCCTCGATCCAGCCGCAGACCTGCTCGCCATGACCCGCGTACTTCCTCTGCGATTCCGGCACTGACCCTAACGTGTTCTCTGACGGAACCCAGCGTCACTACGAAGAGCCCGCTCTCCTATGTGTGGCGCAGATCCTGCAAGAGCACGGCTGCTTCGTGAAGTGCCTTACCCCGACGACGGTCCCGAACTTCCGATCTGCGCGACTGAACACCGCGTCGAAGAGCTCCTCATCCCCGTTCTCAAGATACCGGCGAAGCGCGTATCCGCTTAGATCCGCTATCTGCACCATGCTGGTGAGTTCGCTGTCGACGAAGAGGGGTGTCTCCATGATGTTCTCGATACCCGTCCAAAGCGTGCCCGACGCGTGGTACCTCTTCATCAAGGCGGTGTGCTTCCGCGCGACGGTGTCGTTGTTGTCGTGGATGAGCAAGCCGAGTAGCGGGTGGTCCGCTCCCGCGCTCACGTGGCGCAGGTAGTGCTGGAACCTGGAGACGACTTGCTCGAAGGCTTGCTCTCCAACGGTCTTCCCGGTTCGCACGGGATCGAAGTGCACCTTGTCAATGCACTCCGCGAAAAGCCGAGCGAAGTCCCAACGCGAGACAAGCAGGGCCAGTTCCTCGACGAGGGCGAGTCTCTCGGCGAGCGTGAGATGCACGTACTTCTCGGTGGCAGCGAAGTTCTTCCTTGTTTGTTTGTACAGCCTCGGGTTCTTCGCTCTCTGGAGGCGGAGAAGCTCACCCGTGCGAATCGCGGCGACTTGCGCGCGGCGTTGCTGGTGGTCTAGCCGTTCGAAGTCCCGGATGTGCCTCTGCTCCGGGTAGGGCCGGAGGAGCCACGCAACGTGCACTTCCTCACCGGGGAGCCCGTATCTCTGCTTGACGGACTCGACCTCCAGATCGCAGTCCTTCCAATTCTGAATGGGAACCGCGAGGCCGGCAAGGATGTAGTGCGATGTGTTCCCGGGTATGTCAGGCGTCCCGGATTCGTCGACGTAGCAGAGGTACATCGCACCCCCTCGTGACACCAAGAAAAAGCGACTGGGATTGGGGCTATAAGCCCCAAGAGGAGACGCTTAGCGACTCCACCCAGACGCTCTTCCATTGTAGTACCAACATCGGTGTTGTCAAGTAGGACTTCCGCGACTGGCCGCTGCCGCATCCGTCACAACGGCGCGCAAGCTCGGAAGTGGTCCGGCGCTCGGCGTTCCCGTCCGGCTTCTCCGGAGTCATCACCAGAGAGGCAAGCATCCGCCCAGGCCGTGCTTCCAGTCTCCGGGAAGCACGTCAAGCCTACCCCTCCGCGCGGTCGAGACTCTGTTGCCCCACGCTCTAGAGGACGACTCCCCCACGGTGCGGTCCCATTCGAGGCACAACCCGGGCCGCGAATGCCTTCCTGCAGGGTGCGGGAGGTCGCAGCGGTTTGCCATTGGATTCAGGTCACGTTTCCTGCGAGCCTCTGCCCGTCCGGTCTGGCGCTGGTACGCCCGAGAGGATTTGAACCTCTGGCTTCTGCCTCCGGAGGGCAGCGCTCTGTCCCCTGAGCTACGGGCGCATCTCTGGCGGAGGGGGCGGGATTTGAACCCGCGGATGAGGTATTCCCCATCGACGGTTTAGCAAACCGTTGTCTTGGACCGCTTGACTACCCCTCCCTCGTGGTCCGATTCTACCTTCGCCGGGAATCGAGATCAAATGAAGGATCCGCTCGTCTGGCGGAGGGGGCGGGATTCGAACCCGCGGAGCCTTGCGGCCCGTCGGTTTTCAAGACCGATGGTTTCGTCCGCTCGCCCACCCCTCCGTGACGCCCATTATACGGCCCCTTCCGCTCTCGGAGCGATCGGCAGGCGGCGCGGGAGGGAGGTCTCGATCGTCCCGCCGCCGTGGAGGACGTCCCCCTCGTACAGAGCGACAATCTGTCCTGGCGTGATCGCGCGCTGGGGCCGGTCGAAGGCGAGCCGGAAGCGCTCTTCTCCCTCGGGGTGGAACGTCGCCGGGACAGCCGGGGAGCGGTAGCGGACCTTCGCCGCGAGGCGCGCCCCGGCCTGCGGAGAGCTCCCGGAGACGAAGCTCGCCTCGCTCGCCAGGAGGCCGTCCGCGAACAGGTCCTCCTCGCCTCCGACGATCACGGCGTTCCGCAACGGATCGAGGGCAACGACGTAGAGCGGCCGGCCGGCCGCGACCCCCAGGCCGCGGCGCTGGCCGATCGTGTAGTGGGGGAGGCCGTCGTGGCGGCCGACCTCGCGGCCGGAGGCGTCGAGGATCGGTCCCGGCCGGAGGTCCTGGGGAGTGAAGAGGAAGTCGGTCCGCCCCTCCAAGGCGAAGCACAGGTCCTGGCTCTCCGGGAGACCGGCGGCCGAGAGGCCGTGCGAC
>CAYHBG010000165.1:0-2566 GCA_964354815.1 uncultured Thermotogae bacterium
GCCTCGCGTACCACGCGCTCCTCCCGTCTCCGGGGAGAAGGATAGCCCGAGTTCGTCGGTTCAGGGGTCAGAACGCCTCCTTTCGCCGATCTCGGGGCTTCCAGGCGAAAAGTCTTGACTACAATTCGCCCGCAGTTTCTGCACCCACGACGGCTTCCGGAGACGCTTCGGGAGGACGAGCCCCAGCCGTTCGACGACCGCCCGCTGCGCCTCGTCGAGGTCCGCGACGCACGAGAGCCTCACGTCCCGCCCGGCTGTCGTCGGCAGGATCACGTCGGTGGCCTTGATCCGCGCGAGTTCCTGGATCACGGTCCGCGCGCCGCGGCCGAGGCCCGACCTCTCCATCCAGGTCTGGAGCGTCTTCCACATCGCGTATGCCAGGAAGGAGAACAGGATGTGGGCCTGCACGCGCTTCTCGCACTGGTGCCAGATCGGCCGGATCTTGAGATCGGTCTTCTCGGTGCGGAACGCCTCCTCGACGTCCGTGAGTTGCGTGTACATCCGCCAGAGTTCGTCGGGTTCGCGTCCCACGAGATTCGTCCTCAGCAAGTAGCAGCCCTCGCTGAGCGAGGCCCACTCCGCCCAGTCCTTGACGCGCGACCAGGCGACGCGGAGGCCAGACGCGCGGTCGGCGTCGTCCAGCACTTCGATCGTGAACGCTCGCGCCGCCCGGGAGTTCGCCCCGAGGAGCCGCCCGATGCGGCGCTCGACGCGGCCCTTCTTCCGCCTGCTCTTCGCCTTGCCGAGACCGCCGTCAATCTTCCTGAGACCGTCCTCTATCTGTTTGAGGAATCGCTCGTGCATCGCCTTCTCTTTCGCCCGCCGGTCGGCGCTCTTGCAGAGGACGAACGTCTCCTGACCGTCGGCGCCGGCGACGCACTTCACTTCGACGCCCGGCCGGACCTCGGTCCAGTCCTTGCCGGTCAGGTCCTTCTCGAACCGCTTGAGCATCGATCTTGGCGTGCCGACAAGGTATTGCCCGCCCCGGTCGCGCAACTTCTTCAAGTTCTGCTCGCTTACGATTCCGCGGTCCAGGACCCACACTCGTTTTGCCTTGCCGTACTTCTTCTCCATCGCCTCCACGATGTCGTCCAGGGTCGTGACGTCCGCGCGGTTGCCGTCGAAGACCTCGTACCCTTGAGGGAAGCCGCCCTTCGTCACGACGAGCCCTATCACGACCTGCTTCGCGTCGGGCCTGTGATCCCGCGAGTAGCCGTACTGGGCCTGCGGGTTCTTCTCCGCCTCGCCCTCGAAATACGTGCTCGTGAGATCGTAGAGCAGTATCTCGACGTCGGGCTTGAAGAGTTCCCCGATCCGCTCCTTGAGTGCGATCTCGATCTTGTCCTTGAGCGGCAGAACCTGGTCGAGCGTCAGGTAGAGCCGCGTGTCGGTCACGTGTTCGACCGGCACGCCCAGGAGTTCCGGAAGCGCGGTTCTGCGATACCACGTGTCCTCGACGTGGAGTTCGCTCGACGGCTCGACGAACCGCGAGAGGGCGAGAGCGCACGCCGCGAGACTCCAGGGCACCTCCTCCCGGCCCCTGGGGAGTTCGCGGTCGAAGAGTTCGTCGAGACCCAGCATGCGCCAGAGGCACAGCGCGAGGTACACGTCCCCGAAGTCCCGCGTGCGCTCGACCCGGACGCCGCTCACCTTGACGGTGACCGTCTCCGGAACCGGTTCGTCGTCCGCGACGGGCTGCATGAGCGAGGTCTGCTCGGCCTTCGCCGCGGCCTTGCCGTCGAGGGTAGTCGCGAGGCGCGCCCAGCCGCGCTGCTCCGCGGCCGAGAGTTCGCCCAGGTACGACACGACCTTGTGTCGCGGCCCGCGGGCGGTCCTCACCGACTCGACCAACGCCCAGTACGCGTGGCCCTTGCCGCACTTCCGGCGCGAACAGCGCTTCAGGAACATCGCCGGGCGTCCCTTCTCACTACTCTGGTGTATACTATATCCGGAATACGGCGGAAATCAAGAGGGTAGGTCTTGACTACATCGACTTTTCGGGACGCCACCCGCCGGAATCGCCGATCCGACCGCGAACTCGGGCTTCCGGTCCCTCAGGAATTCCGAAAAAGGGCCGCAACCGACGAACTTCGGATAGACGACCTGAAGTCGGACGTCGATGCGGTCGCCGCGGCTTTCGCCTCGATGAGACGAGAACCGGACAAGGTGGATTGCGTCTTCCTGCCGTTGGAGCGCGTCAGCGCTCTGGGAATCTCCCTGGAAGTGGAACCGGGTGATCTGCCCGACGACGAAGTTAATAAGGCCCACCGCAATCTCGTCAGTCTCACGGCCTCGGACCTGGGCGAACTCGCCATTGCGATGCTCACAGCGGTTGACGAGGACATGTTCGCGTCACGATCGAAAGATGAGATCCGCAACATGATCACGGACGGCATCGACGGGGGACGACTGAGAAAAGACAGGGTGAACGAGAAGTTACTCAAGGAGTTGCGCAAACGGCACCAGCACTCGGATCGTCCTTGACCCGCCGCCGACTCACCCGTGACAAGGCGTGTGTCAAGGTTCTCCCTCAGTGCGCCTCCCGATCTTCCCCTGGTCCTGCGCG
>CAYHBG010000166.1:0-2544 GCA_964354815.1 uncultured Thermotogae bacterium
TGAAGATCTCCTTCATCTGTGGGGTGACCGGGCGACTCTCCATGGCGCCGTTCCCTACGTTCACGTAGAGCGTCTGTCCGTTGTACCCGTGCACGACCGGGCCGTGAGCGTAGGGCATCTCCGCTAGGACTCTGTATCCCCCATGGCTTCCCATCTGGCCTCCTCTCTCGCCCTCGGCGGGCCGGGCGAGCGACGATCCTCCGTTGCGAGTCTAAGAGGCTGGCGCGCGCCCCGCAACGAAACCTCTCCCGTGCCGCCTACGGCTCGCAGACGCGCTGGCCGCCGACCGTCCAGAGGACAAGCGCCTCGGCCCGCACGAGGGCCAGCGCGTTGTAGAGCGGCCATTCCGCCATCACCGAGGGGTCTTGAGAAAGCCCGAGCGCACGGCGGAGCTGCCCGCAGAAGAGGGGCCAGTCCCCCCTCGACTTGGCCACGTACTCGGCGTAGTTGACGTAGTTCTCAAGGTACTCCGGCCCGAGGGCGATCGCTTGTTCGAGGTCTGCGGCCGCCCCGTCGAGGTTCCCTCCCAGGAAGGACGGAACCTGAGCGAGGAAGGAGCCGAGGGATCGGAGGGGGGCTCCGGCCATGTAGGCCGGATCAAGCTCGATCGCCCGGGTGAACGAGGCCCGCACGTCCTCCATCCCTCCGGAGATCGCGGTGAGCGGATGGAACTCGATGTAGCGGCCGAGCGTGTTCCCGTACCAGAAGATGAGGGCGACGTCCTTCGCCGAGCGGAGTGCAGCGCGGAATCCGCTCTCCTTCTCTGCACGGCCGAAGTCGGAATCAAGGCGTAGGCCGGCGAGGGCGTAGTCCTTCCCCTTGCCGTAGGCCGCCTCCTGCTCTCCGCGGTCGGCGAGGTAGGCCGTGGCCAGGTCAAAGTGCGCCTCCGCCAGCCGAGCCAGAACGTGGGAGCGGCTCTGGACCGCTGCGTCGGCGAGGAGCGGGAGCGCCCGTTCGTAGAGGGTGATCGCGAGACGGAGGTCCGCCTCGTAGTCCGGAAGCGAGAACGGTCCGTCGGTCGGATCGAACGCACGATCCGCCTCCTCGATCAAGGCCGCCACCTGCGCGTGCGCGGAGACGGAGATGGCGCTCAACACCGCGATGAATCCGTAGAGAACGTGTTTCTTCAAACGTGGTCCCCCCTTTGTCGGGGGAGATCTTTCCCAATGCCTCTCCCCGCGTCAAGGCTTCACCCCAGCCACTCGGTGTGCCGGGGCATTCTGACCTAGTAGTCCTCGTTCAGCCTATAGACAGAGGACACCATACTGGATAAGCTGTTCTTACAGCTGTCTAGGATCCGGAAGGAGGTACCTCGTGCTGCGGCGAGAATCGCTGGTGCTGGTCGCGGTGTTGATCTCCGTCGGGATAGTCGTCGCGGGGGGACCTGCTCAGACGGTCCTGCAGGATCTCGCGGAGACGGAGAGGAACGCGCGGATGTGGAACGGATACCTGTGGATCGGAGCAGGTGTCCTGACTGGGGTAGGTGTCGCGGCGCTGCTCGCGCAAGAGGGGCTCGGGATCTACGGGCTGGCAATCGGCGCGCTGGTCGCGCTGCCGGGCATCATCATCCTCGCGGTTCCATCGAAGGCCGAGAGGGAATACACTACTGCAGGGGGCTCTGAGGCTCGCGCCGCTGTGGCTCTGCAGCGGCTGGCAAACGAGGGGTACACCACAAGGCTGCTAACCGGGGTCATTGATCTGGCAGTAGGAGTTGCCTCCCTCGTTTCTCCGTACTCCTTCGTTAGTCAGTACGACTACGTGTATGCGACGGTCCTCTACGGAGGATTGGCCGCCTACAACTTCCTGGTGCCGTCCGCAGAGGAACAGGCTCTCCAGAGATACAGGGAACTGTCGGTTGCAGGAGCGACACCATAGCGCGAACTGCAGAGCCAATCGCGCAGATGCTGGGGCGGGGCTGTCACTCGTGCGCTCCGTCCAGGAGCCGCAAAAGGATCTTCCGGTCGGCGGTGGGGAAGGCATAGCGGGAGAGGTCCCGCGGCCGGACCCATCGCCACTCCGCGCAGCCGAGGGCTTGCGGGGGTCCGGACCGGTAGCGGCAGTGGAAGACGTGGAAGGTCATCCGGAAGTGCGTGAAGGCGTGGTCGACCGTCATGAACAGCTCTTCCACGACGACCCGGATCCCTAGTTCCTCGCGAAGCTCGCGGGCGAGGGCCTGTTCGAGGGTTTCACCGGGCTCGGGCTTCCCGCCAGGGAACTCCCAGAGGCCGCCGAGCGCGTCATCCTGGAGGCGTTTGGCAATCAGGAGGCGCGCCGTGGCCTCGCCTTGTAGGCGGTCCCAGATGAGGCCAGCCGCGATGTCGACGTGGGGGATGGGTTTCCGCGGCGCTCTCGCCGGGAACTCTCGCTCTCTTCCCTCGCGGTGGGCTTGGCACTGCGTGCGCACCGGGCAGGTCGGGCAGCGAGGCTCGCGGGCCGTGCAGACGGTCGCCCCGAGGTCCATCAGCGCCTGGTTGAAGGCGCCCGCCTGACCCTTCGGGACAAGCGAAGCAGCGCGCGCCCAGAGATCCTTCCGCGTCGCCGTCC
>CAYHBG010000167.1:0-2539 GCA_964354815.1 uncultured Thermotogae bacterium
GGGAAGGGCGAGGGCGGAACCGTCCTCTACTTCAATGGCCCCCTGACCACTGCCGTGCTCACGGCGACCCTAGCTCTCGAGGGACGCCTTGGAGACGTCCAGTCCCAGTCGTTCCAGGTCCTGGGAAAGCTCGACGCCGTCGGAGAGGCGGAGCTCAGTACCCTCAAGGGGAACCTGTGGGGGACGCTCTCTGCCTTCGGGACGACGGCGGACGGGCGGGCCCTCGAACTGCGCGGCGGCCTGTTCGTTGCGAGCCAAGACGCGAAGATCGACCTCTCCGGGACGAGCACCTTCTCTGGCCGGTTCTACCTCTCGATTCGCCTGGGCGGCGTTCCCTACGAGGCGACCGGGACGTTCCAGGGTTTGGCCGTGGGGACCTACGTCGTCCCCGATGACCCGATGACGATGCAGCTTGACGGAACGGCAGAACTCACCCTGTCGGGAGAGGCCGTCCAGGTCCCGGTGGCGGCGGATGGCGTCCCGTCGGTCGGGCCGCTCCCGTGGGACCTCTCGACGTGGCCGGAGGAGGTCGCCCAGCGACTCACCGCGCTTCTGACTTGGAAGGCTCTGCCCTAGCTGCACGTCAGCCGCAGCCGAAAGGAGTCCGATGCCCTACTTCAGCGTCAAGGAACTGGTTCCCACTGAACAGCTCCCCGGGATCGAGCGCCGGGCGGTCTGGCTCCAAGGCGTGATGCTCACGTTCTACTCGTTCGCCCCTGGTGCGGTCGTCCCTGAGCACGCCCACCCGAACGAGCAGATTACCCTGGTGACGAAAGGGTCAATGGCGTTCACCGTCGGGAGCGAGACCCGCATCCTCCACGCCGGAGAGGGGGTCTCGATTCCTCCCGGCGTCCAGCACGGCGTTCGGGTCCTCGACCAGCCGGCCGAGGCGATCGACGGTTGGAGCCCACCGCGGGAGGACTACAAGACGACTGGCTGACCAGAGGGCCTCTTCGGGCCCGCCATGGGCGGCGCGACCTGTCGCCAGGCCGCGGAGGCCGTCCACACGCCGCGAAGGGCAAGCTGTCTGCGTCTCTCCCTCAATGTGATGTTTGTCACACGGGGTTCGGCTCCTGCCTGTCTGAGAGATGGCGAGTTTGCCCTCCCCGCGAGCGCCCTTCGGTTGGCTCCGCTTGCACCCTGATGGGCGTTGACGGTTGACTGCCCGTGCCCCTAAGATCTCCGCTCTCGTCGTACCTGGAGGGGAAGGGATGAAGCAAGATCAGTTCCGAGGGATGGGCACGTTCACCGCCATCTGGACCGGTCAGGTCCTGTCCTTCCTCGGGACGGGGATGACCCAGTTCGCGATGACGATCTGGGCGTGGCAGAAGACCGGTCAGGCCACCGCCCTCGCCCTCGCGGGGGTCTGCGCCTTCGCTCCGGTCATCCTGGTGAGCCCGATCGCCGGGGCGATCGTCGATCGATCGAACCGCAAGCTTCTCATGATCCTCTCCGACGCGGCCGCCGGCGTGGGAACGCTCGCGATCCTCCTCCTCTACCTCGCAGGACGCCTGGAGATCCCCCACCTGTACGCCGTCCTCGTCTTTGTCGGGGTGTTCGGAGCGTTCCAGTTCCCCGCCTACTCCTCGACGATCAGCGTCCTTGTCGACAAGTCCCAGTATGCGCGGGCGAGCGCGATGATGTCCCTCGCCGGCTCGATCTCCGGCGTCTTCGCCCCGATTGGGGCCGGCATCCTCCTCGGCCCGATCGGCATCCCTGGCATCCTGGCGGTCGATCTCTCGACGATGTCGACGGCGATCCTGATCCTCCTCGCCGTCCGGATCCCTCAGCCCGGCCGGTCGGCCGAAGGGGAGAAGGGGCGAGGGAACCTCTTTCGTGAGGCGGGGTACGGGTTCCGCTACATCTTCGCCCGCCGCGGTCTCCTCGGCCTCCTCTCGATGTTCTTCCTGTTCAACGTCACGACGACCTTCGGCTTCACCGTGCTCGCGCCGATGATCCTCGCCCGCACCGGGAACAACCAGATCATCCTCGGGAGCGTCCAGTCGATGGCCGGGATCGGAGGGATCGTCGGCGGCATCCTCCTGAGCCTCTGGGGCGGCCCCAAGCCGCGCGTGCACGGGGTGCTCCTCGGCTGCGCCCTGGGGGGCCTCGTCGGGCTTGCCGGCCTAGGTCTCGGACGAGCCCTTCCTGTCTGGGCCGCAGTGTCATTCGTCGCCGCGATGGTCTTCCCGACCGTGAACGCCTCCAGCCAGGCGATCTGGCAGTCGAAGGTCCCGCCCGACCTGCAGGGACGCGTCTTCTCCGTCCGGCTGATGATGGCCCAGTTCGGCGCTCCGCTCTCGATGCTCCTCGCCGGGCCTCTCGCCGACCGGGTCTTCGAACCGGGGATGCGCGCGGGCGGGACCCTCGCCCAAGTCTTCGGTCCCTTCGTCGGGACCGGTCCGGGGGCCGGCATGGCCCTCATGCTCGTCCTCGGCGGGATCTTCGCCGCCATCGCCGCCCTGGCCGGATACCTCTACCGCCCCCTCCGCACCGTCGAGGCGACGATCCCCGACCACGACGCGATCCCGGCTCCGGC
>CAYHBG010000168.1:0-2531 GCA_964354815.1 uncultured Thermotogae bacterium
CCGAGGACCATCGCCGGCACGTTGTGCCCCGAGGCGCGATAGATGGAGAGGGCGGTGAAGAAGGTGCCCAGGAAGGGCAGGCTCGCCGCGAACGAGGCGATGAGCCTCCCGCCCACGTCGGCCACGTCCGGCCGGCCGGGGATGAACAGGGCAATGGCGGGGTAGCGCACGGCCCACAGGATGACCGCCTCAACGCTGAGGATCCCCACAAGCGCCCATAGTCCCTTGCGTAGGAGCTCCCGCGCCCGCTCCATGCGGTCCGCGCCGAGGGCCTGGCCGACCATCGTCGTCAGGCCGGTCCCCAGGCCATCCGTGAAGATGAATGCCATCCCGAGGACCCGGTCTCCGACGCCGTACCCGGCGAGGGTGACCTCGGGGTTCGGGAGGCGGCTGATGACCTTGGTCATGATGACGAACCCGAACGCCATGCTCGACTGAGCGAGGGCGGCGGGCACGCCGATCCGCAGGCCCTTGACGACCCAGGCCCAGCGCAGCCTGAGCGCCCTGGCCTGGAGGTGGAGGACCCCGCGGCGGCGCAGGAGGAGAAGGAAGAAGAGAATCGTGGCCAGACCCTGCGAGATCACGGTGGCGTACGCCGCTCCGGCGATCCCCATCCGTGGGATCGGGCCCCACCCAAGGACGAACGGCGGGTCGAGGAGCATGTTCAGGACGACGCCGGCCCCGTTCACGAGGAGGGGCGTCACGGTGTCCCCGACCGCGGAGAAGGCGGACGTGAACAGGCCTGGGAGGACCATCGTCGGGAGGCCCAGGAAGATAATGCCGATGTACAGCGACGCGGCATCGGCGACGGAACCTTGACCGACGAGCAGCGCGAGGAGCCAGGGAGAGAGGGCGTACCCCGCGAGCCCAAGGACGACGGCGGCGATCGTGGACAGAGAGACGAGCTGGTTCAGGGCGACGTTCGCCTCGAGAGGGCGCTTCGCGCCGGTGTACTGGGAGATGAGGGCGCTCGCCGCGGCGCCGCCGAACCCGGAGACGAAGGCGATGAGGAACCACACGATCGGCCAGGAGACCTGGATCCCGGCGAAGACGGCCGCCGACTGCTCGCTCGGGAGCCGTCCGACCCAGAAGGCGTCGACGAGGTTGTACAGCGTGAACAGGAAGGTGGAGACGACGGCGGGCGCCCCGATCCACGCCATGGTGCGGATCGGCGGGCCGGACAGGATCTCCTCTCGCGTCGGGGTCTTGAACCGCATGGGCGGGAGGATACCCCGTCCGGCGAAGCGCTACACCCTCCAGGCGCGGCCAGAGGGCCCATACCGGAGGGCACGGGCCGATCGGCCTTCCGCCCTCGCTGCCCAGCCGAGGCGCCGTCAGCGGTCCGGCAGCCGCGAGGGTTCTCTGAGTCGGGTGGCGAGTGCGAGGCCCACGACGAGGAGCCCCACAAGCGCAAGGAGCGAGGGGGTCATCGCGCCGGTCGACGGGGCACGGAGGGCGTCCATCGCGAGGATGAAGACGATCCCCGAGATCTGCCCCATCATCAGAAGAAGGCCGTTCGAGGTCCCTTCTGGGACGGGATGGGTGATCTCGGCCGCGTACTGGAACCCGATCGGTCCGGAGCTCAAGAGGAACGCCCCGAACCAGATCGCCGAGATCAGAATGAGTCCGTAGCTCCGAGCGAGCGTCAACCCGAGGAGTCCGACGATCGCCCCACCGAGCGCGAGGAGGATGAACGGGACGCGGCGGCGGAGACGGTCGGACCAGAGGGGAAAGACGGCGGCGCCGATCACGCCCCCGGCGACCATGAGACCGCCCACGAGGCCGGCCTGGGCGCTCCCCAAGCCGCGCGGGCGGACGATGTCCTCGATCCACGTCGTGACGGCGTTGAACGTGCCCAACCCGACAAGGAAGAGGACGAGCAGGATCTGGAACTTGCGGTCGCGCAGGAGCGTCTTCAGTCCATCCAGGACGAGGGACCGCTCCTCCTCGCCGGCAGGGGAGGGCGGCCGCTCGCGAACGAGGATGAAGAACAGGAGGGCGACCGCTGCCGCGGCCGCGCCGTAGGTCGTGAGCATCGTGGGGATGCTCGTCTGGGTCACGAGCACGGGCGTTGCGGCGAGGCCAATCAGGATCCCAACGTAGATGGCGAGCGTCGCTAGCCCGGCGGCCGTCGCCCGCTCACGGGCAGGGAACCAGCGGGCGGCCACCTTGGTGATCGCGTTGAGCACGAACGGCTGCCCGACGGCAAGCCCGATCTGGGCCGCCAACACCCAGCTGTAGCCGGCAGGGAGAAGACCGCGCAGGAGGGCGCAGCCGCCGGTGAGGACGGCGCCGATCCCCACGCCGGCGCGGATCCCGTAGGTGTCGATCACCCACGATGCGGGAAGGGACATCACGATGAACACGGCCATGAAGACGAGGGAAAGCAACCCGATCGCCAGGTCGGAGACGCCGTAGAACGTCGCCGCGTCACGGGTGATCGGGGCGAACGTGATCCACGAGAGTTGGTTCATCGCCACGACGAGCATGAACGCCGCGAGGATCACCCAGCGGTAGGCATAGGCTCGATA
>CAYHBG010000169.1:0-2510 GCA_964354815.1 uncultured Thermotogae bacterium
GACCGGCCCCAAGATCGCGATCGAGGCGGTCGGTGCCGGCCACCGGGCGGCCGAGACGATCGACCTCTTCCTGCGAGGCCTGCCGATCGCCCCGGCGAGGTCCTACGCGCACGAGAAGGTGGAGGTCACCCGCGCTGACCTCGGAGATGTGAAGGAGGCTCGGCGCGTCTCGACTCGGGTCCTCGCACCGGCGCAGCGCGTTCTCAACTTCGCGGAGTACGCGACCGACTTCACGGACGAGGAAGCCCGCCGCGAGGGGGAGCGCTGCTTGGGATGCGGGTGCGCGAGCGTCTTCGACTGCGACCTGCGCGACCAGTCCGCGGCCGCGGCAGCGACCCAGGAGGCCTACGCCGGGGAACTCCTGCGGAAGCGACCCGACGAGCGCCATCCGTTCATCGTGCGCGAGCCGGGGAAGTGCGTCGCCTGCGGCCGCTGCCTGCGCGTCTGCGGCGAGGTCTGCGGAATCTATGCGATCGACTTCGCGCACCGGGGGATTACCGTCGAGGTGCAAGCGCCGTTCGATCGCCCCTGGCAGGAGTCAACCTGCGTCTCGTGCGGGGCGTGCGTCGATGCTTGCCCGACCGGCGCGCTTGCGGATCGCATCAGCCTGAGAAAGCAGGTCCCGCTGCGGTTGGAGGGGACGGCGAGTGTCTGCTCTCTATGCAGCCTCGCCTGCGACGTCCGGGTAGGGACCCTGAACGGCGGCCACATGGCGACGGTCCCGGGCGATGAGGCGGGGTTTCTGTGCGCGAAGGGACGCTACGGCTGGCAGGCCTTTGCGTCCCGCCCTCGGCTGCGCACGCCTCTCTGGCGCGTAGGGAAGAAGCTCGTTGAGGCCTCGTGGGACGAGGCGCTTGCGCGGATCCAGGCGAAGCTCCCTGCGGAGAGGGAGCGGGTCGCGGTCCTGGCGGCGGGGCACCTGACGAACGAGGAAGGGCACCTCGTCGCCCGCCTCGCACAGGACGTTCTTCACACCCGCCTCATCGGGATCGAGAGCCTGGGTCGGGAGGAGCTTCGCGCTGACTCCGCCTCGCTGCTCGCTCGGAGCGACGTGATCAGCGACGCTGACCTCGTCGTTGTCGTGGGCCCACGCTCTCGCCACGAGCGTTTCCTCCTCGACCTCGAAGTCCGTCGGGCCAAGTCGAAGGGAGCGACGATCGTGAGTCTCCAAGGAGACCTCTCCGAGGCCGATCACTCGATCGAGGATCTCCCTGCGGCGGGGGTCCTGGAAGCGCTCCGCCGCCCGCAGGACGACGACCTTGGCGCGATCCGCGAGCGACTCGCGTCGGCACGAGCCGTGGTCTTCGTGCTCGAGGAAGGGCACGTTCCGACGGCGACCGTACAGGCGGCCTTCGCCCTGGCGAAGGAGGCCGCGAACCGACGCGTTGTGCTCCTGCGTGCCTTCTCCAACGCACACGGTCTTCTCGACGCCGGGCTCGAGCCTGAGAGGGGAGGCCGGGGGCGCGGCAGAGGGGCCTTCGAGGGGGCGCGGGCTTGTCTCGTCATCGGAGCGGATCCAGGGCGCGACCCGGCCCTCGCCAAGGAGCTTGCGGGCATGCCGCTCGTCGTGTCGATGGCCTCGGCTGAGAACGCGACGACCGCTCTGGCGCACGTCGTCCTGCCGACCTCGCTCCCAATCGAGACCCGAGGGCACGTCGTGGACACCGACGGCCGCGTCCGGGAGCTGATGCCGGCCGCGACCTCGCCGGTCGGGAAGGCGAACTGGGAGATCCTCGTCGCCTTGGCCCGGGCCCTTGGCGCGAACTGGACGTACGGCAGCTTCGAGGAGGTCGCGCGAGAGGCGGCCGCCGCGCGGGAGGCCGCGCCGCGGACGACGGTTTCGCTCACCGGCCCTGCCGTCGGTTCCCTAGCGCTCCAGGTGGAGGAAGACCTGGACGCTCTTGGAATCTAGACCGCGCCCGCGACGCCGCGAGGGACCACAAGACCGATTGGCGGACGGCGGCGTACATCGTCGCCCTCTCGCGCCTTGCGAAGGTGTACACCCGGCGCGGGATCTTCCCGTAGACGTGCCGCACGCAGCGGCCAGAGGAAGGCGGGCGGCCTCCGTGAGGCCGCCCGTTTCCCTCATTTCACGGACTGCGTGGAGAGGTCGATCCCAGGTCGCAGCTCCTTCTCGAAGGAGTCGTACTGTCTGGAAACGTGCATTCCAGCGCGCTCGTAGAGTCTCGTGGCGCCTGTCAGACTCGAGGAGTCGACGCCCAGTCCGACCCGCTTCTTTCCTCTCTTTCCGAGCTCACGGAACGCGTGGTGAAGGAGGGCGAGCGCAACCCCGCGCTTGCGCCACGGACGGCGCACGCCGACCGTGTTCACCCAACCGAGGTCAGGGTCCTCGGGCTGGTGCTTCCGGCACAGGGCGACCCCCGCGATCTCCTCTCCTTCGACCGCGAGGAACCAGAGGGACGGGTCGAAGTGCGGGTCGTTCCCGTACCAGTGCCGCGTGCGGGTGACGTCCTCCTCGAAGTCGGACTCGACGAACCCCCAGTGGTCGC
>CAYHBG010000170.1:0-2505 GCA_964354815.1 uncultured Thermotogae bacterium
AGCCTCGAATGGCCGCGAGCGGCGACCTGATCTCGTGGGCGACCACGGACATCGCCTGCTGTTGAGCGGCAAGAAGGCTTCGGAGCTGCTCTTCGGCGTGCTTGCGCGCGGTGATGTCCTGAAGCGTGGCAAGGACGTACTGCTTCGCTCCGGCGCGGAAGGGGACCGTCGAGACCTGCACGTGCCTCGTCTGGCCGTCCTTGCGCAGGATCTCCAGGTCGAAGCTCTGAGGGATACGAGCGCCCTCCTGCGCGGCCCCGTGCCGCGCCTCGACCAGCGACCGGTACTCAGCTGCCGTGTGTTCGGAGAGGTCTACCCGCCGGAACTCCTCAAGCGAGGCGTATCCAAACAACTGAAGGAGAGCCCTGTTCGCCGCCACGACCTCCCCGTCCCCGTAGACGGCGATTCCCTCCGCTGCGTTCTCAAAGAGGCTTCGGTACCTGGCTTCCGACTCCTGCAGAGCGCCTGCGGTCACCGCGTGCGCGTCCGCTTTGGCTCTGAGCTCTCCCGTTCTTTCTGCAACGAGCCTCTCTAGAGTCGCCTCGGTGCGCTTGCGCTCGTCGATGTCGCGAGTGGTGCCGAGGACGCCCACGACCCTGTCTCCTTCCCGGAGGGGCGCCATGTTGACTTCGATCCAAGTGCGCTCGCCGGACGCGTTCCGGTACGACACCTCGTAGGGCGGGACCTTCTCGCCGCGGAGGGTGCCCTCGAACACGCTCTGGATCCGCCCAAGGTCCTCGGCGGACACGAACTCGAGGTGATCTCTTCCGAGGAACCACTCCCTGGACCGCCCGTATCGGGCAACGATGATGTCGTTCACGAACGTGAAGCGCCCCTCGACGTCGAGCACGTAGACTCCGTCCTGGACGCTCTCCAGGAGGGTCCTGTACCTCGCCTCGCTCGCTCTCAGCGCATCGTCCGCCTGCCTTCGTGCGGTGATGTCGATGAGGTAGCCAACGAACGCCGGGCCGTCCGACAGATGGATGCTAGCGACCCCTGCTTGCACCGGGAACGCCGAGTCGTCCCTCTTGAGGGCGCGCGTCTCGTAGACGACGGGGACGGACTCTCCCCGTGCTCTTCTCTTCGCCAGGTCGGCGATCTCGGCCCGGCAGTCTGGAGCAACGAAGTCGATGAACGGCCTCCCGACGACTTGTGAGCTCTCCTCGTAGCCCAGCATCCGGAGCAGACACGGGTTGACCAGGAGCAGGGTGCCTCCCCGCTGGACGAGCACCCCCACGGGGACATCCTCGAACAGCCTGCGGAAGCGGCTCTCGCTCTCCCGCAGGGCCTCGGTGACCCGCTCGGCGCTGCCCGGGTCCTCCGAAGCTCGATGCGGTCGAGCAGCGCGGCTCCCAGACGCGTCGCCTCGCGCCTTGTGTTCGAAGACAGGATGCTGTCCCTCTTCCTCTTTTCCGTACGCCATCGCAGCCCCCGCTCGCCTGACACCCTACAGCGTCCGACCATGGTCGGACAAGGTCGCGGCGGCAGACCCGGCCACGGAAAGCAAGCGCGCGAGCGGATCCCTGCCCTGAGCATGGAGGCTTCCGTTCGCCCTCCACGCCGGGTTCGCGGCTCGACCGATCGAGAGAGGGCCCACTCGACGACCACACGATCCTCACCGGAACCTCACTGCGCCCGCCTACAGTCCGAGGCTCCGTGTCGATGGCGGCGCGCGAGCGGGAAGACCGACCGCACGGTTGCGGCAGAGCGGGGAAGCCCGATCTTCCCGGAGACAAAAGGAGGCGGTTAGGATGAGGAAGGTGTTCAGCGGTTCGAGCCTGACGGTCTTGGCTCTCGTCGCAGCGGGATTCGTTGGCGTGGCGACGCCGGTTGCGGCGACGCTCTCTCTCGCGGATCTTGCCCCCTACTTGGGCGATCGTCTTGAGGCGCGCGTCGTGGACGTGAGCACGGGTGGGGAGGTTTCTCGGCTTCTCGTCAACCCTATCTCCTCCGTGACGGCCGACCTGGCCCTGGAGTCGCTCGAGACCGGCGGGTCGTACCGTGTGGATGTCTACATTGATCGGAACGGAAACGGGCTCTACGACCGCCCGCCAGAGGACGCCGCGTGGCGCATCCTTCTTGGGGCACCGGCCGACCTCTCGTTCTCGACCGCTGCGGAATCCATGGTCGACATCGACTGGCCCCCCGCAGCGGACGGCGCGATCGGGTTCGGTGAGTACCGGAACGTCCTCGTCGACGCGGAGACCGGGATGACCCTCCTCTGGCAGAATGACGCGACGACTCTCTACGTCGGGCTCGTCAGTCCTGGCACCGGCTGGGGCGCCGTGGGGTTCGGGGCGGAGAGCAAGATGGCCGGCGCGAACATCGTCATCGGTGCCGTCACGGACGGGACAGCGACCTTGCAGGACCACTTCGGGACCGGTCCGACAAGCCACCGTGAGGACAAGGCGTCGTCGCTCCTTCAACGCGCCGGAAGCGAGTTCGAAGGCAAGACGATCCTCGAGTTCGCCCTTCCCCTCGCGAGCAGCGACCCCGAGGACGTGT
>CAYHBG010000171.1:0-2500 GCA_964354815.1 uncultured Thermotogae bacterium
CAGGTCTTCATCGGCTCGTGCACGAACGGCGGCTACCGCGACATCAAGATCGCGGCCGAGATGCTGAAGGGGAAAGAGGTCGCCAAGGAGATTGACGTCATTGTCTCTCCGGGTTCCCGCCAGGCGTGGGAGATGATCGTGAAGGACGGGAGCTTCCTCGCCCTCACCCAGGCCGGCGTGCGGATGATCGAGCCTGGATGCAACGCCTGCATCGGGATCGGGTTCGTCCCCGGGACGGACTCCCTCTCCCTGCGCACGGTGAACCGCAACTGGAAGGGGCGCGGCGGGAACGAGCTCGGGAAGCTCGCCCTGACGAGCCCGGAGGTCGCGGCAGCGTCGGCCCTCGAGGGGAGGATCGCCGACCCGCGCAAGCTCCCGCCGGTCGTCGTCCGCGTGACAAAGCTCATCGTCGACGATCTGATGATCGTCGAGCCGGAGGGCAAATCGGTCCCGATCCGCCGCGCACCGAACATCGTCAAGATGGCCCCGCCGAGGGCGCTCCCGACCCTGCTCAAGGGCGAGGTCCTGCTCAAGGTCGGGGACGGGATCTCGACGGACGCGATCCTTCCCGCCGGGCCGCTGACGCAGCACCTGCGGAGTAACCTCCCCGAGATCGCCAAGTTCACCTTCCACTACGAGGACAAGACCTTCGCCCAGCGGGCGACCGAGAAGGGCGGCGGGTTCATCGTCGGGGGCGACAACTACGGCCAGGGCTCGTCGCGCGAGCACGCGGCCCTCGCCCCGTGGCAGGTCGGGATCAAGGCCGTCATCGCCAAGAGCTACGCCCGGATCCACAAGGCGAACCTGATCAACGTCGGGATCCTCCCGCTCGTCGGCGACACGACCGGCTTCGATAAGGGCGACGTGCTCGAGATTGACGTCTCAGACCTCCGCCGCCCGCTCGTCGCGAGGAACCTCTCGAAGGGGACGACGATCCCGGTGAAGGCGGAGCTCTCCGACCGGGACATCCGGATGGTCAAGGCGGGCGGGCTCCTCGCCATGGCCCTCGTGGGAGAGAAGAAGTAGGGACCAGGACGCCGAGGGAGCGGGGAGGAGGATCCGGTGAACACACTCGAGAAGTGCGTTCGAATCCTGACTCTGTTCGGCGAGGGGAGACCCGTCCTCGCCGTGACGGAGATCGCCCGCTCCCTCGACCTCCCCAAGAGCACGGCCTACCGCTACGTCTCCGCTCTCAGGGAGTACGGCCTCGTCGAGGAGGACGCCCGTAGCGGGGGCTATCGCCTGGGCGGGAAGCTCCTCGAGCTCGCCGGCACCGTTCGGCGGCACGGACTCCTCGAGATCGCCCTCCCGGTGATGGAGCGCCTGTCCATGGAGACCGGGGAGACGGTCATCCTCGCCGGCCTCCATCAGACGAAAGGGATCTGCCTCGAGCGCGTGGAGGGGCACCACGCTCTGCGTGTGTCGCACGAGCGCGGGGCCGTCTTCCCGCTCCACGCCGGAACCTCGGGAAAGGTTCTCCTCGCCTACCTTCCCCCCGCGGAGCAGGAGCCGATCATCGCCGAGGGTCTCCCCCGCTTCTCGGAGACGACGATCACCGATCCCAGGAAGCTGCGGGCGGAACTCGAGCAGATCCGCCGCCAGGGGTACGCCGAGAGCAACGGCGAGGTCATCCCCCACACGTACGGCCTCGGGGCGCCGATCTTCGCCTCGAACGGGCGGATCCAGGCCGCGCTCACCGTGTCCGCGCCGGTCGAGCGCCTGAACGAGAAGGGGAAGAAGGCGATGGTCCGCCGGATCGTCGACGCGGCGGCGGAGATCACGAAGCGACTTGCGGTCTACGACGCGAAATGAGAGAAGTACGAAAGGAACGACCAGGAGGTCAGCCATGACGAGAGAGGGACTCGCGGTGCCGAAGGATGGGCAGGCAATCCGCATGACGGCGAAGGGGCTCGAGGTCCCCGATCGCCCGATCATCCCCTACATCCGTGGGGACGGGACCGGGGTCGACATCACCCCGGTGATGGTCAAGGTCGTCGACGCCGCCGTAGAGAAGGCGTACAGGGGGCGAAAGTCGATCGCCTGGATGAAGGTCTACGCCGGGGACGAGGCGATCGAGGACTACCACGGAGGGATGACCGAGGACGCGATCAAGGCGACCCCGCCGGAGGAGCGCCAGAAGCTCTACCTTCCCGACGAGACCGCCGAGGCGATCAAGACCTACCTCGTCGCGATCAAGGGCCCCTTGACGACGCCCGTGGGCGGCGGGATCCGGAGCCTCAACGTCTCCCTGCGCCAGATCCTCGACCTCTACGCCTGCGTCCGGCCGGTGAAGCACATCGGGACTCCCGCCCCGGTCCGCGAGCCGGAGAAGGTGGACATGGTCTTCTTCCGGGAGAACACCGAGGACGTCTACGCCGGGATCGAGTGGAAGGCCGGATCCCCCGACGCGGACAAGGTGATCGCCTGGCTGCGGACGGAGATGAAGGTGAAGTCGATCCGCTTCCCGACGATGTGCGGGATCGGCGTCAAGCCGATCAGC
>CAYHBG010000172.1:0-2494 GCA_964354815.1 uncultured Thermotogae bacterium
CTCGAGGGCGAGGAAGTGCCGGTCGAGACCGGAGACGCTCTCCAAGAGAACGCCGGTCCGCTCCTTCTTGTAGAACCAGGCGTGGATCGACTCGGCAAGACCGCGCACGCCGTTCAGGACGTCAAGGGCAACAGCGTTCTTCGACCGCTCGTAGGCCGCGGCCGCCTCGTCGGCAAGGAGTTCCAGACTCGCCGCCAGCTCGCCGGGAAGCTTCTCGCTCTCCTTGTAGTCGGCCAACACGCCGCTCAGAAGGAAGCCCATCAGGAAGACGTCGGCCGCCACAATGCCTGAGAGGAGCGCGTTCAGCGACAGGATCTCCCACCCGACCGCGTGGGCGGCGAGCTTGAGCCCCACGACGGCCACCACGGCGGCGCCGGCGCGCAAGGCCAGGGTCACTCCCCCCAGTTTCCGCAAGTGACTGAGCATGCGAGATCGCACCTCCGTGCGTTCGTCCGGGTCTGCCCGGCCCTCGCCGGGCACCCGCGAAGCATAGCGGGACACGCGGCGGTCCGCCATGACGGCGGGAGATGTCCCCTGAGCGACAAGCTGGCGCGAATCTGGATGGAGCGCCTGGAGGCTTCTGCTTGAGACCGAGGGGAGTCGGAAGCCCGCCAAGCGAACTCCCGGGGCCGCGGCTTGCAGTAGAATGGGGCACCAGAAGAGCGAAGGATCGGGTGCGGGAGGATGGGACAGCCATGGAAAGCGGCGCCGAGGTACCCAGCCTGATGGTAGTGGTCGTCCTGCCGATCCTGAACCTCGTCGCGTGGACCGTCGTCCTGGGGCTCCTGCTGGTCGTTGGCCGGCTGGTCAAGCGCTGGTCTCGACGGCTTCGCCCTGGGGGACCAGAGTGACAACGCCCTTCCAAGGCCGCCGGTAAACCTCGTCAAGGGAATCCTGCCCGACGCCGATCAGGGTGTGCGCTCGAAGACGAGCACGTCGGGCGTCGTCTCGACCCAGGTCTTGAGCCCGAGCTTGAGAGCGACGGGAACGGAGGGAAGCCCGCTGTCCATCCCGCCGGGGGTCATCATGTCGATGTACCGGCATCCCACGGCCAGGTGGAATGCGTGCCGGAGAAGGATCTCGATCGCTTCTTCGCTCCCCTCCAAGAAGTGGACCGGGTAGAGGTGTCCCTGTCTCGCGTAGCCGCCGGCAAAGAGCCCCACAAGACGCGTCCCGTCGCGCACGCCGAGGAGGTGCGCGGACAGGCGAAGCGCGCCGTCCGGGGCGCGGTCGAAGGGATAGAAGGTCCACCCAGCCGAGGTGAACCCTCGCCCGACGAGAAGCGACCGTGAGCCTCGGACGAACTCCACCGCCTCCGCGAGGGGGACCGTCACGACCCTGTTCGAGCGTTGCGCCTGAGGCCACGTCGGCGTCTCGTTCTCGGCCCCGAGGTTCGTGAACCAGGCGATCTCCTGGAACCCGTGCGCGCGGATGAGGTGCAGCGAGGCTTCATTTGTCAAGTGCGTCGACAGGCCGATCCGTTCTGCGCCCTCGCTCTTCACATCCTCCAAGAAGCGCCGCGCGATCGCCTTTCCGGCGCCTTGACCTCGGTAGGCGACGTCGGTCCGCGCCCCTTCGAGCCAGGCGTACCCCGGGGCAAGGTAGGTGCGGTGGGCGAACCCGACCACCTTTCCGTCGATCAGGGCGACGAGGAACTGCCCAGCCTCATCGGCGAGCCAGAGGTCGAGGACAAGGGGGACGTAGTCCGTCCCTTCCCAGACCTGCGACGAGATCTCAAGGATTCTCGGCTTGTCCTCGACTCGCGCCGCTCGAAGCTCAATCCCCATCGCGTCCTCCAGATCCATGCCCGCCCTTCGCACGTGGGGCAAGGATAGGCGGCGACAGGAACCTCCGCAACGCGGGCGGAACGGGATCCGGTTGGCCCTCGACCGGCTGGAGCGTACACTCGCCGGCCTAGGAGGGACCTGATGCTGAGATCCCGTCCGTTCGACGGAGAGCGCGACTTCCCAGCCCTGCGCGCCTTCCTCGTCTCCCTGCGCTCGCAGGTTGGACCGGCTTGCTGGCACGTCGGAGACCTCACCTGGCGCACCTTCCTCCATGGGATCCACCACGACCTCTCTCGCACGGTTCGGCTTTGGGAGGACGAGAACGGGATCCTGGGGTTCGGCATCCTCACCCCGCCGCGGCGAGGAAAGGCCCCCTCGCATCGGGTCGCGCACTTCGATCTGCAGGTCGCCCCCCGGACGCGCGGGCGGGGCGTCGAGGAGGCCATCGTCTCCTGGGCGCAGCGGACGAGCCGGGAGATGGAGGAGCCCGGCGAGCCAGTCTCTGGACGCGACCTCATCGCGGAGGTCGCCTACGAGGACGAGGCCGGTCCGATTCGCTCCTTGGAGAGACTTGGCTTCCGACTTGGGGACTGGGAAGGGGTCCTCCTCTCCCGCTCTCTTGACGCCCCGATCGAGGCGCCTCCCCTTCCGGACGGCTTCGCCCTGCGCGCGATGGGGGGTGAAGGCGAGATCTCCGAGCGCGCCGC
>CAYHBG010000173.1:0-2492 GCA_964354815.1 uncultured Thermotogae bacterium
TGTGAGATGGCGGGTTGAACACCGCCCAGCACTGACTAGCGTAGAAGCCCGCCACGTATGACTCTCGCAGTCCGCGCGCCATCCTAACTCCATGCGGCTTCTCGAACAACTGCCCGAGGCCTGTCAAACGCTGCGACCGCGTCATCGGGAAGGACGTGAAGCTCGTCGGCTACGACGGAGGGCTCTGGCGGAAGCAGTGCCCGCCTGACCTGGAGCGCGAGCACACCACGACGTGGAACCGAACGTCGAGTGCGGGATCAAGACATCACCCGCAATGTGTCATGACAAGACCTGACCCCCTTCGTCCCTCGTCGGCACACGCGGACCGGGACGCCGTTCGGAGACCGCACATTTGTGGAGAACGTAGAGTCCATCACCGGCCGGGCACTCCAGCCGAGGAGGCCGGGCCGCAAGGCGAGGAAATAGGGTATGTGTCCCCGGAATGCCCCGCATCATCGGGAAGGCCGGGAAGCTCGTTGGCGACGGCGGAGGACTTTGGCAAGAGCAGCACCGCTCAACCAGAAGCGCAAGCACGCCGGGACGCGGAACCGAGCGGTGAGTGCGGGATCAAGCCCCGATTCGTGATGTGTCACGACAAGACTTGCCCACCATTGCCCACCCAGCATCTGACCCCTCCCGTTCCCTAGAACGGGGGCCGATTCGACTCGATTGCGATCTTGAGCGCTTCGACGAGCTTGGCTTGCGCGGGATTGCGGCCACTCAGATGGGCTATCCATTCTGCCAAGCGCCGGTCGATCGCTGCGTCGACACGTGCAGCGGCTTCCATCGTCGCATCCGTGGCATCCTCGACAAGCAACTGCTGCAGCCGTGCGCGCAGGGAGTTGGAGGTGTCCGCAGAGATGACCGCACGTACGAATGGGTCTAGCCAGGGGGGCACATCCTCTGGAGCCAAGTACTTGGCGATGCCATGCACCGTTCGCATGGAGTCGGCAGTGTGAGCCGATGGCACGCGCCCAAGCAGGTGATGCCTGACCATCGGCTGATGATTGGCTGGCACATACTCGAGATCTGTAGCCTTGAAGAACGTGGAGGAGTACATGGATACTTCATCGCCGTCCGCTTCCCTCAGAACGCGGACGAAGCCCTCTGCGACTCTGCGCTTCAGGTCGTCCGATGCTGCGTCGAGAGCCATCCGGTAGGCCTTCGAGAGCCGCTCGAGGACTGGCTGAACAAAGTCCTCCTCATGCTGTAGATCAGCATATCGGCTCGGCAGCACCTCGGTCAGCAATCGTTCAAGCTGCTGAGGCGTCGTATCTGCCAGCAGATGCTTGAGGATGGCCAGAACGTCAGGATCCCTCTCGACCTTGGACGCAAGCTGTTCCGCGGTAAGGCCAAGTGTCTGGCGTCTGATGCGCGCGATCTCGTCAAGTATCAAATCCACCACTGAGAGCGCAATCCTTGCCGAGTTCTCGGAGGGAGGCGCCTCGCCGAGCCGAACCTGCCGACCAGGGTGGATTAGGTTCCGGTAAGAACGGATCACACTGCAGAGATCAGCTGTGCGAGAGGAGATTGCGTCTTCTGCACGACAGACGCCAATAGCCTCGGACAGGTCGTATTTCAACGGGTCCTTCTTGGGGCGCGCTGGATGAGCGGTCGACACTAGGTAGTCGATCAGCACCGCCTCGACGATACTGCCAGCAAGGACTTGGACTGCCTTCCACGCGCTCGTTTCTAGGGCAGCCCGCATCTCCCGGTAATCCCCTTCCAACGAGCCGCGCAACTCCGCGACGGAAATGAAGTCAAAGGTGCTCATAGGAACAGCTCGATGATGCGCCTCGCGCGCCGTCCACCGGTGATTGATGCGCAGCATCGCCATCCAGCAAGGTCATCACGGCCCGGTCTGTCATCTCCTCCCCCTCTTCTCGCCTTCTATGACGCTACGTATCGGCACCTGCACTCCCGCGCGCCATCCTACAAGCACAGGACTGCGCTGACAAGTGCGCGAGGTCTCCGAGAGAAGCGCTCTCCTCCCGCTCCTGAATGGAGGATGTTGCCACGCGTCTCTTGCACCCCCGAACCCGGCCGTGCTATACTCCGCCATCTCATGAACCGGCCTCTTCCGGGGCTTCTCGGAGGGACAGAATGATGATCCGCACAGTGAGTATCGCTCTGTAGGGGCTACGCCCCTGTCGCGTGGGCATGTCTCGTGCCCTGTCGGCCGGTTCCCGTTGTTCTCTCGTTCGTCTAGGAGTCCCTCATGTTGCCACCTGCGCTTGAACTAGAGCGCGTGCGCAAGGTCTTCTCCCGCAAGGAGCGCTCGTTTGCCCGCCGTGCGCACGCCAAGAACGGCAAGAAGGACGTCATCGCCCTCGAATCCCTGGACCTCACCGTCGAGCGGAAGGAGATCTTCGGCGTCCTCGGCCCGAACGGCTCGGGGAAGTCGACCCTCATTCGCCTCGTCTCGACCCTTCTGCTGCCGGACAGCGGCACGATCCGCGTCTTCGGCCACGACCTTGAGAAGGAGGAGTTCA
>CAYHBG010000174.1:0-2471 GCA_964354815.1 uncultured Thermotogae bacterium
CTCCGCCGGGCCGAGCCTCTCCCCAAGGAACAGGATCGCAAGGAGGGGGATCTCGACCATCATCGCTGTGTTGATCAGGCTCGACTCCATTGCGGAGAGAACGCGCAAGGCGCGGTTCCAAAGGGTGAAGGCGAGGGCGGTGTTCACGAGGGCGAGCCAGGCCACGATCCCCCACTCCCCCCGCCCCAAACGAGGAAGCCCCTGCGCAAAGAGCCCGACGACAAGGAGGATCCCTGCCCCCACCCCCATACTCACCGTCGTCACGGTGAGTGGGGACAGGTCGCCGCGGCGGTTGACCGCCCGACCGAAGAGGGACGAAGCCGCGTTCGCCAGAACCCCGATTCCGGCAGCGAGGAGACCGATCCCCACTCCGCCGGGCACTGCCGCAGGTCCGAAGTAGACGACGACCCCGGCGACGGCAAGGGCGAGTCCGGCCCACTGCAGCAGGAATGGCCTCTCGGAGAGGAGGGGAATCCCGAGAAGGGCGACGAGAGGCGACGTCAGGCTGAGGAGGAGGTTCACCGTCACCGCGGGGAGATGAGCGAGGGCGACGAACTGAGATCCTTGCGTAAGGGCGTAGAAAACCACTCCGAGGAGGACGAGCTGTCCCCATCGCCGTGGTGGGAGGCGCCGCAGGTCGGCCGGCCCTCTGGAACGCAGGAAGAACGGCAGAAGAACGAGGGTGGCCAAGGCATACCGCAGGCCGGCAAAGGTAAGAGGCGGGATTCCCCTCAGACCAACCTTGATCAGGACCCAAGACGTCGACCAGAGGAGGGTGACGAAGAGGGCGACCAGGATCGCCGTTCGTCGCTCGTGGCCTGATCGCTCCTCGTTCACGTCCACCTCCTTGTGGGCCTCTTTGTCTCCGGCAAGTCTCCTGGCAACGACAGCTGGCAGCGCCTTCCCAGGTTCTCTCAGAGGCGGAGCCCCGCGAGGGCCTCCTGGGGGCTCTTCCCCTCTTCCCACATCGCCCGGAACGCCTCTCGGACCCGCGCCCGGATCGTGAGCCACTCGGGGTGAGCTGGCGGAGAGAAGACGCGGGAGTCGTCCCAGATCGCGCAGAGGTCACTGAGCCTCGGGTTGGGGTGGGAGGCGACGAACCCCGGGGACGCTCGGGAGAGTGGGGAGACCTTCCCCTGCCCGAGGGCAAGGGCCTCGATCTGCGCCGGGTCGAGGAGGAAGCTGAGAAAGGCGGACGCCCCCTCTGGGCACCTCGCCCCGCTCGGGATCGCGAGGAGGTCCGCCTCGAGGAGGGTTCCGCCGCGCCCGTCCCGGGTCGGAAAGGGCGCAACGCTCCACGCGAGCCCCGGCTCCCGGACGAGCCGTCGGACGACCCAGTCCCCTTCCAAGACGAAAGCGACGTCGCCCTCGAGGAAGGGATCCGGCGACGCTGCTCCAAGGGGATTCACGGTCTTTGCGAACCGCTGTAAGTCAAAGCGCCTCCGGAAGCCGGCAACCCACTGGTAGGCGCGGACGTTCTCCTCGCGCTCGGGCGTGAAGCGCCCGCGCTCGTCACACCACCCTCCCCCGAAGAAGAGGGGCCAGGCCTCGGGCCACCAGCCCGGGTAAGTAGGGACGAATCCGACCTGCCCGCGCTTCGCCAGCGCGTTGAGAGCGGCATCGAACGCACCCACGGACCTCGGAACCCCTTCCTCGAGTGGAGTCCCACGGACCGCGGCCCCGTTCACGTAGAGGGTGACGAGATCGGCGACAATGGGAAGAGCGACCAGAGAGCCTCTCGCCTCACCGAGACGGACTACGCCAGGGCGGAGGAGGGATCGCGCCCGATTGACGAGGCCCGTATCAAGGGAACGCAGCGCCTCCTGCTCGGTGAGGGCAGCAATCTCGTGCGCCTCGAGGCCGATGAGGTCCGGCGGTTGGCCCCCGCGCTGCGCGGCAAGGAACCCTTCGAGGTCCGGGCTCGAGCTCGTATCTCCGGTGGAGATGAGGACGACCTCGTACCTGGTCTGGCTCTCGTTGAACGCGCACACGAGACGGGCCATCGCTGCCTGCTCCTCTCCTCCCCACTTCTCCCAGTAGTCGACGCGGGCGCGCATGTTCGCCTCATTCTACGCGGCCCGGCAACGACACGCCCACGGAATCGGGAGACTACAGGACCGACGCGACCCAACTGTAGCCGTAGCCGAGGAGGATCGCGCCGAAGAGGGCGATCCCGACGTAGAGGGCGAACACCCGCGGCTTCACCATTCCCCACACCGCCGCCATCTCCGGCAGGCAGGTCATGGGTCCGGCAATGAGGAAGGCGAGAGCGGCGCCCGGGTTCATTCCCTGGGTCATCAGCCCTCCGATGAGGGGGAGGGCGACGACGTTCGTCATGTACATCGGAACGCCGACGAGGGCGGCGAGGGCGGGGGCAAACGGGTTCTTGACCCCGATCACGGCGACGATCCACTCCCGAGGGACGTAGAAGATGATCACCGCCTCGAGGACGAGGGCGATCAGGATGAACT
>CAYHBG010000175.1:0-2460 GCA_964354815.1 uncultured Thermotogae bacterium
CAGGGCACGGGGAAGCGCCATCCCAGTGCGGACCTGCTGCCAGAGGGACATCCGGGTCTTTCCGGGCGCGATCCAGCAGGCGACCCCGTGCGTCGCGGGCGTCGTGTGGATCTCGCCGTAGGCCCGCGAGAACCGGAGCACCCCGCCCCACAGCCGGCGGAGGTTCTCCGCTCGCGTCTCCACGCCGGGGAGGAGGAAGGTCCAAAGGGGGTCGTCGGCGAAGGCGCGGGCGAGCGTCTCCGCCGCCGCGCGGAACTGCTCTGGTCGAAGCTCGACCACCTGGTTTTGTTTGAGCACGCCCCCCCCTCGGTTCGCGTTGCTCTCTCGTCAGAGTCGCCGGATTGTACGGCGGGCGCTCCACCTGGGAGAGAGGCGGCCGTGCCGCTGGCGAACGGGAACGGGACAAGCGGCAGCGAACCGCGTCTTCTACCGCTGGTCCGGCCACTCGTCCCAGGGTAGGATCGGCGAGGGCTGCTCGGGCAGGGTGGGTGCAGGAGGTGTGCGATGAGAAGCCGTCTTTGGATCGTGTTGCTGGCGCTTCTTCTCTCAGCGGTCTCGTTGGCCGCCGTCGGCGCGACGCCGGCAGAGAAGGGGCCGTATGCGATCGCGGCGCACTCGGAGTCGCTGCGGGACCCGGATCGCGGCCGGACGATCGACCTCCTCGTCCTCCACCCGGGGCCTGGACAGGACGCAGCCCTCCCTGGTGGGCCGTTTCCCCTCGTCGTCTTCAATCACGGGTTCCTCCTGAACGGACAAGCCTATCGCTCCCACGGCGAGCACCTCGCCTCGCACGGGTTCGTCGTGGCGCTGCCGACCTACCCGATGGGCCTCTTTGAGCTGAACCACGCGACCCTCGCGCAGGACGTGCGGTTCGTGATCGACCGCTGCCTCGCCCTGAGCGAGACGGAGGGACACGTCCTGCACGGCCTCGTCGACCCAGAGGCCATCGGACTCTCCGGCCACTCGCTCGGGGGGAAGCTCGCCCTGCTCGAGGCGGCGGGCGATAGCCGCGTCCGGGCGGCGGCGCTCCTCGACCCGGTCGACGGTGGGGGGCCGGTCGCACCGGACCCGGTCCGCTACCCGAGTGTCGCGCCCGAGCTCATGCCGCAGATCCGGATCCCCGTCCTGTTCATCGGAGCGGAGCTTGGGGGAGAGGTCGTCGTCTTCACGGCCTGCGCACCGAGGGAGGAGAACTACCAGCGGTTCTTTGAGGCGGCGAACCCTCCGGCGATCGAGGTGACGCAGATCGGGGTCGGGCACGCTCAGTATCTCGACCCGGGGGCGAATGCCCTTGCGGTGGCGAGCTGCGCGCAGGGGGACGTGTCGGGAGAGTGGGTCCGCTCGGCCTCCGCTGCCTACCTGACGGCGTTCTTTCTCGGCACGTTGAGGGGGGACAGCGCGGCCCTCGGCTGGCTTGACGAGAGGCTGGCCCAGGACGAGGCGGCAGGCAGGATTCGAGTGCGCAGGAAGTAACACCTTCGGGTGTCTGTCCGGGGAGCGAGAGGGACGTATGGTCGGAACATGAATTGCCTCCGCGCGAGGAGCTGCGTTGCTCTCCTCTGCCTCCTCCTCGCCTTCTCTCTTGCCGGCCCCGCCTCCTTCGAGTCGCCGTCGACAGGGCCGCGGCTCGGCGACACCTGGGTCCGCCCGGCCGACGGGATGGTCATGGTCTACGTCCCGGGTGGCGAGTTTGAGATGGGAACCACCGAGGCTGGTCTGCGCTACGCGCGAAAGCTGTGCAAGGACGTGTGCGGTCCTTTCGCTGTTGCGGTCTGTCAGGCCTCGGCGTTCGCGGACGAAAAGCCCGCGCACCGAGTCACCTTGGGCGGGTTTTGGATCGACCGGACCGAGGTCACGAACGGTCAGTACGAGCGCTGTGTTGAGGCGGGCGTCTGCGCGCCGCCCACGGAGACGGGCTCCTACACTCGCGTGAGGTACTACGGTGAGCCGGCCTACGCCGACTACCCGGTCATCTGGGTCACCTGGGAGCAGGCGGCGGAGTACGCGGCCTGGGTCGGCGTGAGGCTACCGACCGAGGCGGAGTGGGAGTACGCAGCGCGCGGCCTGGAGAGCCGTTTCTTCCCGTGGGGAGACACGTTCGACGGGACCCGCCTGAACTACTGCGACGCCGGGTGCGCGGCCGGTCCGAACGACCTGACTCTCTTCGACGGCTTCGCCGACACGGCACCGGTCGGGAGCTTCCCGTCCGGTGTGAGCTGGTGTGGAGCCCTCGACCTCGCCGGGAACGTGCGCGAATGGGTCGCCGACTGGTACGGGCCCTACGCGGCCCTGGAGCAGTCGAATCCGCAGGGTCCTGCCACAGGAGACTCCCACGTCCCCAAGGGCGGGTCGTGGCTCGACCGGCCGGACGACGTCCGCAGCGCGAACCGCGGGGCGAACGTGCCCGACTATTCCGAACACAAGGTCGGCTTCCGCTGCGCCGTGGGCGCCGCGCCCTAG
>CAYHBG010000176.1:0-2456 GCA_964354815.1 uncultured Thermotogae bacterium
GACCTCCTTGCCCGAGAGCGTACGTCGGTCCCGCGCGGACGATAACGGCCAATGACGAGGGGCTGGAGAGAGCCATGCCGCGTGCAACTCCGTTGAGCAGCAGCGGGTTGCTCGGCCCGGTCCGAGGCGCCGCCGCCCGTCGACCCGTGCACGAGACCAGGAGTCCGCCCCGCCCGGAACCGCCGCGGGTGAGGTCAACTGGAGGGACTTGGTCGGACGACCCCTCTACGAACGACGTCCCCGCCGACAGTGGCGCGCGCCGGGCCTCAGCAATCGGCACGCAGGAGCGGCGGCCTTCGTTGTCCGTCCTTGGAAGCGTCCTCGAGCGAGTCGCGTCGATCGGTCCTCCAAACCCGAAGGCGATTATCAAGACTGCGAAGGGCCGCCGCCCGCAATAGCCAAGTCGTTGGCTGAAGAAGCCGGGACAATGGCCACCGCCTCTGCGGACATCCGCGCCACCCCTGGAGGACACTCGTCACCATTCCGTGCGAAGTGGGCTCTCGTGAGGCAGAATGCGGACTATCAGAGATTCGACGGGAGCTTGACACCTTGGGGATGTGCAGTTGTATAGTGCGTGATAGCCATAACGGACTCAGTGGTGCCTGTGAGGTACGATGAAGCGCATGGCGCGGCAAGCGATGTGGGCGAGGAAGCGCCAAGGAGGGGACAATGACGACTACTGAGAGGTTGAAGAGGTCCTCCGCGAATATGGAGTGGTACTTCGCTAACCTCGAATCCCTTCGTCAGAGAGCATCCTTCCGCGAGAAGTACGTTGCTGTCAGCAATGGCCGCGTACTCATGGCATCCAAGTCCTGCCCGCGGCTCATGAAGCGTCTCTATGATGAGCACCCCAAGGAGGCTGGCACCGCGTACGTTGATCGGGTCTGCTCTGAGCCTTGCCTCCAAATCCTGTAGTCGAGATACCCCTCACAGTAACGAGAGTAGACGGCCTCAATGCCCGTTTGTACGTCCCCGTGATTGTCGAGTTCAGGCATCCGCGTTCGCAGGCACAAGTCAGCGTGGATCTGGTGTTTCAAGTGGACACAGGAGCAGATTCAACCACACTCTTCAACCTGAGCATGCTGCGGCTGGCCATGTGCGGGATCATGTATGATGACTTGGCGCTGCTGCCTGAAGCACAATGGTGTAGCGGCATTCTTGGCGAGAGGCTACCGACCTACTCCTTGCCAGCCGCCACTCTGGTGTTCAAGACGCTCGGCGGACCCACGCATAAGGAGAACGTGGATCTCAGGGTCGTACGTGTCCCGGCGCGAGACAATAACAACCCGTACGCCTGTCCTCCGCTCCTTGGGATGAACATCATAGAGAGGTTCGATCTCTGCTACGATGGACCACACGGGGTCGCATCGGCCCGCAGGATGATTCCGTGACGGACGAGAGCAGCGTGGTGATGAGCGTTCTCTTGTCCTTCCCCCGGGCGGCTATGCAACCAGTTCTCCATACCGGATGTCCCCTGAGACCATCGAGGTCTTGCGTCCGTCGCGTCCCCTGGAGGACCCGAAGCCAGGAGCCCGGCCCGCAATCCAGATGAAGCCTGGGCAACTCGAACTCCCGGACGGCCTCAATTGCCCGTGTGGAGCGTGTGGTGCCTACCAGAACGCTGTCCACTCTGCTGGCGGGAGTGGGTGGGCGGCTCAGGACTCTGCCGGCCGGAACACCCGACGAAGTCATCCTGGCGGGGTAGGCGGGCGGACTGGCTCAAGCGCCCCGCGCCGGATCCTGCGACCCATTGCGGAAGACCCCTGCTCCTGCAAGCAGGTTGGGCGGTTCCGCTTTTGAGGATGGCTCCTCTATACTCGCGCAGAGGAGGTGGCCAGGTGAAGGGACGGAGTCCGTCCGAGGAGGAGTTGGCTGCGCTGCGTCAGCGAGTCACCGAGCTTGAGCTGTCTCTGAGTCAGCATCACGCAGGCAACGTGATTCAGCAACAGCAGGTCGAGCAGTACGTAACGATCTTGGCTACCACTTCCGATGGATTCTGGCGTGTCGATGGGAACGGGAGACTCTTGGATGTCAACGAAGCGTACTGCCGAATGAGCGGGTACAGCCGGGAGGAACTGCTTCGGATGTCGGTCCCTGACCTTGAAGCGGAGGAAAGCCCGGACGACACGGTCCGTCACGTTCGGAAGGTCAGGGAGAGTGGCTCGGATCGCTTTGAAACCAAGCACCGAACCAAGGAAGGTCGGACTATCGACGTAGAGGTCAGTACTACCTACCTCCCTTCGACGCAGGAGCTCATTGCGTTTGTCCGCGACATCTCCGACTCGAGGCGCGCGCGCGAGGCGCTCGAGCGGGAGAAACTGAAGCTGGAGAAGCTCTATCGAGCGTCCAGTCAACTCGCCGCGTGCGCGACGGAACACGACGCGTACCAGCTCACCGTCCGGGCGGCCGAGGAGATCCTGGACTTCACGCTATGCGCGCTCGACATCGTTGAGGGG
>CAYHBG010000177.1:0-2445 GCA_964354815.1 uncultured Thermotogae bacterium
GCGATCGTCTCGTCCCTCGTCGGGGCGGTCATCATCCTCTTCTCGTGGGACTACATCAGCCACTACGATAACCAGGACGAGTACTACTTGATGGCCGTCCTCTTCCTCGGGGCGATGATGGGGCTCGTCTTCTCGACGAACCTCGTCTTCCTGTTTGTCTTCTGGGAGATCACCGGGATCGTGAGCTGGCGCCTGATCGGCTTCTACCGCGGGAAGAACGACGTCGTCCGCGCGGACAAGGCGTTCCTGATCACGGCCTTGGGCGCCCTCCTGATGCTCGTCGGGATCCTCTTCGTCTACGGCCAGACCGGGACGTTCGACCTCACGGCGATGCAGGGCACGACGCTCCCGTGGGCGGTCTGTGCGCTGCTTCTGGCCGGGATGCTCTCCAAGTCGGCGACGCTGCCATTCCAGACGTGGCTTCCGGACGCCGGTGTCGCCCCGTCGCCGGTCACGGCCCTCCTGCACGCGGCGGTCCTGGTCAAGATCGGGGTCTACGTCTTCGCTCGCCTCTTCCTCGTCACCTTCCCGCTCGAGGAGGGGCTGCGGATCGCGGTCGCCGCGATCGCCGGGGCGAGCGCCCTCGTGAGCGCCGGGGCCGCCCTCGTCGACACCGACTTCAAGCGGATCGTCGCCTACTCCACGGTGAGCCAGATCGGGTTCATCTTCCTCGGGCTCGCGACCGGGAACGCGCTCGGCGCGGCCGGGGCCCTCCTGTACATCCTGATGCACGGCCTGGCCAAGGCCGGGCTCTTCCTCTCGGCGGGGATCGTCGAGCAGAACGCCGGGACGAAGGACATCACGAAGCTCGGCGGCCTCATCCGCACGATGCCCGTGACGGCCGGAGCCTTCCTCCTGTGCGCCTTCTCGGTGATGGGGATCCCGCCCTTCGGCGGGTTCTTCAGCAAGTACCTCGTCGTCTCGTCGGCGGTCGATGCGGGCCAGGTCGCGATCGGCGCGATCTTCCTCTTCGGTGCCGTCCTGACGATTGTCTACCTCTTCCGCCTCTTCTCCATGGTCTTCCTCGGTGAGGCGCACGGAACCCTCGCCCCGGAGAAGTCGCGCGTGATGGTCGCCTGCGTCGTCCTCCTCGCCGCCCTGTCGCTCCTCGGCGGGCTCCTCGTCGGCTGGCCGACCGAACTTGCGAGAGCGGCGATCGCCCAGATGCCGGGGGTGCTCAAGTGAGCCCGTACGCCCTCGCCCTTCCGATCGCCGTCCCGGCCGTCGCTGCGCTCTTCGTCCTCGTCCTCCCGTCGCGGCGCGTGCGCTGGGCCCCGGCGGCGATCGCCGTCGCCGCCTCGGCGGTCGAGCTCGCCCTCGTCGCCTACCTCTTCCCGACCGACCTCTCGGTGACGCTCTCCTGGATGGGGTACGGGATGGAGATGGCGCTTCGGCTCACGCGCCTGTCCGCGTTCATCCTGCTTGCGATCGGGACCTTCGGCTTCCTCGTCTCCCTGTACGCGAGCGTCTCCCTCGCGAAGAGCGAGACAGGGCGGCAGTTCCACGCCTGGTTCCTGTTCACGATCGCGCTTGCGAGCGGGGTCGTCCTCGCGGACAACCTCCTCCTGCTGCTTGTCTTCTGGGAGGGGCTCCTCCTGACCCTGTTCGCGATGATCGCCGCAGGGAAGGAGCGGCCGTTCAAGACGGCGATCAAGGCGTTCATCATCGTCGGGGTGAGCGACCTTGCGATGATGCTCGGGGTGATGCTCACCGGGCACCTCGCCGGGACCCTCACGATGTCGGAGATCCGGCTCCCTCTCGAAGGCCTCGGGAGCGCGGCCTTCCTCCTCCTCCTCGTGGGGGCGATGGGGAAGGGCGGAGCGATGCCGTTCCACAGCTGGATCCCGGACGCGGCGGTCGACGCCCCGCTCCCGTTCATGGCGATCCTGCCGGCGAGCCTGGAGAAGCTCCTCGGGATCTACTTCCTCGCGAGGATCTCGCTCGACCTCTTCATCCTCACCCCGGAGTCGTGGGTGAGCACCGTGATGATGGCCGTCGGCGGGGCGACGATCCTGCTCGCGGTCCTCTTGGCACTTGTGCAGAAGGACTTCAAGCGCCTCCTTGCCTACCACGCGATCAGCCAGGTCGGCTACATGATCCTCGGGATCGGGACGGCGCTTCCGATTGGGATCGTGGGCGGCCTCTTCCACATGGTGAACAATGCCGTGTACAAGTCGGCGCTCTTCCTCTCCGGCGGGGCGGTCGAGCGCCAGACCGGGACGACGAATCTCGAGAAGCTCGGCGGCCTGGGCCGGGCGATGCCGGTGACGACCCTCTGCTTCCTCGTGGCGGCGGTCTCGATCTCCGGGGTCCCGCCGTTCAACGGCTTCTTCTCGAAGGAGCTCGTCTACGATGGGGCCCTGGAGCGCGGGTGGATCTTCTACGCGATTGCGCTCCTCGGCTCCTTCCTCACCGCGGCCTCGTTCCTCAAGCTCGGCCACGCGG
>CAYHBG010000178.1:0-2443 GCA_964354815.1 uncultured Thermotogae bacterium
CCACGTCCCGACCATGCGGCGATCCTAGCCGCGCGGCCGCGGGATCACAAGCCGATTGCCCCCTTCCTTCCCCTCTCCTATACTCCCCGCACGATGAGCGATGAGCTCCTCTCAGAGCTGAACGAGGCGCAGCGCGAAGCAGTCACCTTCGGCGAGGGACCGCTCCTCGTCATCGCCGGCGTCGGGACCGGGAAGACGACCGTGATCACGCGCCGGATCGCCTGGCTCATCGCGGAGAAGAAGGCCAAGCCCGCGGAGATCCTCGCCCTCACCTTCACCGAGCGCGCCGCGGCGGAGATGGAGGAGCGGGTCGACAAGCTCGTCCCCTACGGGTACATCGAGGCGCGGATCGGGACCTTCCACGGGTTCTGCGACCGGCTCCTGCGCGAGAACGCGATCCTCCTCGGCCTCAACCCGAACTACCGCGTCTTGACCGAGGCCGAGCAGGTCATCTTCCTGAAGGAGCACCTGTTCGAGCTTCCCCTCGAGCGCCTCCGCCCCCTGGGGAACCCGATGCGGCACCTCCAGGCGATCCTCAAGCTCGTGAGCCGCGCGAAGGACGAGGACGTCCTCCCGGACGAGTACCTCGCCTACGCCGCGACGCTCAAAGAGGAGCTCGCCGCCTTCTCAGGAGACGAAGAGGAGCGCGCCCTCCTCGAGGCCGACCTCACCCGGCAGGAGGAGCTCGCCGCGACCTACGCCGCCTACCAGAAGCTCCTCCTCACGCACGGTTTCGTCGACTTCGGGGACCAGATCGCCCATACCCTGAAGCTCCTCCGCGACGACCCCCTCGTCCGAAAGCGGATCCAGGACCGCTTCCGCTACATCCTCGTCGACGAGTTCCAGGACACGAACTACGCCCAGTACCAGCTCCTGAAGCTCCTCGGCACGCACGGGAACCTGACCGTCGTCGGGGACGACGACCAGGCGATCTACAAGTTCCGCGGCGCCGCGATCTCGAACATCCTCGGCTTCCGCAAGGACTACCCGGCCGCTCGCACGATCGTCCTCACCGAGAACTACCGCTCGACGCAGGAGATCCTCGACGCCGCCTACCGCCTGATCCAGAGGAACAACCCCGATCGCCTCGAGGTGACGACCGGGATCCCCAAGCGCCTCCGCGCCGCCCACGGCAAGGGGAGGGCGATCGCTCAGGAGCACTTCGAGCGGATCGCGGAGGAGTGCGACTTCGTCGCCGAGACGATCGCCGCCCGCGCCCGCGACGAGGAGCGACCCTACCGCGACTTCGCGCTCCTCGTCCGCTCGAACGCCCAGGCGACCCCGTTCCTCCACTCGCTCAACCTCTTGAAGATCCCGTGGCACTTCTCCGGGAGCCGCGGCCTGTACGACCGCGAGGAGGTGAAGACCGCGATCGCCCTCCTCCGCCTCCTCGCCGACCCGCGCGACAACCTCTCCTTCCACTTCGTCGCCTCGTCGCCGCCGTACCGCGTTCCGGCCGAGGACCTCACGGTCGCGACGAGCTACGCCTCCCGGACGAAGAAGAGCCTGTTCGAGGTCTTCCGCGTGGCGACGAAGGAGTCGGAGTTCCTCGGCCTCTCGCCGGAGGGGCGGGCCGCCATCGGGAGGCTCCTCGACGACCTCGTCGCCCTCCTTCCGGCGGCGACGACGCAGCGCACGGGCGAGGTCCTGTACGAGTACTTGACCGCGCGCACCGGCCTCCTCCAGACCCTCTCCAACTCCGAGGACCCGCAGGACGCCCTGCGCGTGCAGAACCTGGCCAAGCTCTTCGGCGTGATCGAGCGCTTCGCCGAGGTCGCCCGCTACGACCGCGTCCCGTGGTTCATCGACTACTTGGACGCGCTGATCGAGGCTGGAGACAACCCGCCTGCCGGAGAGGCCGACTGGGACGTAGACGCGGTGAACGTCCTCACCGTCCACCAGGCCAAGGGCCTCGAGTTCCCGATCGTCTTCCTGGCCGGCCTCGTCGACGGGCGCTTCCCGCCGGCCGAGCGCCACGATCCCCTCGAGCTCCCCGAGCGCCTGACCAAGGACCTCGTGACGACCGAGGACTTCCACCGCCAAGAGGAGCGGCGCCTCTACTACGTCGGGATGACCCGCGCCAAGGAGGACCTCTACCTCTCAAGCGCCCAGGACGTCGGACAGAAGCGACCGCGCAAGATCAGCCCGTTCACCGCCGAGGCCCTCGACCTCTCCCCGGACGACGTCAAGCTCCGCCGCGGGACCCCCCTCTCCGCGATCGCCCGCCACGCCCCGCCGACGACCGCCGACGAGGAGGGGACCCTCGTCCCGCGCGGGGAGACGATCCTCTCCCTCTCGCACCAGAAGGTCGACGACTACCTCTCCTGCCCGATGAAGTACCGCTACATCCACGTCCTGCGCGTCCCGATCCGCCAGCACCACACGGTGATCTACGGCTACGCCATCCACCAGGCGATCAAGCTCTGGAACCTGAACCGCCTCG
>CAYHBG010000179.1:0-2421 GCA_964354815.1 uncultured Thermotogae bacterium
TTGCCGAGCAGTTCGGGACCTACTCCCCGCGGCTGCGTGAGCTGGCCGAGCGCGCGTTCCGCGAACGGTGGATCGACGCGGAACCCCGCGTCGGGAAGCGAGGCGGCGCGTGGTGCATGTCGATCCGCAAGGACGAGTCCCGCGTCCTCTCCAACTTCAAGTCGAGCTTCTCCGGGGTGAGCACCCTGGCCCACGAACTGGGGCACGCCTACCACAACCTCTGCCTCGCGGATCGCACGATGCTCCAGAGGGACACGCCGATGACGCTCGCCGAAACGGCGAGCATCTTCTGCGAGACGCTCGTCAGCCAGGCCGGCCTGCGTGCGGCCGACCCGGCTGAGCAGCTCGTCATCCTGGAGGACTCTCTCCAGAACGCGTGCCAGGTGGTCGTGGACATCACGGCTCGCTTCCTGTTCGAGCAGGAACTCTACGAACGCCGCAGGAAGCGCGAGCTCTCGGTCGACGAGCTGAACGAGGTGATGCTCGGCTCGCTCCACGAGGCCTACGGCGATGGCGTCGAGGAGGCGACGCTCCACCCATACATGTGGGCGGTCAAGGCCCACTACTATCAACTCTCGTTCTACAACTACCCGTACATGTTCGGCCTCCTCTTTGGCTTGGGGCTCTACGCCCGCTACACGGAGGACCCGAAGGCCTTCGTACCGGGGTACGACGACCTTCTCTCCTCAACTGGCCTCGCCGACGCAGCGGAACTGGCCTCTCGCTATGGAATCGACACGCGCTCGGTCGCCTTCTGGCGGTCGAGCCTGGACGTGGCGCGATCGGACATCACCCGGTTCGAGGCGCTGGTGGGGAAGACCGCGTAGCCGAAAGAACGCCGAGTTCCAGGGAGAGCTCGCCTCCGCAGAGGCTCAGGGAGGTCGCCGACGGGACATCCCCTGAGTGGGCCTTCCCCTGACGTGGCAGGGCGTGCTAGGATGGCCACGGAGGTGATCGGCATGAGGGAGTTCTCCTTCATCCTAGGAAACAACCCCGGGGCCCTCGTGGAGGTGGCGGAGGCGCTGGGCACGGAGCACGTGAACATCGAGGGGATCGCCGGGGTGACCGTCCTTGAAGAGGGGGTGATCGCCCTGGTCACGGACAGCGCGGACAAGACACGGAAGATCCTTCGCTCTCTCGAGATCGAGTACACCGAGCGGGAGGCGCTCTTGATGGACCTCCCGCACCAGCCGGGTCAGTTGGCGACGATCCTCCTCCGCCTGAGTGCGGAGCGGATCAACGTGCTTTCCTGCTATGGCGGCGTCGAGAAAAACCAGCTCGTCCTCACCGTCGACCAGGCGGACCGGGCCAAGGCGATCTTCAAGCTTCCCTAGACCCTAAGGTCTCTCCGAGCGGAGTTCGGCGTTGCGACCGTGCGCAGGAGCCCGGCCGGGTCTTGCGATATGATTGATGATCCAGAAGAGCTAGTGGGCCGCTGGACGTGCAAGGAGGAAGGATGAAGGGATTTCGATTCGCCGTGCTGCTCGTCTCGGTGGGGCTACTCGTCGCTGGATGCTCCGGCTCGAAGCGACTCGCCGAAATCGAGCGCCAGGCCGCAAAGCAGGCGACAGAGCTGAACGCCCTCAAGGTGCAGTTCGAGGGGGTCTCCGGCAAGACGACGGCTGCCGCTTCCGACATCGCAGCACTTCGCCAGAAGCAGGACGCCGAGGCGGCCCTCATCCAGGGGGTGCAGGACGCGATGACGAGCGAGGGGAAGAAGGTGGCCTCCCTCGAAGTCGAACTCGGGAAGCTGGCTGAGCGTCTGGATGCTGTTGCTGTCGACGTCCTCTCCCTGAAGGCGACGGTACAGACCCAAGCGGCAGAACCAGAGCGTGCGCTCAAGATCGGCTACCTTGATACGGAGGCCGCGTTCGCCGTCTTGGCGGACGAGGTGAAGGACCTCCGCCAGAAGGCCTTGGAGAAGCAGGCCGAGATCATCTCCCTCCAGCGCGAGCTCGCGCAGGGGAAGGTCTCCAAGGAGGAGTACCAGTCCCGCCTGAACGAGCTCCAGGTTGACCTGCTCCAGGCGCAGCTCAGCGTCGACATGGGAATGATCGAGAAGATGATCGCTGCGCCGGGGTTCGCCGACCTGCGGGCGGATCTGACGAAGCTCCGCGACGAGGCGCAGCCGGTGGTCGAGGAGATGAAGAGCCTTGTCGCCACGGTGCGGGTGGGAGTCGCGTCTCCCAACGAGTTCCAGGTCCGCTTCGCCCAGGTGAAGACGGCGTTTGCTCAGCTCGACCAGCTCCTGACGCAGGCCGCCACGGTGAAGATTGTCCGAGCGGCGGAGAAGGTCGCCGCAGCAGACGGCTACGCCCTCGTCCTGCGGACGAAGAATGTCATCATCTACCGCGACCAGGGTGAGGTGACCGACCTGACCGAGCTTGTCAAGGCGGAGCTCGCGACCTACCTGGAGTAGGC
>CAYHBG010000180.1:0-2414 GCA_964354815.1 uncultured Thermotogae bacterium
GGTCGACATCCGACAGGATGAGCTGGACGGAATAGCGCCCGGGCCGACGAAAGTGCTGGCAGACGCCAGGAAGCTCCCGTTTCCTGATAGCTCGTTTGATGCGGCGACCGCGTTCTTCTTCCTGTTGTACGTCGCGGCAGCGGATCGCGAGGCCGTCCTCAAGGAGGCCCATCGGGTGCTTCGCCCCGGAGGGACGCTCCACGTCTGGGACGTGCGCATCCCTGCTTCTGGCGGACGGCCCCACAAGGTGTTCGTGGTTCCCGTACGGGCGGAGCTCCCTGATCGGACCATCAGAACGGCCTACGGCGTGCCGTGGAAGGGCCGAGAGATGTCTGCCGACGGCATCGCGCAGACGGCGCGGGAGGTCGGCTTCACCGTCACCGAGATCGCGCAGGAAGGTGAGGCGTTCCGCCTGACCCTGACGCGGCCGACGGAATAGAGCGCCGCGCGTCTAGTGGCTGGCCCCGGGAGAGGCACGGGTGCGCGCACCCGTCACGACGCTGACCTTCACCGCGAAACCCGGACCAACTCCGTTGCTTACACATGTCCCCTCCGTCGGAGAGCCGGAAGGGGCGAGGGCATGATCATCGCAAGAGCTTGACTCGGTTTGCGAGCGCAGCGAGGCGCGAGTCCGCGGTTTCGCGCCAGGGCGGCAAGCCGTTCTGTGGCGCGCTTCCTGCAAGCCGCTGGGCTACAAGACACTTGATAGCTGCGCCCTGGGCTCTGCAGCCCACCAGAATTCTTCAGCGTCCCCTCTCGCCGGCTTGGCGCCCTGGGCTCATCTCGATCCTTTGTCTTGGTCCCTCATCCGGCGGACTGCCTTCGGGGCGCACGAGCTAGGCGGAGCCCTTCTCACCATCACTGCGATCGGAGTGTGCGTGAGCCGATTCGCGCTCTTGTTCTCATGGGATCATCCGTGTATCGTGGGGGATGAGGACACAGACCCAAGAAACGGAGGCCGCCATCTGAACGTGTGAGTCGGAGCGGCGTTGCGCAGCCTACTGCGTCGAAGGTTTCCCGACCGATAGGGAGGGAGTGCTTGCCAGAGGAGAAGAACCAGGACGAGCGTGTGGAAGGTCAGGTGGCCGGCTCTGTTCCCACCATTTCCCTGCCCAAAGGCGGCGGCGCCATCCGCGGCATGGGTGAGAAGTTCGCCGCCAACCCGGTCACCGGCACGGGCTCGATGAGCGTCCCGATCGCCGTCAGCCCCGGCCGCTCCGGTTTCGCGCCGCAGCTCTCGTTGTCGTACGACTCGGGTTCCGGGAACGGCCCGTTCGGGTTGGGATGGAGCCTTTCCCTGCCCGCTATCACACGGAAGACCGACAGGGGGCTGCCGCAGTACGACGACGCGAACGAGTCGGACGTCTTCCTCCTGTCGGGGGCAGAGGATCTCGTCCCTGTTCTCGTGAAGGTGGGTTCGAAGTGGCAGCGCGAGGTCCTGCCGCCGCGCGCCGTGGGCGCGACGACCTTTCGCGTCGAACGCTACCGTCCGCGCGTCGAAGGCCTGTTCGCGCGGATCGAGCGTTGGACGAACACCTCGGACTCGAGCGACACCTTCTGGCGCTCGATCTCCAAAGACAACGTCACGACCTTCTACGGTAGAAGCCCGGACAGCCGCATCTGCGACCCCGCGGACTCGACCCGCGTCTTCAGTTGGCTCATCTGCGAGAGCCACGACGACAAGGGCAACGCCATGGCCTACAACTACAAGGCGGAAGATGGAGCGGGGATAGATCTGATCCAGCCCTGCGAGCGGAATCGGGGCGCCCGCAACGATCCTCGGCGTGCGGCGAACCGCTACCTCAAGCGCATCCGATACGGCAATACGGCGCCGTTCTTCCCTGCGAGCGTCCTCGAGGCGCCGCCCACCGACTGGCTGTTCGAGGTCGTCCTCGACTACGGCGAGCACGACGCGGCAACTCCTACGCCCAACGATGCCGGCGAGTGGGCCTGCAGGCTCGATCCGTTCTCCGTCTATCGTTCCGGGTTCGACGTGCGGACCTACCGGTTGTGCAGGCGTTTCCTGATGTTCCACCACTTCCCTGACGAGGTCGGCGTCGGCAACAACTGTCTCGTTCGCTCGACGGATCTCGAGCACTCGTCCGTCGCTCTTCCTTCCGACGCCGAGAACCTCATCTTCTCCTACCTCCTTTCCGTCACCCAGGCCGGCTACAAGCGGCAGGCGGGCGGCTACATCAGGGCCGCGCTCCCGCCGCTCGAGTTCGCCTACAGCCGGGCGACGATCCAGTCCGAGCTGCGCGAACTCGACCCCGAGAGCGGCGAGAACCTGCCCGTCGGTCTCGACGGCACGGACTACAGGTGGTTAGATCTCGACGGCGATGGGCTCAGCGGCGTCCTCACCGAGCAAGCCGGAGCGTGGTTCTACAAACGAAACACGAGCCCGACGAACCGCG
>CAYHBG010000181.1:0-2379 GCA_964354815.1 uncultured Thermotogae bacterium
ACCTGGTCCCCACGCAGGGTATACTGAACCCCATGAGGATGGAGGACGTTCGACAGAACAGGCTCTACGACGATCTCGCCTATCTCTGGCCTCTGGTGAGCCCGCCGGAGGACTACGCGGAAGAAGCGACGCTCTGGCGCGACGAGATCAAGCGGCGACTCGGCCCGGGACGACACCACCTGCTTGAGTTGGGGGTGGGCGGAGGGCACAACCTGTCCCATCTCACGGCCCATTTCGACGCCACGGCGGTCGATCTCTCCCCAGGGATGATCGCCCACTCGCGCCGCCTGAACCCGAAGGTCGAACACCTCGTCGGAGATATGAGGACCGTCCGCCTCGGGCGGACGTTCGACGCGGTCCTGATTCACGACGCGATCGCGTACATGACCTGCGAGGAGGATCTGCGAGCAGCGTTCGCGACGGCGGCGGCGCATCTCCGTCCAGGCGGTCTCTTCATCACCTCCCCCGACTGGTTCCGGGAGACCTTCCCTGGGCAGAGGGTTTCTCACGAGACGAGGGAGCGGGGCGGCACGCAGTTGACCTACTTCGCGTTTGAGTACGACCCGGATCCCGGAGACACGGCGATCGAGACCCTGTTTGTGTACGTCATCCGCGAGGCGGGAGCCCTACGGGTCGAACTCGACCGCCACGAAATGGGGCTCTTCCCCCTTGCGTTCTGGGTCGACCGGATGACGGACGCAGGGTTCAAGGTCGAGAAGGTGAGGCACCCGGTCTCTGACGACCCTCGCCAGACGTTCCTCCTCGTAGGGACTCGCGGCGAGGGAGGGGAGTGACGCGAGCGCATGGGGCGGACCGACGATGGCAGGTGAGGAGGAACCCGTTGACGATCCGGCATCTTGAGCCTGGGGACTACGCGACCGTCTCGGCGGTCGTCGACGACTGGTGGGGAGGCCGGCCGATGAGGGGCCTCCTCTCCAGGCTTTTCTTCGAGCACTTCCGGCCGACGAGCTTCGCCTTCGAGGAGGACGGGAATCTGATCGGGTTCCTCGTCGGCTTTCGATCGCAGACCGATCCCCACGTTGCCTACATCCACTTCGTCGGAGTTAGTCCGACTGCGCGCGGCCGGGGAGTCGGCCGAGCGATGTACGACCACTTCTTTCGCGTCGTCGCCGACCTGGGCTGCCGGGAGGTCCACGCGATCACCTCGCCGGTGAACAAGGGGTCGATCGAGTTCCATCGGCACCTGGGCTTTGAGATCGAGCCGGGCGACGGGGAGGTCGACGGCGTTGCGGTCTCGCGCGACTACGGCGGCCCGGGGCAGGACCGGGTCCTCTTCCGGAGGCGCCTTGCGGAGAAGGATCGGAGGCGCGCATGACGTACTCGCCGATCCTGGCTTTCGCGACGGCCCTGTTCGAGATCTCGGCCGCGATCTGGGTCCTGCGAGGCCCGGGACGGAAAGCGATCCTGCGGACGACGGCGGCGATCCTCGTCTTCCTGGCGGGATATCAGGTCGTCGAGGTCGGGATCTGCTCTTTCGCGCCAGGGTACGGCTTCCTGCCGAGGCTCGCGTTCATGGTCGTCACGTGGCTCCCGCCGCTCGGGATCCTCCTCGTCTCGTTCCTGCTCGGTTCTGGCGCTCGGGGAGCGCGCCGGTTCGCCTACGGGATGCTTGCCCTTGCCCTGGGGATCGTGGTCTGGATCGCTTTCGACAGGAGCTTCGCCACGCTCTCGGTCTGCAACGCGGTCTACGCTCGCTACGACCATCCGATGCCGCGGTTCCTCGCCTACTCGGGCTTCTACTGGCTGGGTCTCCTGGGTCTCGTCGGCCTCTCGGCGCACGGTGCGGCGCGACCGCGCGATGCACACGACGGCCAGCTCACGGTGCAGCTCTTCACGGGCTCGGTCGCGTTTCTCGTTCCGGCTGTGGTCACGTCGAAGTTCATCCCGGCGGCCGAGGGGGCTCTGCCCTCGGTCATGTGCCACTTCGCGATCCTCTTGGCGGCGTTCTTGGTTCGCCTCGTCCACCTCGAGAGGAGGGGGACAGAGGAGACTGAGACCGAAGAGCCGTCGCCGGCGTTCCGCTAGGCTCCTGCAGCCCAAGGCGTGCGTCCGCGAGCGCAGCCCTTCTTGTCACCGACTTGCCTTGAGGCTCACCGATCAAGAGACTCGTCCGGTTGGGGCTGAGGGGGAGAAGGAGGTGCGGGATGGTGCGTGCCCGGCGGGGTGCCTTGGGCCTTGTGGCGTTCCTTGCGGCTGGGATCGCGTTCTGCTTTTCAGGCTGCTCCTGGTGGGCGCCGGCTGAACGGGCCGACCTACGAGTCACGGTGACAGAGGCGGACTGCGCGCGGTCCTGTCCCGAGCGAGGCGTGCCGACCGCGACCGTGTCGGTCACCGTCAAAGTGGAGAACATCGGGACCA
>CAYHBG010000182.1:0-2348 GCA_964354815.1 uncultured Thermotogae bacterium
TCGTGATCCTTGCCTTCTACAAGGAGTTCCTGGTCATCTCCTTCGACCCGACCCTCGCCGCAACGCTTCGGCTCCCAAGCGGGCTGTACCGGAACCTCTTCCTCGTCCTGGTCGCGGTCGCGGTGGTCGCCTCCCTGCAGACGGTCGGCGCCGCCCTCACCCTGGCCATGCTCGTCACCCCGGCGTCGACGGCCTATCTCCTGACGAAGCGCCTCTCCCGGATGATGCTCCTGGCCGCGGTCCTCGGCGCGGTCTCTGGGGTCCTTGGCCTATACCTCTCCTACTACGCCGGGATCGCCTCCGGCGCGGCGGTCGTCCTCGTGGCGACCTTCCTCTTCCTCGTCGTCCTCTGCGTCGCCCCGCGGCGGAGGGATCTCCTCGGGCGGGGGAGATAGGGGGCGTCACACCTCTACGAGTTCGAGCTCCCGCGCGGAGTGGACCTCTCCCCCCAGACGCAAGAGGGCCACGCGGGGCTTCCCGCTTCCGTACGCTCTCGAGGTGAAGAGGGTCAGACAGCGGTCCCCGAAGAGGTAGGTCGGGGCCGACGGCTGATGGGAGCGGACGAGGACATGGACGCCGAGGCGTCTCGAGAGAGAGGCGAAGGAGTTCCGACCGTACGCCGGCCTTCCGCGGGGACTCTCCGGTGCGCCGGCGTCCGGCTGGTCGACGTAGTCGCCCCACGTCATGCTACGCCACGCCCGCGAGCCAAGCAGAACCTCGCGGATCGCCTCGACGTTCGGGAGGTCGGGGAGCGCGCCATGCACCGCGAGCAACCCGCGTTCTGACAGGGCCGCGAAGGGGAGAAGGGAGAGCGTGGTCCCCAGTGCCTGGAGCTCGGCTGGCATGAGCTCGTCCCAGAAATCGGCAGGAGAGAAGGGTCGAGCAGGGTAGGCTTCATGATTCCCCATCAAGAGAGCCAGCCGATCGGGGAACCGAAGCTTCGTCTCCAGGAGTAGGCGAAGGTTCCCCTCGGAGTCCGGCCCGCGATCGACGTAGTCTCCGAGGAAGACGAGGACCCGATCGTCTGTCAGGAAGCGCGAGAGGACGGTCTCCGCCGCCTCGCGGTCGCCGTGTGTGTCGCCGACGAAGACGACCTCGCGCCCGGGGGGAAGCTCGATGAGCCGCCCCTCCGCTTGGAGGAGCTTGGCAGCCGCCAGGAGAAGATCCGGGGGGATCACGCGCCAAGCCTAGCGCGCACTTTGGCCCAAGGCAAGGCACCTGCCGTCCCCTAGTCCCTCCGCGACCGCCCCTCTCGCGCGGAGTCCGCTAGCGGATGGCCCGGCCCTTCCCCGAGTCACTCACGCTCACAAGAGCTTCGGGGTAGGGAGCGAAGTAGGTCTGTGAGGCGAGGTACGTCTCGCCGAAGCGCACGACGAAGGAACGAAGGACCAGGAGACAGGCGGAGAGGGGAACGCGCTTGGCGCGATAGGCCTCCAGGGTCTCGAGGAAGAACCCCTTCTCCTCGCGCCCCAGCCGCTCCGAGAAGTGGCCGAGTCCGTGGAGGAGAACGTTCGTGTGCGACGTCTGCCGCGGGGCGCGTGCGAGGGCACCCGCGAAACCCTCCCCGTAGCGCGCGAACACCTCTGCCGACCTCAGCTTGTCGGCGTTCGCCACGATCCGGCCCAGGCGGCGAAGCTCCTCCTGGTGGTAGGCCATGAGGAGGAGCTTGTTCGCCGCGTGGAACGCCACGAGGTCCTTCATCCTCCCTCTTCTCTCGACCTCGCGCAGGGAGGCCAGGGCGAAGAGGCGCGTCAGGAAGTGGTGGCGGAGGTCGAAGTTCCGAAGCCGCCCCTCGTCTTCGACGGGAAGGAGCGGGTAGCGCTCCAGGACTGCACGGCCGAAGGCGCCGCTCGTCCGCTGGCCGAGGGCCGGGACCTTCCCCGCGCTCGGGTAGACCTTGACGTCTCTCGTGCCGCAGGACGGCGACGACGCCTTGAGGAGGAACCCATCGACGCTCGAGAGCCCATCGAGGAATGAGCGCGAGAGCGCAGCCATTTCCTCGGTGACGTCGCGCCCGGTCGCCGGCTGCACGAGACGGGCGCCCCCATCCTGGCGGACGAGACGGACGGGGTCCCTCGGGATGCCCAGTCCGATCCCGACCTCCGGGCAGACCGTGAGCACGTCGAGGTGGGGCTTCAGGGCCTCGACCTCGGCTTCGACGATCGTCTGCCCGTTGTAGCGGCAGGGAGCGAACCCCAGGCATCTGCTGAACACGACGACCGGACGCGCGAGGGGCATCTCTCTCCCCTAAGCCCCGAGCTTCGCGGGGTCGAACAGCGCGTCCGGGATCTCTCCCGACTCGATGACCAGGATCTCCGAGCGCGTGACGTTCCCCTCGATGAGGAGGT
>CAYHBG010000183.1:0-2312 GCA_964354815.1 uncultured Thermotogae bacterium
CACTCCGGGTTCAGCGTCCCGTTCATGACCCTTCCCGACCGGACGGACGTCCCGCGGAACGCGGCGCGACAGCTCCGCTACCTCGACCGAGCCGTCCTCGTGACCCAGGGGGAGGTCTTCTATGCGACCGACCTCCTCGCCAAGCTCGAGGGCCTCGACCGCGGACCGGCGGGGAACACGTCCCTCGCCGCGGCCCTGGCGATCGCGAAGGAGATGGACCGAGACGAGATCCTCGTCGTCCAGGAGACGGAATACACCGGCGCCGGGAAGCTCCCGTCGTCGCAACTCACCTTCGCCCGGGAGAACGGGATCGAGGTGCGACGCGGCGACCCGAGGGAGAACGTGCCAGGCAAGGCGATCGTGATCCCGGAGAGGCCCGAGCAGGTCCGCGTGGAGGACCTCGACCTCGCGAAGCTCCGCCGCTCCTACGTCGAGAAGGCGGTCGGTGCGGCGGCCGAGTACCGGCCCACCGAGGAGGACGTCCGCTTCCTGGCCGAGGACTCGAAGTCGACGGTGGAGTTCGTGCGCAGCGCGCTACCCCACTAGGGAGGAGGGACGGATGCTGTCAGACACAGAATGGAAGATCCAGCGGGAGATCTCCGGTCTCCGCATCAAGAAGAACGTGGAGGACCTCGTGCGGGCCGGGGAGGACCGGTTCGTGGGAACCCCAGGGGACAAGGCGGCGATCGAGTTCGTCCGCAGAAGCTTTCAGGCGCTCGGCCTGGAGGTTGCGGAGACCCCGATCCGCGTCCCGTCGTGGCAGGAGACGAAGCCTCCGGTCCTCTTCATCGAGCGGACAGGGGAGCTCCTCGAGGGGATCAGCCCGTCGTTTGGGGTGTCGACTCCTCCAGGTGGGATCAGCGCCGACCTGGTCCTCGTGCGGGGCGGCGAGGAAGCGGACTTCGCCGGGAAGGACGTCAAGGGGAAGATCGTCGTCCTGACCGAGGAGACGATCGGCTTCGCCAAGTTCTGGATGGGGACGTTCGTCGAGCGTGCGGCGAAGCACGGGGCCGTCGGGGTCATCCTTGTCCACCCCATGCCCTGGCCGTACCGGCCGTCGATGGAGGCCGGGAACTCTGTTATCGCGAACCGCTTCTGCAAGGAGAAGCTCCCCGCGGTCTGCATCTCGGCGATCGAGGGGATGAAGCTCTTCCACGCCCTGGGCCGGGGTGACCTGCGCCTGCACCTCGAGACCTCGAACAGGGTCGAGCCGTCGACCTCGGTCGTCCTCTCCGCCTTCCATCGCGGGACGGACCTCGCGCAGGAGCGGATCGCCTTCCTTGCCCACCGCGACGACGCGAACGGGATGGGGGCGAACGACAACGGGTCCGGGACAGGGGCGCTCCTCGAACTCGCGCGCGTCCTCTGCAAGCACAAGGCGAGAAGGACGTTCGAGTTCATCTCCACCACAGCGGAGGAGGGCGTCACCGAGGGCGTCTGGCAGTACATCCAGGCGCACAAGGACGACCTCGTGAAGCACCTGAAGGCCGCCCTGGACATGGACATGATTGGCGTCGGCGGGATCCCGATCCAGGTGGACGACGGGTACTGGCCGGACGCCCCGAAGCAGGAGCACCCGCGCTGGCTCCTCGACCTGGTGGACAGCGTCGCTGCCGAGATGGGGTACGGCTTCGGGCGCCTCACCTGCGCCTGGGGCTACCCCGAGGAGGGGCGGTTCAACGCGATCGGTGTCCCCTCCACCGTCCTTTGGCAGTGGGACGACCCGTACTACCACTCGATCCACGACACGCCGGAACACCTGAACCCTGGCTCGATGAAGGCGGTGGCGGACACCTTCGCCATCGTCGGCTGGCGCCTGGCGAACAAGTGACCGGAAGGGAGGAGACGATGAAGACCGAGACGCGCCAGCAGGTTCTGGGGAACCCGCTGTTTGTCGACTTGAAGAAGATCGGGGCCAAGCCGGAGGAGCACCTCCACGTCTGGTCCCAGGGGCTCGCCTTCCACCACGCCAATGCCCTCGCGGCCCTGGAGAAGCACGTCCCGGAGAAGGCGACGCGAGAGAGGATTCTGAGGGACGTCTGGGCCCACTTTGAGAGTATCGGCCTCGATCGCGTCAACAAGGTGCTCGGGGTGACGGCCAAGCCGGACCTCGCCGCGATCGACAGGACCTTCGCCGCGATCCTTGCCGACAAGAACCACCCGGCGATCCTCGGGGCGGGGGAGTACCTGGAAGAGGCGGTCCTAAACTGGGTGCGCGCCTTTGCCGTCTACGACTGGAGCATCTGGACGTTCATGGAGAGGTGGCTGGGCTCGAAGCTCGCGATGACGATCTACATGGGCCTGTGGGAGAC
>CAYHBG010000184.1:0-2307 GCA_964354815.1 uncultured Thermotogae bacterium
CGACGGCAACGAAGAGCTCTCTCCGTCGAGCTGATCGATCGCGACATCGCCGGGCGCGACTACCAGATCCAGGGGATCCGCACCCTCCTCGAAGGCATCGAGCAGAAGCGGCGGAAGTTCCTGATGGTGATGGCCACCGGCACCGGCAAGACCCGCGCCGCCGTGGCGCTGGTTGACGTGCTCCAGCGCGCCGGCTGGGCGAAGCGCGTTCTCTTCCTTGTCGACCGGATCCCGCTGCGTCGACAAGCACTCGATGCGTTCAAGGAGTATCTGCCGTCTGAGCCGCGTTGGCCCGAGAAGGGCGATCGCAGCTTCCCCAGAGAGCGGCGCGTCTACGTCGCGACGTACCCAACGATGCTGAACCTGATTGAGAGCAGCAGAGCGCCCGAGACCTACATCTCGCCCTTCTTCTTCGACATCGTCATTGCCGACGAGAGCCACCGCAGCCTGTACAACGTCTACAAAGGCGTTCTAGACTACTTCTTCGCCATCAAGATTGGACTGACGGCGACCCCCACCGACTTCGTCGACCACGACACGTTCGAGCTATTCGATTGCGCTGACGGTGATCCTACCTTCGGCTACTCGTTCGAGGAGGCCATCGCCCACGTGCCGCCCTACCTCTGCAACTTCGAAGTGCTCAAGGTGCGGTCGAAGTTCCAGCTCGAGGGCATTCACGGCGGCGCGCTTGCCCCTGCAGAGCAGCGTCGCCTCATCGCCGAGGGCAAGGACCTCGAAGAGATCGACTTCGACGGCACCGAGCTTGAGCTCAAGGTGACGAACTCAGGCACGAACGGCCTCGTCGTGCGCGAGTTCATGGAGGAGTCGATCAAGGACGCGTCGGGAACGCTCCCGGGAAAGACGATCCTCTTCGCCATCTCGATCGACCACGCCCGGAGGCTCCAGAGGCTCTTTGACGACTTCTACCCCGAGCACAAGGGGCGTCTTGCCCGCGTGCTCGTCTCCGAAGACTCGCGCGTTCACGACAAGGGCGGTCTCCTGGACCAGTTCAAGCTCGAAGACATGCCGCGGGTGGCGATCTCCGTCGACATGCTCGACACCGGCATCGACATTCGCGAAGTGGTGAACCTCGTGTTCGCGAAGCCCGTCTACTCGCGCGTCAAGTTCTGGCAGATGATCGGCCGCGGAACCCGCGTCCTCGAGGAACCGCCGAAGCGGAAGCCGTGGTGCCCGGAGAAAGACCGCTTCTTGATCATCGACTGCTGGGGCAACTTCGCCTACTTCGACATGCACCCCGAGGGTCGCGATCCGCAGCCCCTCGTGGCGGCCCCCGTGAGGCTCTTCCGCGCGCGGCTCGACAAGCTCGACGCTGCCCTTGCGGTCGGGCAGCTCGCAGTGGCCGAAGCCGCCTGCGAGGACCTGCGGAGCGATCTCGCCAAGCTCCCCGAACGGAATCTCGTCGTGCAGCAAGCTTCTGCGGAACTGGCCCGCGTGCGCGACATCCAGTTCTGGCGACGCATCGATGGCGACAAGGTCGCCTTTCTGCGAACGGCGATTGCTCCCATTCTGCGCGCGCGAACCGGCGACGACCTCAAGAGCCTGCGGTTTGAGATCGACGCCGTCGAATGCGCGACCGCGCGGTTAGCGGGGGAGCGGGAGCGCTCGGACGCGATCCGTGAGAGCCTCCGCGTGCAGGTCGACGAGCTGCCGACGAGCGTGAACCTCGTCGCGCGCGAGCGGGACCTGATCGAGAGCGTCCTCGGAGACGAGTGGTGGGTGGATCCCCCAGATGACGCGTTCCGCAGCATGACCCAACGCTTGGCGCCGCTCATGCCGTACCGAACGCCCAAGACGACGGCCCTGATGAAGCTCGATCTCAAGGACCTCACGGTGATCAAGGAGAGGATCGACCTCGGCGGCGACCTGGGCCGCCTGAGCATCGCCGCGTACCGTGAGCGCATTGAAGCCTTCGTCCGCGACCTCGTCGAGGGGAACCCGGTCCTTCAGAAGCTGCGAGACGGCACGGAGCTGACGAGAGACGAGATCCACGACCTGGCCACGCTTCTTGAGTCAAGCGAGCTCCACGTGACCGAGGAGAGGCTCCGGCAGGTCTATGACAACCGCACCGCTCATTTCCTGCAGTTCATTCGCCACGTCCTGGGCCTCGAGCGCGTCGCGTCGTGGGAGGAGACCGTGACCGCCCGGTTCGACGCGTTCATCGCCGCCCACACGGATCTCACGAGCCGCCAGATCCTCTTCTTCCAGACCCTGCGGACGTTCATGCTGCAGACGCGGCGCGTGGAGAAGAAGGACCTGGTCGACGAGCCGTTCACGCGAGTCCATCCG
>CAYHBG010000185.1:0-2297 GCA_964354815.1 uncultured Thermotogae bacterium
CGAGCGATCTCGGGGACGTTTCCCCTGTCCGAGATCGGCGGCACCTTGAGGATGTCGGGGATCTTGAACTGCGCCGTGCCGTACTCGGCGTACTTCTCGAGCAGCTCGTCGAGGATCGCCCGGGCCTCGGGGCCGTAGTGCTCGAAGAAGGCCTTGTCCTCTCTCTGCAGGCGCTGCGCGCGCTCGCGACGCGTCCGCAGCGGCGCGTTGTAGGCGACGTGGCAGAGAAGGTCGAACGGATCGGCGTCCGGCTGCTTGGTTGCGGCCGCCAGTTCCTGGAAGTCGATGCCCCGCTCTCTAAGCTTCTCGATGACCTCCTCGCGGGAGATCGGATCCGACCAGAACTTGCGTAGTTCGGAGCCCGTCGGCCACAGAGTCCTCACCTTCTCGGCGGTGTAGTTGCTGTACGTCACGACGCGGAGCTTCTTCCCGTCACTGTCTAGCTCGTGGACGACGTCCGCGACGATCTCCACGACTCCGCCGTCCACGTAGTACTTGCGCCGTTCCAGCTCGGGACCTTCCTCGACCTTGCCCGCCACGCCAAGGCCCTCGTAGTCGATCTCCTCGCGTGCGGCCTCCTCCCCCTGGATGACCCGTTCCTTTCGGACGAGACCCGCCTTGTCCAGCTCCTGTTCGGTGATCGCCACGGGGTCGCCGTCGAATTCCGGGTCGGCGAAGTGCCGCGTGGCTGAGCCGGTGTAGTCGAGGATGTCGAAGTAGAGCTTGCCGTAGTCGTCGCGCACGCGGGTCCCCCGGCCGATGATCTGCTTGAACTCCGTCATGCTCCCCACGACGCGGGCGATGGCGACGACGCGGCACGTCGGCATGTCGACGCCGGTCGTCAGGAGCTTCGAGGTGGTGAGGATGACGGGCGAGACGGTCTCGACGTCCTGAAAGTCGCTCAGGTGGCCGCGGCCCACGTCGCCTTCCTCATCCGTGACTCGGCAGACGTAGTCGGGGTGAGTCTTGACGAGGTCTGCATTCAGGTTGTTCAAGGCCTGGCGCATGTCTTCGGCGTGCTCTTGATCCACACAGAAGACGATCGTCTTGGCGAAGCGGTCGCTCTCCTTGAGGAACTGGGTGAGGTGGCGCGCGATGGTCTCGGTTCGCGCGCGCAAGGCGACCTCGCGCTCGAAGTCCTTCGTGTGGTACTCCCCGTCGGGGATCTCGCGGCCGTAGCGATCCAGCTCGCCCTTCTCGGGACGCCAGCCTGCGGCGTCCACGTCGGTGATCACGCGGTGGACGCGGTACGGGGCGAGGAAGCCGTCGTCGATTCCTTGCCGCAGGCTGTAGGTGTAGACCGGATTCCCGAAGTAGTCGTAGGTGTCCCGGTTCTCCTCGCGGAGGGGAGTGGCGGTCATCCCGAGCTGGTGGGCGGGCTCGAAGTAATCGAGGATCTCGCGCCAGTTGCTATCGTCGCGGGCACTCCCGCGGTGGCACTCGTCAACGATGACGAGGTCGAAGAAGTCGCGAGGGAACTCCCTGTAGAGCCCGGGGCGGGCCTCATCCTGGGCGATGGCCTGGTAGATCGCGAAGTACATCTCGCGGCTCTTCACCACCTCGCCGTGCTCGATCTTGTGGCGAGCGTCCCCAAACACAGCGAACGTCTTGTCCTTGGGGTCGTCGATGAGGATGTTGCGGTCCGCGAGGTAGAGGATCCTCGGGCGCCGGTGCTCGCCCGTCCGATTCCAGCGGCTCGTCCAGAGCTTCCAAGAGATCTGGAAGGCGACGAACGTCTTGCCGGTTCCCGTTGCCATGGTCAGGAGGACGCGGCGCTTCCCTTGCAGGATGGCGGCGACGGCCCGGTTGATCGCGATCTCTTGGTAGTAGCGCGGGGTCTTCCCGCTCAAGCGTTCGAGCGGAGCGAGCAGGTGGTCCTTGACGGCCTGTTGCGGGATCGTTCCGAGCCCTGATCCTTCGCGAAGCCGCGACCACAGCGCCTGCGGGGAGGGGAACTCGGTGAGGTTCTGCTCCAGTCCGGTGAGGTAGTCGAACTCCACAATGCCTTGCCCGTTGGTGGAGTAGGCAAAGCGCAGGTCGAGGATCTCCGCGTACGCCTTGGCCTGTCCTAACCCTGCTCCGGGGGTCTTGTACTCGGCCTTCGCCTCGACGACCGCAAGCGAAAAGTCCGCCGTGTACCGAAGGAGGTAGTCGGCTCGCTTGCCCTTCCGCCGCCTGACGCGGGTGCCGGCCACGATGATGCGCCCGTCCGTGAGCGTGCGCTGCTCGGCAATGGAGTGAGGGTCTTCTTCCCAGCCTGCCGCCTGGAGCTTCGGGACGACGTACTTCCTGCAGGT
>CAYHBG010000186.1:0-2291 GCA_964354815.1 uncultured Thermotogae bacterium
AGCGGCGGAAGCCGATCGGGCTCTCGGCGACGATCAGGACCTCCTTCTCCCCGAGGTACTCGATGTGGTACTCCATCTTCGAGGCGAAGAGGTGGGCTCCCACGCGCAGCCCGCGGCGCAGGGTGAGGGTGTGGTAGCTCATCCCCCGCTCCGGCCCGTCGGCACGGCCGTTGACGATCCCGGCGAGGACCCCGTCGATTAGCCCGACCAGGGCGTACTCGTCGCGCACGCGATACCGCTTGAAGGCAAGAAGCTCAGCGAAGAGACGCGCAGAGACGATGTCGTAGTAGTCCCGCTCCAACCAGATGAAGGGCGCGATCGCCTCAAGGAGGATCGGAACCTCCTCGCGCGCAATCTCGCGCACGACCATCTCCTCCCCACTCGCCAGGGTGATGACCTTCGGCGGGTAGGGCGGCATGTCCATCGCCGGTGGGCGAAGGAGCGCCTCCAACTCATTCAGCTGACTCATGGCTCTCCTTTCTGTCGAGGGGTGAAGGGCCGCTTGCCCCTTGCCGCTCGGGACCGCTTCCCGCAGAGGAAGGCGCCTGAAGGATAGGAAGCGAGCCGGACGCTGTCAAGGACGGAGTTGCGGCGGGAGGGCTGCACCTCCGCGGCCTGGCCGCGAGCAGCGACGTTGGACGCATGCTTGCGCCTGCCCTCGTCGACGCAGCACACCGCGACCTAACCCTGTCGCCCTTTCCTATTCCCTTTGCCGAGATCCTCGGGCGAGTAGCCTGACTCCTTCCCGGTCATGGACTCGATCTCGACCCGAATGACGGCCGTCCGCTCCAGGGCAGCCGCTGGATAGCCGCAGGAGGAGCCCCCGTAGTGATGGAGGATGAGGTCGAGGCCGTCCGCCTTCTCCTCGGGCGTTTCGACGAACGCCGCCTTGCCGAAGCCGATCACGCTCCGGTACTTCAGGCTCCACTCGCAGGGATCCTCGTCCGGGACGATCACCTGGTCGACGTCGACCTCAAAGCAGACCCGGGGGTTCTGGCGGAGGGAGTCGACCTTCCTCCCCTCTCCCGCCGAGTGGAGGTACAGCGCGCGCCCGTCGTAGCCGAAGAGGAGCGGGACGACGTACGGATTTCCTCCCTCGCACAGGGCGACCCTGCAGACAATCGCGCGCTCGAGGATCGCGTCGAGCGAGGTCCTCTCCCGGATCTCCTTCTCCTTGCGTCTCACCGTCCCTCCCACCTTCGAGCCATCGCGGGCCCAAGTCGAGCCAAGGCCCGCTCGACGAGGGCCTCGGGGTTCGCCGCGGCCGCTGCCTGCGTCTCCTCGGTCGAGAGCCCGGCCCCGCGGGCGACGCGCTCGGCGCCGGCCTGATCGAGGAAGTCGGCGTGGGAGTGGGCGTCGGTGTTGACCACGACCTGCGCCCCGGCTTCCCCGGCGGCATAGGCGACGTGGCCGTTCGTCAGGGCGTGCGGCCCGCGGCTCGTGATCTCAAGGCAGATCCCGTTCCGTGCCGCCTTCTCCGCCTCCTCGAGGGTGACGAGGCCGGGATGCGCGAGGACATCGATGTCCGGGGAGGAGACCGCCGCGGCGTTCGTTCCCGGCGCCACCGGCTCGGCGAGGGTCTCGCCGTGGACCACGACAAGCGCCGCACCGAGATCTCTCGCCCGGCGGGCAAGGCGAGGAATCAACGCCGGCGGGACGTGCGTCAGCTCGACGCCTGGGAGGACGAGGAGGGGGAGATCCTCCCCCTCCTCGCGAACCAAGGCGAGAAGACATTGGAGCACGTGTTCCAAGTTCGAGGCGTCAGCGTGATCCGTGATGGCGACCGCTCGGTACCCAGCGACCGCCGCCCGGCGCGCGTGCTCGCTCGGGAGAAGGGCCCCGTCGGAGTGGAGCGAGTGAGTGTGAAGGTCGATCCGAAGCGGTGAACGCAAGCCGGAGCCCCCTTTCCCGGCCGCCGGGGCAGGCGACGGCCCACCATCCTGCGGGAAGACGAGGAGGAAGGCAAGCGTCAGAAGCGGGGAGACATGGCGATTGCCTGGATGACCCCGAGTCACCCTGCTCCGCACGCGACAGGATGCCCCCTCGCGACCACGGGCCCCGAAGGCCGGCGCCAAGCGGGATGGGGGCGAAGGACCCTGGATGCCTGGCCGGAAGCTGCAGGGAGCGCCGTAGGTTTCCGCAAGAGCCACAGCTCCCGGGCTTGCCCTCACCCCCCCGGTCCGGGACGGAGTTGAACGAGGACGATTCCGGCCGCGGCGATAGAGAGCCCAGCGAGCTCCGCCGGGCCGAGCCTCTCCCCAAGGAACAGGATCGCAAGGAGGGGGATCTCG
>CAYHBG010000187.1:0-2282 GCA_964354815.1 uncultured Thermotogae bacterium
GGTTGTTCCCTAGACGGTCTTGCGCGGCGCTCTTTCCCTGGCCGTCCGGCGGTCGGGGCGTCCTGAGAGAGCTGGCCTTTGCTCAGAACCCGAGCCGGAGGGCGAGACCGATACGCGGGTCCCAGCGCCAAGCGTCGAGGTCCGACAGGGGGACCAGGATCCCGATCTCCCCAAACACGGACAGGAAGCGAACCGGTCGGATCTTCAGGCCGACGAAGGGCTCGACCTCGAGGCGTAGGCCGCCCCTCGAGATCCGAAGGTCAGTGCCGATGCCCGCATAGGGGACGAAGGACGAATCGGTGGGGGCAAAGCAGTATTTCACTGCAACGCCAAGCGTCAGGGAGGAGCTCTGCACGGTGCTGGAGCCGGTCTGTACCCCCAGGCTAAGGCCGATGGACGTTGTCACGACCCACCGCGATGTGATGCCCCAGTCTGAGACAAGCGAGATGGATGGCCCCGCCCCGATTTCCAGTCCTACGTCCGCGGCCAGAGTTGCACCGGTCGAGAGGGCGAGGACCGCAAGAGACACGAGCACAAGACGTCGACGCACAGAGATCACCTCGAGATCTAGATCCTCGCGCGGCCTCTCCTGCGGAGGTTCGCCTTCTCTTTCACAGGAACAGCGCGGGAGACATCGGTTCCATCACCCTACGATGTCCGGGGGCAGGGACGTGCGTCACCCGACCCGCGCAGGCGGGCAGTTTGGGAAGCGCGCTGGTGTCTCCTGTCGCCCAGGATCTCGTTCACCGGATGCCTTGCGAGGAGGACCTAGCGGGGACTGCCGTCCGAACGGAGGTAGGTCAGAGGGAGAACTCACCGCTCAGGACGAAGGTTGGCCCGAGCGTCCCTGCGGCCCAGGCCAAGTCAAAGCTGCCCCAGCTCGCCTTCATCCCGACCCCCAGAGAGGGAAGGGGCAGATGGCCGCCTTCGCCGAAGAGGTGAAGGTCACTCAGTCCACCGCGCAAGGAGAGAGGCCCGACTTGGTACTCGGCTCCGACGTGACCGGACACCGCAAGAGCCGTCTGGAAGTAGCTGGACTCGCCCGATCTCGGTGGCCGGCGGAGGGCCGATTCGAGATCGGCGGCTAGGCGCCACCAGCGCGACTCTTGAGGCGTGCTCAGGGCGAGACCGAGCCGCGCCACCCAGGCTGCCGAGTCCGTCACGGGAGGGCCGGGGATGTCCCAGCGGATGCGCGTCCAACCCACATCGGACGTCGCCGCTCCGACGAGCAGCGTCGACGCACCGATCTCGAAGCTGTGCAGAGCTCCTAGGTCGAGTCCTACCCCACTCGCGGGTTGCCCGGGGACGGGAAACCAGTAGACCCGTGCGCTCGCGCCAAGAGAGGTGCCTGGAAAACCCACCGCGGCGGACAGAAGCCCCAGCTTGAACAAGTCAGATTGGGCAAGGAGAAGGGCCGTTCCCCAGGACCGTGACGACCAGCTTGCGCCGAGGTACTGCAGCTCGACAAGCCCCCCATAGCGGTTCTCGTAGAGCCCGCCGACCTGGAGGCTCGGCGACTGCACGAGCGCCGCAGGGTTCCAGTAGCCGGCAGCTATCCCGTCGGCGAGGCAGGTGAAAGCTCGTCCCATGCCGATGGCACGCGCTCCGATGCCGCTCCGCACGAAGTGCCCGGCATCGCCCGCGCCAGGGTCGTCGCCGGCGGCAATCGCCGCCGGTGCGCAAGACAGCGCAAGGCCCACCACGGTCCCGGCGAGCCAGAGGAAAGACGGGCGGCTTCTCTTCTTTCGCAAGTTCATCTTGGTGCGAGCAAGGGGATTCTATTCTGCGGATGCGCACGGAACAAGGGGGGCCTGCGGACGGGCCTCGTCCGACGAGGGGTGCCCAAGGAAACGGCAGAGGTCGAGGAAGTGCTCCTGCGTGCCGGACCTCTCCTTCAGCTCCGACTTTCGTCACTTGGCGGCGAACGCCCGAGGCGTGATCCGCTCGCTTGACTCTCTCGATCCCTTCGTCGGCATGGGGGCAGGTAGCGCTACCTAAGAGCCATTCTAGGTTCACACCCAAGGTGACTCGAGTCCGAGAGAGAACAGCGTGGCTGAGGTTGTCGCGCCTCTCCTACCCCGCGAACTCACGGATCGACTGAATGACCCAGTCCTGCTCCTCGGGTTTGATCTCCGGGAAGAGGGGAAGGGAGAGGGCCTCCTGGCTCGCCCGCTCCGACTCGGGGAGGTCGCCTGACTTGTACCCGAGGGAGCGGAAGCAGTCCTGAAGGTGGAGGGGGAGCGGGTAGTAGACCTCGGTCCCGATCTCGCGGTCCTTCAAGT
>CAYHBG010000188.1:0-2272 GCA_964354815.1 uncultured Thermotogae bacterium
CTCGTCGAGAACGGGAGGCTCGTCTGTGGCTGGGGCACAACGCGAGACATCACGGATCTCAAGGAGGCCGAGCGGGCCGCACAGGAGGCGCACGCCGAGGTCAAGGCGACCCTCGATGCCGTGCCCGACCTCCTGTTCGAGCTCGACGGGCAAGGACGCATCTGCCGCTTCCACGCGCCAGACCCGACCCTGCTGTACGCGCCGCCGCAGGCGTTCCTTGGCAAGAGAGTGGACGAGGTCCTGCCTCGGGATGCGTCCAGGATCATCCTCCAGGCCCTCGCTGAGGCGGAGCAGGTCGGCTCGCACCGGGGAGCCGTCTACTCGCTCGACTTGTCGCAGGGCCGGCGCTGGTTCGAGCTGTCGATCGCGAGGAAGGGCGAGGGGCGCGAGGCGGAAGGCCGCGTCATCCTGCTCGCTCGCGACATCACCGGCCGCGTGGAGGCCGACGAGGCCCTGCGCGCGAGCGAGGGGCGCCTGTCGCTCGCCCTCGAGGCGACGAGCGACGGGATCTACGACGTGGACTTCCGGACGGGCGTGACCTACTACAGCCCAGGCTACGCGACGATGCTCGGATACCGTCCGGAAGAGCTCATCCCGTCTCAGGCGACGTGGGAAGGGTTGCTGCACCCCGACGACAGGGAGAAGACCATCGAGCGACTGAACCGCTGCCTGGCAGGTGAGCGCGACGGCTACGAGATGGAGTTCCGTCTGCGCGCGAAGACGGGGGAATGGCGGTGGATCCTGAGCCACGGTCGGGTCGTTGGACGCGACGCGCAGGGGAAGGCACTGAGGCTGGTCGGGACGCACAGGGACATCAGCGACCGCAGGGTCGCGGAGCGAGCCGTGCGGGAGAGCGAAGAGAAATACCGCTTGCTCGTGGAGAACGCCGGCGAGGCCATCTTCGTCGCCCAGGATGGGTTCCTCCGGTTTGCCAACCCCGCGACCGCGAAGATGCTTGGGCGAAGCCTGGAGGAGATCGCCTCCTTGCCGTTCACGGACTTCATCCACCCGGACGACCGAGCCCAGGTCGTCGACCGCCACCGGCGCCGTCTCGCGGGCGACGAGGTGGAGACCGGGTACTCCTTCCGGGTCGTCCGCGCCGACGGCGAGACGCGCTGGGTGGAGATCGATGCGGTTCGGATCATCTGGCAGGGGCGCCCGGCGACGCTCAACTTCGTGAGCGACGTCACGGACGGCCGGCGCGCGGAAAGGATCGTGCAGGAGAGCGAGGAGCGTTTCCGCCGGATCTTCGACGAGGGCCCCATGGGGATGGTCACCCTAGACCCGGACTTGCAGTATATGCGAGCGAATGCCACGTTCTGCCGAATGGTCGGCTACGCGGAGCAAGAGCTCCTGGGGAGGACCTTCGCTGACATCACGCACCCAGACCACGTCGCTGGCGACATCGAGGGCGCGAAGAAGGTCCTCCGCGGGGAGGCGCCGGTCTACCGGACGGAGAAGCGCTACTTGCGAAAGGACGGGCGAGTCGTCTGGGGCGGCGTGACCGCGAGCGCGATCCGCGACGCAGGCGGCCAGTTCCTGTACTACCTTGTCATGATCGAGGACATCACCGACCGCAAGCAGGCCGCCGACCGGATGGAGGAGGCCCTGAACGGGACGGTGCGTGCGCTCGCCGCGACCTCCGAGGTCCGCGACCCGTACACCGCCGGCCACCAGGACCGCGTCACGCTGCTCGCTCTCACCATCGGCCACGAAATGGGACTCACGGCAGACGAACTGGACGGGTTGCGGGTCGCGGGCCTCCTGCACGACGTGGGGAAGATCTCGGTGCCTGCGGAGATCCTGAGCAAGCCTTCAGCCTTGAGCACCGCCGAGTTTGAGCTCGTGAGGACCCATTCCGAGACAGGGTACGCGATCCTGAAGGGCGTCAACTTCCCTTGGCCGATCGCCGAGATCGTCCTCCAGCACCACGAGCGGCTGGACGGGTCCGGCTATCCGAGAGGCCTCCGAGCTGACGCGATCCTCCCGGAGGCCCGGATCCTCGCGGTCGCGGATACGGTCGAGGCCATGGCCTCGCATCGCCCCTATCGAGCCGCCTTGGGGATCAAGTACGCCCTCGACGTGATCGAGAAGGGGAAAGGAACCCTGTACGACGCGAACGTCGTCGACGCTTGCCAGAAGGCCTTCTCCGAGGGAGGATTCGCCTTTGGAGGGGAGACGAGCAGAGCCTGAGCCCCGTTCGCGCCGTTCCCCACAACGCGCTACAGGTCAAGCAAGATGCGGAGCAGATCCTCCACCCGTGCGACCGTCT
>CAYHBG010000189.1:0-2270 GCA_964354815.1 uncultured Thermotogae bacterium
CGCCTGCTTTGGGAGCAGGAAGTCGCTGGTTCAAATCCAGTCTCCCCGACCAGGAAGGGGGTCCCTTGTCCGAGGTAGAGCCCTACATCTCCCTCTATCGCCGCTGGCGGCCGCAGCGCTTCCAGGACGTCGTCGGCCAAGAGGACGTCGTCCGCACGCTCCGGAACGCCGTCGTCGCCGGAGAACTCGCCCACGCCTACCTCTTCGCCGGCGAGCGGGGGATTGGCAAGACAACGATCGCGCGGATCCTCGCCCGCGCCGCGAACTGCCTCGCTCCCCAGGCAGGGGAGCCGTGCAACGCCTGCCCGAACTGCAAGACGATCCTCGCCAACCGCTCCCTCGACATCCTGGAGATCGACGGGGCGTCCAACCGCGGGATCGACCACATCCGCCGCCTGCGCGAGGAAGTCGCCTTCGCCCCGACCGACCTTCGGACGAAGGTGTACATCATCGACGAGGTTCACATGCTGACGAACGAGGCGTGGAACGCGCTCCTGAAGACGCTCGAAGAGCCGCCGGCCCACGTCGTCTTCGTCTTCGCCACGACCGAGCCGCACAAGGTCCCGCGCACGATCCTCTCCCGCTGCCAGGCGTTCGACTTCCGGCGCATTTCGGAGGAGAAGATCGCCGCCCGCATTGGAGAGATCGCGCAGGCTGAGACGATTCGGATCAGCGACGACGCCCTCCGCCTCATCGCCCGGAAGGCGAACGGCGGAATGAGGGACGCGATCGTGATGATCGAGCAGGCCGCGAGCTACAAGCAAGGCGAGATCAATGCCCCTGAGCTCCTGGACATGCTCGGCCTCGTCGGGCGCGACGCGTGCGAATCGTTCCTCCACGCCCTCGAGGCCGGAGACCGCCGCGCGGTCCTCGCGGCCGTGGGAGATCTCGTTGAGCGGGGGAAGGACCTCGAGGCGTTCCTCCTCGACCTCGTGGAGATGCTGCGCGACCGGATCATCGATGGCGGGGACGTTTCGCGCGACGTCCGCTTCTGCCGGGGTCTCCTCACCCTGCGCCAGGACCTTCTCCGGTCGCTCGACCGGCGGATCGTCATGGAGGTCGCCCTGCTCGACCTCTTGGAAGGCGACGCGGCCCCGGCCAAAGAGCCCGTCCGTGCGAAGGAGGAGGAGCGACCTCCCGCGCCTCGGCGGGAGACGCCTCCCCCTGTCGTGAAGAAGGAAGAGCCTCCTCGCACACAAACGACGCGGAAGGAGGAGCCGGCTCCTCCCCGGCCTCGGGCTGAGGTGACGGGGGACCTCGCCCTCCCCTGGTCGAGGATGGTCGCCGAGATCGAGAAGGAGCGGATCGCGATCGCCGCCTTCCTCACCGAGGCGAGCCCTGCCCTCGACGGGAAGCGCCTGCGCATCGCCTTCCCTCCGGGGTGCACCTTTCACAAGGAGAGCCTGGAGAAGCCGGCGAACGCCCAGTACCTCGCCGGCGCCGTGCGCCGCCACTTCGGGGACGAGGTCCAAGTCGAGGTCCGGTCCGACAAGAGCGTCGCGCCCAAGCCCACCGCACGCGATGCGTTGCGCGAGAAGGCGGAGCTCGTCTGCGAGCTCTTCGACGGGAAGATCGTGAAGGAGGAGTGATGCGCGGGATGGGGAACATGGGGAACCTCATGAAGCAGGCAAAGAAGCTTCAGGAGGACCTCGCGCGGGCGCAGGCCGAGATCGCCGAGATGAAGGTCAAAGCGAGCGCCGGCGGGGGGATGGTGACGGCGACCGTGAACGGCCGCGGCGAGCTCGTCGACCTCGCGATCCAGAAGGAGGTCGTCGACCCGAGCGACATCCAGATGCTCGTCGACCTCGTCATCGCCGCCGTCCAGCAGGCGCAGAAGGAGGCCCACACCGCGGCCGAGGCGAAGCTCGGCCCCCTCGCTCAGGGCCTCAACCTCCCCGGCCTATGATCCGCCCGCTCGAGACCCTGATCGACGAGCTGCGCCGCCTTCCCGGGATCGGGAGGAAGAGCGCGGAGCGGATCGCGTTCCACCTCCTCGCTGGCCCCCCGGACGTGGCTGCCCGCCTCGGGGCGGCCGTCGCCGCCCTGCACACCTCGGTGCACCGCTGCCGTCAGTGCGGCAACTTCTCGACCGGGGACCTGTGCGACGTCTGCTCGAACCCCGGCCGCGACCCGAAGACGATCTGCGTCGTCGGCCACCCTTGGGAGATTGCGAAGATCGAGCGGACCGGGGAGTACCACGGCCTGTATCACGTCCTCGGCGGCCTGATCTCGCCCCTCGACGAGGTCGGCGCCAAGGACCTCGCGATCGA
>CAYHBG010000190.1:0-2259 GCA_964354815.1 uncultured Thermotogae bacterium
CTGCGACGCTGAGGGAGCGCAGCCTCACGAACTGCGCCAAGAGTCCCACCTCGGACAGGCCGTTTCCGGCCACGCTGAGCGCCTCGAGGAGCGGGAAGCGCGTTAGGATACCGAGCTCAGCGAACCCGACCGCCTCAAGATGCAACCCGCGCAGACCGACGAGCTGAGTGAGCGGGAGGAAGTCCGGGATCCCCATCTTCGCCAGGCCCAGCACCTCCAGCTCCGTGCCGACGTCCACGACCTGGGCGAGACTCGGAAGCTCGATGTCCGAAAGCCAGAGCTCCTTCAGAGACTTGAGCCAGCGCAGGGGCGAGAGGTCGGCGACCTTGACGGAGGCGAGCCGAAGCTTCTGGAGCCCCTCCATCTGCCCCAGGGTCGCGAGGTCGAAGGCCTCCGGGCTCTCCAGGTCGAGCGACTCAAGGCGCGTAGCGGCTTGGATCGGAGCGAGACTGCACCCCGCCTGGCAAGTCACGGTCAGGCTTCGCAGTCGGGTGAGGGCGCGGAGCGGGGCAAGGTCGGAGATCGCGTTGCCCCCCAACCGGAGCACCTGTATCCCCACGGAAGGCTCAAGTCCCGCGAACGTCTGAATCGAGTTCCCGGAGAGATCCACTTCCCGCAGGGTCTCGATCGTCCTCAGGGGAGAGACGTCCTCGATGTCGTTGCCCGCCAGGTCGAGCACGTTCAGGACGGTCAGCTTCCCGAGCGGCGAGATGTCGCGGATCGCGTTGTCCCGCAGAATCAGGGTCGACAGATAGGCGCAGTTCTCGATCCCCTTGAGATCGGAGATCCCGCGCTCAGAGGCGTCCAGAGTCCCAAGCCAGTAGAGGTCGTAGTCGAGGATCGACCCGGACGGCTTCCCGATCGCCTCCCGGACCACCGCCTCCAGGTTCTTGTCCGAGAACCGGATCGTCTGCTGAGCGGTTCCCGTCGCACCCAGGACCGCTGCCAGCAAGGACACCGCGAGGAAACACACCGCAAGCTGCCGCCCACCCTGATCCATGCCTCTCACCTCCGCGTCAATGGCCGCGCGCTGTCATTAGACGGGAAGACCAGGGCGAACGCAAGGCCTGCCTTCGAATCCGCGGTCTCCTTGCCTGGAAGACGAGTCAGAGCGCGGGGCGCGCGGTTCGTGCCTATCGCCCGTTGAACCGAACGACGACGATGTCGCCGTCCTGGACCTCGTAGGTCCGGCCTTCGACCCGCTGCTTGCCGGCCTTCGCCACAGCACCCTCGCTCCCGTGGGCGATCAGGTCCTCGAAGCGGATGACCTCCATCCGGATGAACCCCTTCTCCATGTCGGTGTGGATCCTCCCGGCGGCGACCGGCGCGGTGTCGCCCGCACGGCAGGTCCAGACGTGGACCTCCCTCTCCCCGGCCGTGAAGAAGTCCGAGAGCCAAAGGAGCCGGTAGGCGGCACGGATCAGGCGCTCGATCGAGGGCTCCCGGAGGCCGAGCTCGGCGAGGAAGGCGGGGCGGTCGTCGGGGTGGAGCTCGGCAATGTCGGCCTCATCGCGCCCGGCGATGACGACGAGCGGCGCGTCCTCCCCTTCGGCGAGACCGCGTAGCGCGTGGACCGGAGGGGAGTCGGCCTCCGTCATGGCGTGGACGTTCGCCACGTAGAGGACGGGTTTCTGCGAGAGGAGGGTGCACTCGCGCACGCTCGCCGCCTCGTCGCTCGTCAACGTCTGACGCCGAACCGGGATCGCCTGTTCGAGAGCGTCGCGCACCTTGGTGCAGTCGGCGACGTCGCGCTCGGCGACCTTGTCACCCGTCCGGGCTCGCTTGGCCAAGCGGTCGATCTTGTTCGTGAGCGTCTGGACATCGGCGACCATCAACTCGAGGTCGACCCGCTCCACGTCGCGAACTGGGTCGATCGTCTCTCCTGGAGCCTCGAAGCAGCGCACGACATGGACCAGCGCGTTCGCCTCCTTCAGGTAGGAGAGGAGCTTCGCGCCTCGGCCGTTTCCGGCCGTCGATCCGGGCTCCAGGCCCGGGATATCCACCACCTCGAGCGTCGCCGGGACGACCTTCGCCGGCTGGTAGAGGCCGACGAGCCTCTCCACCCGCGGGTCGGGCACGCTGACGATCGCGCGATTCATCTCCGCGCCGAACGCCTCCGCCTGAGCGGCGGTCATCGCGTTGAATACCGTGGTCTTCCCCGATCGGGGAAGGCCAATCAAGCCACAAGAGAGTCCCACAGCGCACTCACCTCGGAAGCGAAGGGTCAAAGGCTCGCCCCGCCCGAAGGCGGGGCGCTGG
>CAYHBG010000191.1:0-2155 GCA_964354815.1 uncultured Thermotogae bacterium
GCCATCGGCCCCCTGATCGGCCTCAGCGCGGACCTCGCCCATCGCTTCCTTCCCGCCCGTCTTTCGAGCGAGCTGCGCGGAGCGGTCACGGGCCTTGTCCTGGCAAGCGCCACGTTCCTCCTCGTCCTCGTCGCCCTCTCCTTCTTCTACCGCTCCCCGCAGACGGGCTCTGGCTCTTTCCTCGGCCAGGCCTGGTACGGCCTCCCTTGGCTCCTCGTGAGCAGCGCTTTCGGAGGCTACACGGCCTCGCTCATCGCCGAGCGATTCGCGCCAGCGCCCTCGCGCGGCGGGTAGAATGAGCCCCCGGTTGTGGCGCAAGGTCCCTGCGCCTGTCCCCGCCACGGGTGAGGCCAAGTAGCGGGGAGAAAGGAGTCCGAGCGATGGCCCTTCTAGCCGTGCGCGATCTTGGGATGACGTACGCGTCGCACACCCTGTTCGACGGCCTCTCGCTCGCTTTCCACGCCGAAGAGCGCGTGGGGCTGATCGGCCCGAACGGCGCGGGCAAGTCCACCCTCCTGCGGATCCTGGCTGGACTCGAGGCTCCCGACGCCGGAACGGTCGAATGCTCGAAGGGCGCGCGCATCGCCTACCTTCCTCAGGTCGACGTCTTCCCGGCCGACGCCACCGTCGAGGGCTCGCTCCTCGCGGCGCTCGCCGACCACCCGATGGAGGAGTACGAGCGGCCGGTGCGGGCGCGGAAGATGCTCCGCCGCCTCGGGTTCACCGACGGCGCGAAAGAGGTCGCCCTCCTCTCTGGCGGATGGAAGAAGCGCCTGGCCATCGGCTGTCAGCTCGTGCAGGAGCCGCACCTCTTGCTGATGGACGAGCCGACGAACCACCTCGACCTCGAGGGGATCGACTGGCTGGAGCGCTTCCTCGGACGGGCGAATCTCGCCTTCGTCGTCACCACCCACGACCGCTACTTCCTCGAGCGGACGACCGACCGCATCGTGGAGCTTAACTCTCGCTACAAGGGCGGCTTCTTCTCGAGCGTGGGCCACTACAGCGACTTCCTGGAGAGGAGGGAGGCGTTCCTCGAGGCCGAGGACGCCGAGCGCCGTGCCCTCGCCACTCAGGTCCGCCGCGAGATCGAGTGGCTTCGACGGGGCCCGAAGGCCCGCCTCACCAAGGCCTCGTCACGGATCGACGCGGCCGAAGAGAAGATCGAGCGCCTCTCCGAGGCCAAGCGCCGCCACCGCAGCGCCCGCGACCTCGAGATCGACTTCGCCGCAAGCGGGCGACGGACGCACGAGCTCGTCGTGGCCGAGGGGATCGAGAAGACGCTCGGAGGGAGGCTCCTCTTCCGGGGCCTCGACGTTCACCTCCGTCGCGGCGGGCGCCTGGGGATCGTCGGCAACAACGCGAGCGGTAAGACAACGCTCCTGCGCACGCTGGCCTGCGCGGTCCCGCCGGACGCCGGGCGGGTGAAGCACGCGGCGGACTTGCGGATCGCCCTCTTCGACCAGGCGCGGGACCAGCTCGACAAGACAGAGAGACTGCGGCGCGCCCTCTCTCCGAGCGGCGACACCGTCTCCTACCTCGGCCGCGAGAGCCACATCTACGCCTGGGCGAGCCGGTTCGGGTTCCGCGCCGACCAGCTCGAAACTCGGGTGGGTGACCTCTCTGGCGGGGAGCAGGCGCGCGTCCTGATGGCGCTCATGATCCGGGAGCCGGCCGACGTCCTCATGCTCGACGAGCCGACGAACGACCTCGACATCTCGTCGATCGAGGTCCTCGAGGGCGCGCTCGAGGAGTTCCCGGGAGCCGTCGTCCTGATCACGCACGACCGCCACATGCTCGACCGGCTGTGCACCGATCTCATCGGCCTGCACGGAGACGGCCACTGGGCGAACTACGGGAGCGTCGCCCAATGGCAGGAGGCCGACGCCCGCCGCGCCGAGGGAAGGGAGCGAGCGGCTTCCGCCGGGGCGCAAACCAAGAGCAGACCCGAAGCCCGCCCGAGGCGCGCGAGCCTTACCCTCCCCGAGAAGCAGGAATGGGAGAGGATGGAGGCGCGCATCTCCGCCGCCGAGCTTGAGCTTTCTCGGCTCCAGACGGAGCTCGACGATCCGTCCGTCGCCACCGACCACGAGAGGCTCCAGGCGGCCTATGAGGCGCACCGCGCCGCGAGAGAGAAGGTCGACCTGCTCTACGC
>CAYHBG010000192.1:0-2120 GCA_964354815.1 uncultured Thermotogae bacterium
GGTCACGTCCCGTCAAGTGTGTAGATTGGGGTTCCCTCTGGCCCTGACGGGCTAGACGGCGACCACCTCCTCTCCCGGGTTGAGTACAGGCAGTTCTGACTCGGTAGCTTCCTCGCCGTACAGGGTGGCCATGGACGCCAGGCTGAAGTAGCGGCGTACGGCCGCCTGCCACTCGTCGTGCTGCTCCTCGAGCACGGCGCCGATCAGACGGAGAGCGGCCTGAGCGTTGGGGAAGATCCCCACCACGTCACAGCGCCGCCCAATCTCCTGGTTCACCCGCTCCAGGGTGTTCGTCGAGTGGAGCTGTCTCCAGTGGCTGGGAGGGAAGGCCATGTACGCCAGGACGTCCTCTTCCGCCTTCAGGAGCAGCTCCGCCACGCGAGGGAGTGTCTTGGCAAGGGTCCTGGCTACCTGCCCGAGCTGCCGGCGCGCCGCCTCCTGGTCCGGCTGAGCGAAGATCGTCCTCACCCACGCCGCCACCATCGACTGTCCGCGCTTGGGCACCAGAGAGAGCAGGTTCCTCATGAAGTGCACCCGACAGCGCTGCCAGCTCGCCCCGGTCAGCACCTCAGCGATCGCTTGCTTCAATCCTTCGTGAGCATCGGAGATGACGAGCTTGACTCCGCGCAGTCCCCGCCGCACCAGGTCACGGAGGACCGCCAGCCAGAAGTCGTAGCTCTCCGCCGGCCCCACGTCGAACCCGAGCACGTCCCTCTCCCCCGTGCGGCGCACCCCAATGACGACCACGGCCACATGGTTCTCCACCCGTCCGCCGTGGCGGACCTTGACCACCTTCCCGTCCAGCCACACGTAGGGGTACTCCTCCACGAGCGGCCGCTCCCGAAAGCGGGCTACCCCTTCATCCAGCGCGGCACAGATCCGGGAGACCTCGCTCTTGGAGATCCCGTCCAAGCCCAGCTGGCGGACGACGTCTTCCACCTTCCGCGTGCTGACCCCGTGGACGTACGCCTCCTGGATGACAGACAGCACCGCCCGCTCCGCGCGACGCCGTGGCTCGATCAGACTGGGTAGGTAGCTCCCCTCGCGCAGGCGCGGAATGCGTAGAGGAATCGTCCCCACACGCGTGTCCCACTCCCGCTCTCGGTACCCGTTGCGGTACGTCCTCCGCTCTCCGCTGCGTTCGTAGCGCTCCGCTCCCGTCTTGTCCTTCACCTCGAGTTCCATCAGCTCCTGGGCCAGGAGCTTCACACCCTCCTTCAGTGCGTCCACGTCGGGGTTCGTCTTGTACTTGCGCAGCAGCCCTTCCAACGCCATCCTCAGTTCGGTCACCGGTGGTCCCTTCCTTTCTCGTGGGTCTGGAATCTCATCCAGAAAGGAACCCGCCGGTGGCCACCTTGACCACCCGCTGCGTCCGCTACGACCTTCCCAAACGTCAACCGATCGCAGCCGCCGAATCTACACCACGACCTGGGACTCTACCCTCAGCGGCGGTCGAGGGTTCTTGAAGCGAGGCTGGGTGCCTGGGATGAACGCACCGGTGTTCCTTGCCCCTCACGACATGTGCGAGGGAGAAACGGAGCCCGCGGGGAGCATAGTTCGGCTTGGTACGGTTCCGCACAGCGCTATTCCCGTCTATGCCAGGCTAGACGACATGCTGGAGTACCACACCGCGATCCTGGGCGCGACCGGAACTGGGAAGACTGAACTGGTTTTTGACGTCATCCGATCTGCCCTGGGAGTCGGGGCGAAGGTCATCTGCGTGGACTTCACGGGCGAGTATCGCGCGAGGCTCGCTGACCTCTCCCCTGCCACGCTCGGTCTCGGTCACAGCGAAGCCAGAAGGCTGCAGGAGGAGCTATTGCGGGTTGAAACCGCGAAGTTCGGCGGCGAGGAGAAAGCTGCGCTTGAGGCTTTCGTCGGCAAGATCTCCCCCGCGATCACAGAGCAAGTGTGTGCGTTTCTTGAGGCGAGCGGCGCAGGTTTGGGCGTCTTCGAGTTGGAGGAAATCGCTAACACGAAGGCAACTCTACGAGCCACGGAGCTTTACCTCTCCACCGTCTTCGATTGGGCCCGCAGTCATCGGCTCGGGCGGAAGATACTCCTCGTGCTCGAAGAGGCACACACTGTCGTTCCAGAGATGAGTTTCTTCAATAGGTACG
>CAYHBG010000193.1:0-2115 GCA_964354815.1 uncultured Thermotogae bacterium
AACACCTGGTCCCTCGTTCGGAGGCAGATGGCCTGGTTCCGTGCCGAGGCGAGCGTCCGGTGGTTCGACGTCACCGGCAGGGCGGCGAAGGACGTCGCCGCGGACGTCGTCCGGCATTGGGAGAAGCTCGCGTGACCGGAATGGGCGTCCAGGAACGGCTCGTTCTCTTGAGCACCGCGCAGCGCGACCTCGATCGCCTCTCTGTCGCCGCGGGGGCGACCACCGAAGCCCTGATGACGAGCGCCGGGGAGAGTGCGGCCGAGATCCTCCTCCGACGCTTCACCCCAAGACACGTTGTCCTCCTCGCCGGACGAGGCGGGAACGGCGGAGACGCCCTCGTCGTCGCCCGTGTTCTGGCAGAGGGCGGGATCGACGCCCACGTCTTCGCGATCTGCGAGAGAGGCGACCTCGCGGCGGCGACGGCCGCGATGGCCGGCCGCTTCGAACAGGTCGCTTCCGGGCGTCTCGCCTTCCTCGAAGACAACCTCGCCCCGCTCCGCGAGTCCCTCGGCCAGTCCGACCTCGTCGTCGACGGCCTCTTCGGGAGCGGCCTCGACCGGCCGCTCGAAGGTGTGCCCGCTGAAGCCGTCGCGCTCGTCAACGCCTCGCAGAGGCCGGTCGTCGCCCTCGACCTCCCATCCGGCCTCTCGTCCGACCGTGGGGGCCTCGTCGGCCCGACGATACAGGCGAACCTCACGATCGCGATGGAGTTCCTCAAAGTCGCGCACCTCCTCTACCCGACGCGCTCCCTGTGCGGCGAGATCGAGGTCGCGCGGGTCGCGTACCCGCCCGATCTCCTGCGAGAGGTCGCCCCGCTCGCCCGGATCCTTGAGCGCGAAGGGGCGCGGTGCCTCCTTCCGAGGCGCCCGCCCGACGGACACAAGGGAACCTTCGGCCGCGTCCTCGTCGTCGCGGGATCGGAGGGGATGAGTGGGGCCGCCATCCTCTCCTGTCGCGGAGCCCTGCGCGCCGGAGCCGGCCTCGTCGTCCTCGCCTCCGTCGGAAGCGTGATCGCAACGGCCAGAGCCTCCCTCCCCGAGGCGCTCACCCTCGCCTTGCCAGAAAGGAGAGGACACGTCGCACGAGAGGCCATCACGGCTCTCCTCATGGAGACCGAGCGGGCGAATGCCCTCGTCCTCGGACCCGGCCTCTCCCGTGACGCGCAGGTCGGGGAGGTCGTCCTCGCCCTCCTCGAGGGCTCACGGTGCCCGATCGTCCTTGACGCCGACGGCCTGTTCCCTCTCACCGGCCGGCTCGACCTCCTTCGCCACGTCGCGGGGCGAGCCGTCCTGACGCCTCACCCGGGCGAGATGTCGAGGCTCGTCGGCCGGAGCGCAGAGGAGATCGATCAAGAGCGGATCGAAGTTGCGCGGTCGTTCGCACGCGAGCACCAGGTCGTCCTCCTCCTCAAAGGGCGGCCGACCGCGATCGGCCTCCCGGATGGGGAGGTCTACCTGAACCCGACCGGGAACACCGGTCTCGCCAAGGGAGGGAGCGGGGACGTCCTCGCCGGCATCCTCGCGGGCCTCCTTGCCGGAGGGGTCTCGCCGCGCGACGCCGCGCTCCTCGGGGCGTATCTCCACGGCCTCGCCGCCGACCTCCTCGCCCACGAGGGCGCGGAGCGGACGATCCTCCCGAGCGACGTCGTCGAGGCCCTTCCTCGGGCGGTGTCGGAGGTCGAACGATGAGGCTCATCGACACCCACGCCCACCTCGACGACCGGCGCTACGACCAGGACCGCCAGGCGGTGATCGCCCGCTGCGCGGCGGAGGGGATCGGGATCGTCACCATCGGTGCCGATCTCCCCTCGAGCGAGGAGGCCGTCCGACTCGCCGCCCGCCACCGCCAGGTCTGGGCCGCGATCGGCGTCCATCCGCACGACGCGAAGACCTTCCCTGAGGACGGGATCGAGCAGTTGGAGGCCCTGGCCAAGGAGAAGAACGTCGTCGCGATCGGCGAGATCGGCCTCGACTACTACCGGAACCTCTCCCCGCGCTCAGACCAGCTCCGCGTCTTCCGCGCGCAGCTCCGCCTCGCGCTACGCCTTGGCCTCCCTGTCGTCCTTCACCACCGCGAGTCGACCGACGACTTCCTCGCCGTCCTCTCCGAGCACGC
>CAYHBG010000194.1:0-2108 GCA_964354815.1 uncultured Thermotogae bacterium
ACGATGGCTGCCGGGCAGTCGTTGAAGACAGCGCTCAAGAGCGGCGAGCGAGAGGAGAGCACGGTGGAGATGGGGCAGTCCTTCTGGCAGTGCCGTCTGTCGCATCTCAAGACGGTACTGGAGAAGAACGGCTTTGAGGTCTTCCTGGCAGAGGACGCCGCCCAGGCAAGGAGCGTCGTTCTCGAGCAGATCATTCCTCAAACGGGAGCTCGACGCATTTCCCGAGGCGGCTCGATGACCGCTCTTGGCGCCCAGCTCTACGACGTCCTTCGCGAGGACCCGGCCGTCGAGTTCGTGGAGCCCTTTGGCGACGATCTCTCGCCGGAAGCGCGACTCGAACGCTTGCGCCAATCGCTTCTCGTGGACCTCTACATCACGGGCACGAACGCGGTCACGGAGACCGGACAGCTCGTGAACCTCGACATGATCGGTAATCGTGTCGGGGGGATCGCCTTCGGGCCCAAGTACGTGGTCGTTCTGGTCGGGCGAAACAAGATCGTGCCCGACCTCGACGCCGCGATGCGGCGCGTGAGGAACTACGCCGCACCGCTCAACGCCCGACGGTTGGGACAGACGACGCCCTGCTCCAAGACGTCGTACTGCCAGGACTGCAAGAGCCCGGACCGCATCTGCAATGTCTGGACCATCACCGAGAAGTCCTACCCGAAGCATCGGGTGAAGGTCGTCCTGATCAACGAGGACCTTGGACTCTGAGAAGAGCACGGGAGAGGGGCCGGCCCAGCGCCTCGACGCCGACTGCGCTTGAGGCTCCGCACGGGGCGTGCCCCTTGTCCGCTCCAGGGCATCCTACTCGCCGGCAGGACAACCGAAGAAACCTGATAGAGGAGACTGAGATGAGCCGAGACAGCCACCGCTTCAGTGTGGGAAGCTTCGAGTGCATCGCCCTCCGAGACGCGAGCGAGACGGTGCCTATCGCGAATCTGAACGCCGGGCGCTACGAGCCGGCCCTCGTGTGGGTGCTGACTGAGCGAGGGCAGTCGCCGACCGAGGTCACCCTGGGCTTCAACTGTCTGCTCATCGGAGCGGGAAAGGACTGCATTCTCGTCGATGCCGGCTGGGGCTCGTGCACCGAGAGACTTCAGGGCCGGCTGCTCGCGAACCTGCGCAAGGAGGGGATCGCGCCTCGCGACGTCACGCTGGTCATCCTCACCCATCACGACCGGGACCATCTCGCAGGGATCGTGGCTTCGAGGGGCCAACTCGCCTATCCGAACGCTCGCTACGTCATGACGGACGAGGGGTGGGCGTGGTACACGTCGGAGGCGAACCTGTCCAGGCTGGGGGAGCCCTACGCCACGTTCCACCGCACCGTTCTGCCGCTTGTCGAGGGGCGTGTCGCTCGGCTAGAAGGCGAGACAGAGGTCCTCCCTGGGATACGGGTCATCCCGGCGCCTGGCCACCGTCCGGGTCACGTCGCCGTTGCGCTCTCCTCCTCCGGCGAACGTCTGCTCCATCTGGCGGACGTGGTGCTCCACCCGCTCTTCGTGGAGCACCCGGAGTGGGGATCGGGGATCGACGACGCGCCGGATCAAGCTCTCGCGACCCGGCGCCAGCTGCTCGAGAGAACGGCGCAGGAGAAGGCGCTCGTCTTCGCGCCTCACCTTCCCTTCCCGGGCCTGGGATACGTCAGGAGAGAGGGGGAGGCTTGGCGCTGGCTGCCGGTCGGCGGCGCCTCCTAGAGCGCGAACTCCGGAATCGCCCTGGCAGGTCCACCGGCGACCGATGTCCCTTCGGGCGGGGCCGGGGCGCTATTCTTCGCCCGTCGCGATCCCCGTCAGCATGGGGCACCAGGCAGGCTAGATCGCGAGTCTGACCTCCGTCGGCTCCGCCACAGGGCTGTAGCACGTGACGACCGGGGGAACCGTGAGCTCAGGCTCCTTCTCGTAGAGCGTCCGCAGTCTCTCAAATGCCTCGTTCCCTCGTTGAGTGAGCGTTGCGAGTTCGTCTAGGACGGCAAGCTCTCTCTCGGAGGGTTCGGGTTCAGGAACCATCAGGCTCCCCCAGCTATCCCAGAGCAAGAGCTCCACCTTGTTCAGGAAGGCGCAGTCCCGGACGAGGGTGTTGCGGATGAACCACTCGCCTTTCAA
>CAYHBG010000195.1:0-2075 GCA_964354815.1 uncultured Thermotogae bacterium
CGCGGACATGAAGGACGAGCGGACCGTCCGCATCCGCTTCACCCTCGAGCCCTAGCAGCCTGTGTGGGCATTCCCCGCCAGAATACAGGAGAGAAGGGATCCTGTGTCTCTGTGAGGGGGAACGATGAAGCGGTTCAAGGCGTACGAGCCGGAGCAGGGGTACCTGCTGCCGCCGTCAGTGGCGGAGTGGTTGCCGTCCGATCATCTGGTGTACTTCCTGAGCGAGGTGGTGGACTCGCTGGATCTTACGGCGATCTACTCGAGCTACGCGGACGGAGTGGGGCAACCTCCTTACCCCCCGCGGATGATGGTCCAGGTGTGGCTGTACGGGTACTGCCGCGGGATCGTCCTCCTCCTCGCCGCCTCGCTCGCCCTCATCGACCTCATTCTCCTCCGCATGGCCGTCCGCCTGTTCCCCCGCGAGACCCGTCCTCATCCGGTGGCGGTAGGACACGCCACGCCGCTCCCATGCCCACCACCAGGCTGCGAACTCCCCGCCTCATGTCTCATCTGCGGACCGCGCGTCCGAACCCTCAAGAAGCAAGAGAGAGGGCGCCCAACGTGGACGCCCTCGAAATGACCCGTAGCCTCTCTGCTGGAGCCGAGCGGCCCGTGCAGAGAACCCCGTGGGCCTCATGTCCTACTTCGCCTGGGGCTCCTGCTCGAAGACGTGGTCCCAGTCGATGTGGGGAAGACCTGGCGTTGAGTGAGCAGGAATGCTTGATCTGGTGGGATTAGCCGTGCACGTGATGATATGCTGGACGACGCCTCTCACTCACCCTGCATTCTATTCATCACCAGCTTGAGCGCAATGCACCTGTTACATTACCTGCCATGTGCTGGTTTCCCGTGGACTCGCTGGCGCGGCGAGCGGAGTGGGTGGCAGGGGGATAGGGGTCTTGTTCTTTGCATCGTCGACCGAGACCCCATTCGAGCGTGGGGTGAAGAACCGGGGGTCCTTAGAGCTCAGACTCCCTGGACCGGGGTCCGTCCGTAGAGGACGATCTCCCGCGACTCAGGGAGGAGAGGGCAGAATGGCGGAGAGAACCCGGAGGTTCGATCATCACGGCGTGGAGGGCACCGTCCTACGTGCAGCCGAGGACGGGTCGCTCTCGCTGAACTCGCTCCTGGCCGAGGGCTATCGCCGGCCTGTAGATGTCACCCTCCACTACCCGTACACAGCCTGCTACGTCCTCCACGGGACACGCCACGTCCTCATCGACGCGGGGATCGATGCCGCGCAGACGGCCGAGGACCTCGGGTTCCTCGGAGTCCGGCCAGAGGAGGTCGCCTGGGTTCTCATCACGCATGCCGACTGGGACCACGTGCTGGGGCTCCTCCACTCGGACGGCCGCCTCGCCTACCCGAACGCCTGGCACGTCCTGGGTAGAGAAGCCTGGCGCTCTCTCGAGCGACCGGAGGATCCGACGCGCCTGCCTGAGGAACGCCGCGCCTTCTGCGCGACCCTCGTCGATCGCCTGCGGGACCGCGTCGTCCTGTGCGAGGGCGAGACCGAGGTCGCCCCGGGGATCACCTTCGTGCCCGCGCCCGGGCACCGGGCCGGGAACGCAGCCTATGAGCTCTCCTCCCGCGCGGCCCCTCTCCTCCACCTGGGGGACGCGCTCTTCCAGCCGTTCCAGGTCGAGGAACCGGACGTGCGCCTTGAGGGGAACGCGGACGAGGACGCCGCCATCGAGACGCGTCGCCGCCTCGTCCAGCGCGCCCTGGAGAAGGAGGCGCTCGTCCTCGCCTCGCACTTCCCCTGGCCGGGCATCGGAGAGATCCGCCTGCGCGGAGGTCGCCCCGTCTGGCTCCCGGTCCCTACCTCGGACGCGGGCACGGCGGGGGCAGGTCTTCCCTCTTGACGGTCACCAACTAGCTCGAACCGTCGAGCTTCGCATCGCGGACAGCCAGCTCGCCAGAGGCGCGCAGCCGCCGGCGTGCGTCGGAGATTCCTGTGCAAGAAGATTCCCCCCGCAGGCCAGATCGGATAGGGAGGTCGGGGCATGGCTCGTCGCGAGAGACCTACGGGGATGCTCGGCTTCACGTTCGTGTGGACGGGGCAACTCGTCTCC
>CAYHBG010000196.1:0-2042 GCA_964354815.1 uncultured Thermotogae bacterium
AGCCTCCAGCAACTCCGCCGTCAAGGGCGCGTTGTGACCTCCGTCCGATTCGTCTCGCAGCGGGCGGAGGATAGAATTGCGCCATGGAGGTGTCCATGTCGCGAAGGCTTCCTCACCTTCTCATCGAACCGGGCGAGCTGCCCGAGTACCTGCTCGTTCCTGGGGATCCCAAGCGCGCAGAGAGGATCGCCGAGAGCCTGGACGGCGCGGTGCGCGTGGCCGCGAACCGCGAGTATCTGAGCTTCCGCGGTACGTACCGCGGCGTTCCGGTCGGGGTGACGTCGGTCGGGGTCGGGGCGCCGGGGGCGACGATCGGTTACGAGGAGGCGATTCGGGCCGGGGTCAAGACCCTCATCCGCGTCGGCACGGCGGGTTCCCTCTCCAACGACGTTCGCACAGGGGATCTCGTCGTCGTCCTGGGAGCCGCGCGCGGAGAAGGCGTGTCGCGCCAACTCGTGCCGATCGAGATGCCGGCCATCGCCGACCCCGACGTCTCAGCCGCCTTGTGGGCGGCCGCTCAAGCACACGAGGGACGGACCCATCGCGGGATCGGGCTTTCGGTTGACGCGTTCTACAGCGGCCTCGTCGATCGCCAGTTCGAGACCTACGCCGCGGCAGGCGCGATCTCGATCGAGATGGAGTGCTCGGCCCTGTTCATCGTCGGCGCCCTGCGCCGCGTGCGGACCGGGGCGATCGTCGCCATCGACGGAGACGCCCGGGCCGCGGCGTCGGGAGACCACGACCCGCACTGCGACATCGTTCGGAAGGCAGTGGACCGAGAGATCCGGATCGCGCTCGAGGCCGTCGTGCGGCTCGCGTCTGCCCCGTGAACCCTTCGCAACGAGCCCCGTCGTTGCTTCAAGACCACAGCGAGAGAGGGCGCCTGGACCGCCGAGCCGTGTCTGTGGCGCCCGGCCGATGCACCGATACCCGCCTTGCTGGAACAGGGAGAACGGCACTCGTCTTGCACCGTTGCCTCGCTCGTGCTACTCTGCGGAATAGGAGGAGAATATCGGTGCACAGGGTTAGCTGCGTGAAGGTCCTCAAGGGCTACCGGCTCGACCTCTGCTTTGCCGACGGGACACGGGGAACGGCTGACCTCTCCGGACTGCCTCGACGAGGCGTGTTCGCGCTGTGGAGCGACTACGCCGAGTTCGAGAAGGCCAGGATCGGAGACACGGGCGAGCTCGTCTGGTCCGATCAAGTCGACCTCTGTCCCGACTTCCTCTACCTGAGAGTCACGGGCAGGAAACCCGAAGAGGCGTTTCCGGGCCTGCGGCACGAGCTCACGCATGCCTGAGATCTCGCGGTTCTTCGGAATCGTGATCAAGATGTTCTGGAACGACCACCATCCGCCGCACTTCCATGCCTTCTACGGTGACGAAGAGGCGCTTGTCGACATCACCTCCTTGTCCCTGTTTGCCGGCCATCTCACTCCACGAGCGTTGGGCCTGGTCATGGAATGGGCCGCGCTCCACCAGCGGGATCTCCTGGCCAACTGGCGCCGGGCCGCAGAGCAAGAGCCATTGGAGAGGATCGAACCGCTTCGCTAGAGCCCACGGCGACCAGAGTGATGAGCGGCGTTCCGATGCAAGAAACAAGAGTTGCCCCCAGTGAACCACACGAGAAGCGTCCGTGCCGCTAGCTGCGCGGCGGGGATTGACTCCGATGGTAGCATTATGCTACCATCACGGCATGAGTCAACCCGTGAAGCTTTCCAGCGAGCTGGTCGTCGAGGCGCGTCTGGCCGGTGAGGTGCTTCAGCGCTCGATCGCCCGACAGGTCGAGTTCTGGGCAAGGCTCGGACAGGCCGTGGAACCTTTCCTTCAGGGCCGCCAAGTGCGGGCGCTGTCGCAGAACGCTCCCGCGAGCTTGCTCTCCGCATGCCTCGAGTCCGTCGACTCGCCGGAAGGACGTCAGCGCGTCGCAGACTTCTTGCGGAGCCAACCCTATCCGCACTACGAACCGGCTCCGCGTGCCCCCGGGATGCTCGTCCGCATCGAGGCCAACGGCCAACGCACCGTCGGGCGGTTCGTCAACCG
>CAYHBG010000197.1:0-2021 GCA_964354815.1 uncultured Thermotogae bacterium
CGCGCCCGTCGGCCGGGAGACACCGAGAAGGCGGGCATGGTAGCTGACCTTCTGGGCCGGATTCCCCACCAGCGGGCGATCGTCGTTGGCGACCGCTTCCACGACGTCCTCGCCGCGCGCGCAAACGGGTGCCTGGCGGTCTGGGCGGCGTACGGATACGCCCGACCCGGCGAACTCGCGGGCGCCGACCAGGTCCTCTCGTCGTTTCGGGCGCTCCTCGACCTCTGAGAAGCCCGAAAGTCAGGCGCCGCGGTGAACTCGAACGCGAAGAACGCGCCGCGCCCTCCTGCTGAGGCGCTGGACGACACTATGGGGCCACGGTGATGGCCTGAGTTGCCGAAGTGCTCCGCTCGTTGTGGAGGTCCGAGACGACCAGCCGCACCGTGTAGGTTCCCGCCCTTTCGTACTTGTGGTAGACGATCCTCGCGATTCCTTCTCCCCCCACCCAGGTTGCTCCATCTCCGAAGTACCAGATGTACTTCATTGGGCCGCTCAGGGTTGACGTGAATTGGACCTCCTCACCGGCGCGCGGCGTCGGGGGGATCCACGTGAAACCAAGCGCCGCGTCGCCCCCTACCAGTGCTGGGGTGGGCGTCGGGGGTAGGATTCCGGCGTTCGGTGGAATGTAGAACTCCGCAGGGTCGACCGCGCGGGCATGGATCTTCAGCTCATCCAGCGTCCCCTTGAACCGTTCTGCCGTCATGTTGCGGTGTCGTCCGATGTACAGCTCCGTGGCATAGGAGCTGATTGCCCCGGAGCCTGATGCCGTCGCTCGCAGGGTGCGGTTGACGTAGATAGCCAGCGTCGATCCGTCGTAGACCCCGGCGATGTGGTACCACGCACCCACGAGGAGTCCGGCGCCCGACGTCCGCGCGCTCGCGAGGTTCCCGTTCAGGGCCAGGTAAAAGGCGACCTCGGTCCCTTCGGTTGCAAGCGCGTACTGCACATAGGGTGGCGTTGCCGAACCGTATCCCTTCTCCACCACCGTGCGGTTTCCACTGAGGTCGCTCGGCTTGATCCACGCCTCGAGGGTCAGGCGGTCCGTCGGGTTGAGGGAGACGCTGTTGCCCGCTCTGACCTGGCTCGTCGCCCCGTCGAACGAGAGGGCCCCGCTTCCGTCGTCGCTCGTCGTTCGAGTGGCGCCGGAGATCGTTCCGTGGTTCCCGTTACCCGAGGTGTCCTGCGCCGTGGCGCCGGAGGCCTCGTTGAACGCGTAGTAGGCGCGGAGGGAAGGGAGAACGACGCTCGAGACGGAGACAGCCTGAGTCGCCGTGGCGCTCGCCCCGCCGTTGTCCGTCACGGTCAGGCGGACCGTGTACGACATTCCGCTCGCGTAGCTGTGACTCACGGTCGCTCCGGATCCCGTCGCCCCGTCCCCGAAGTCCCAGGCGTAGGCGACGACCGTGCCATCAGGGTCGGTTGACCCGGTCCCACTGAACGTCACGGCCTGCCCCACGAACGGGGAGACCGGCGTCAAGGTGAACGAGGCGGTGGGGGGCCGGTTCGCCCCCGGGATGGTGGTGAACGCGAGGGTGTCCTCGGCCCAGCTTCCGGATGGGAACTGCATCTGAATCGCCTGGCGGACGGCGTTGCGGAACTGGGTCGGGTTTGTGCTCAGCACGGGGAAGTTCTGCCCGAACGACGTCGGGAAGCTCGGAATCGGTCCTGCCGCGGCGAAAGCCAGGATCTGCTCGTTCCCAGTCGGCCCGCTCACCTGGAGCGTGTACGAGGTGCCAGGGACAGCGTGGGCTCCCGCGGAGACGGATGGCCTTGGCTCGCGGTAGTTGGGGAAGATGAGGGTCACTGCCCCGGTCGAGTCCACATTGCAGAGGTAGACGTACGCCGGTTGACTGACCGTGTAGCTGACGACGATGGACTCGCCGACCTGGTAGGTCCCCTTGGCGAGTGAAAGCAGGATGGAGAGGGCGGGCGCGGCGGGAGAGACCATCGCCTGCGCCACGTCGGTCGCCTGCTGGCCGGAGCTTCCGTAGACCGTCAGGGTGACGGGGTAGCTACCCGGG
>CAYHBG010000198.1:0-2017 GCA_964354815.1 uncultured Thermotogae bacterium
AGAGTGCGCCTCTCCGGTCCCTCGTCGAGTTGGCCTCCGGTCCGCGGATCCTGTAGCAGCAAGCCCACGGCGCGCTCGACGGCGATCCGCGTGGCTTTCTCTGCCATGGGTGCAAGGTCCGCTCCAAGAAGCCACGCGCCCGCGGTCTCCCAGGTGAGGCCGTGAAGAGAAGCGTAGTCCACCTCGTGGCGCCGCAGCCCACGCGCCTCGTACTGGCGCATCACAGCGAGTGCGTCCGCCAAGTCCCGGTCGCCCGGGCGGACGGTCGCGACGTGGAGCTTGATGGCTGCGAGCACAGGAAGAGGGGCGACCCGGACCTCCCATTCCCCTCTAACCCTGACCTGCACGGCGTGGCGTACCGCAGCGGCGAGCCCGACGGCCGTGATCCGCTCCCCGTCCGGGAGGTCGATCGTCGCTCCTTCTCTCCCTTCACCCGCAAGAGCCAGGACGTCGACCTCAATGTGCGACGGGGTCACGAATCGGTGGGAGATGCGCGTGGCGCGGAGGTCGGCAGATTCCAGCACCTCGCGGACTCGATCCAGCCCACCCCGCGCGGTGACGGCAAGGTCAAGGTCCCGCGTCGTTCGAGCTAGATCTATTCTGTTCAGCAGAAGCGCGGTCGCTCCGATGACCGCGTAGGAGAGCTGGGCTCCCTCCAACGCCGTCGCCACTTGGCGCAACGCCTCGGCAAGACGTGGCTCCAGCCCTAATCGATCCACGTGAGGTACCGCTCCTTCAACCGAACCGCCGTCTCGCCCAGCCGCGCGTCATCGGCCGCCAAGAGCTCCGCGTAGACGAGGATGGGGTGCGCGAGCCGAAGCCCTTCCTCCTCGCCGCCATCGAGGCCGCGGGCGAACGCCCGGCATAGCTCGACGTTCCCGTCGCTAGACGGGGCGAGCTTCAGCGCGCGCTGGATCGCGCCCTCCTGATCCGTCGGAATGTACAGGCGAAGGCGCGCGGGTCGGAGGTAACCCGTGAGGGCGTCGGCCGCGACCTCTCCGCCGACCGTGGACGAGGCAAGAGCCGCTGCGTGCTCGCGGACCCAGGGGGAAAGGCCCTCTTCTGCTGGGGCGCGGTATCGACCCAAGAGGATCCTCGGCGCGAGCTTGGCAGCGAACGCGTCAACCCACCAGTCGAGGAGTCGCCCGCTGTCGAGGATCTCGTACCGACCTCGGCCCCTCGCGGCGAGGGCCTGAGCATGAGCAAGCTCCGTGAGGACCTTGGAGATCTTGTCGAGCGAGACCCCCACCGCGCTTTGCATGGAGCGATAGGTTGCGTCTAGGACAGGTCCGTTCCGAAGGAGAAAGAAGAGCACTTTGGCACCGGACTCCGTGAAATACTGGCCCTTCGGCGCGGCTGCGCGCTCCGGTCTGTGTCCGACCGTGTACACGAGGAGCCGCCCTGGGACGTCGAGATAGGCGTTCCCGACGGCATCCGCGAACCAGACCCCCGCAGCGCGGAGGGCTTCCGCGAGAGGGGCTGAGACGTAGTCGGCGAACAACGCCCGATGCTCTGGGTGGGCGTTGGGGACCTCTCGCTCCCACGCTGCTGCAAGCTGAGGCACAAGGCCTGGTCGAACGTTCCTGCGGATCTCCGCGCGCACCCGGATCCGCGGCCCGCCGGGGAGATCCAGGCGATAGGCGGCAGGAGCCTCGCCGCGGGCCCTGGGGCTCGCGGCAGCGAATGGTGCTCCGACAGCTCTGCGAAGGGTCTCCTCGCAGGCGAGGCGGAGCCGATGTTCGTCTGCTGTATTTGTTCGTGTCACGCGAACAGACTATACAGGCGAACAGCGAAGACGTCAAGTCCTCCTTGATGCTCAAAGCGGTGAGATCTTGTTCCTACAGCTCGATCCTCCCGCGCAGGGCGCGGCCGAGGGCAACCTCGTCGGCGAACTCGAGGGCGCGGCCGACGGGAACGCCCTGGGCGATCTGGGAGACCTTCACCCCGAGGGGCTTGAACAAGGAGAGGAGGTGCATCCCGGTGATCTCGCCCTCCCGGCGCGGCTTGAGGGCGAGGA
>CAYHBG010000199.1:0-1711 GCA_964354815.1 uncultured Thermotogae bacterium
GGAGGTCGACTCCGGGAAGGAGCAGGCCCTGTTCCTCGTCAACCCGACGAGCCCGGACGAGGTCCGGCGCGTCGCCGACCACGGGGAGCGGATGCCCCAGAAGTCGACCGACTTCTACCCCAAGCTCCTGAACGGCCTCGTCCTGACCCGGATGGAGATTGCCAAGTAGCGGCTCTGCTCGAGGACGGACCGCGGATGCGGGTCGCGCATACGTCGCGGATCCCGCGGGGGCAGCGCGGCGAGTTCAAGTCCTCTCGGGCGTATTAGTGCGCGGTCAGCAGAACGCTGATCAGGCCCCGGTGATCTGTCATTGGCTCCAAGGCTTTGCCGACAAGCCCACACGGGCACGGCTCAGGTCCCGCCCAGCGCATGGCGTGACCGGGAGTGGATGAAGTCACCAACAAGTCACCCGGCTTGATGGGTCCGCCTTCGTCCGTCACCTTGACGGGGACGATGCCAGAGAGAGCCAGGAGTGCCTTGCCCTCCGCCGGCTCAGTCCCTCCTAGCACTATGCCAGGTTGCGAGGAGACAACGCCCGCAACCAGGGTAGAGCAAGGCATCCGTGAAGGGCGATACCAGCCGGGATGAGCTGTGTCTAGTTCGAGGACCGCTCCCGCCTCGACTGCGTCACCTACCGGCACCCATTCCGCTACGTCGGCTGAGCCCACGAATAGGTTGTCGCCGTAATACCTTCCGTCCGCTCGCACGTCTCCCGAAGACGTCACACGGAAAGCCGCAGGCGTGTTACTGGAGGCGGTGCTGGCGTATCCGCTGTCAGCAGCGGAGAGGTCGCTGCAACCAGAGTCGTTGCAGGCGGCCACCTTGTACCAGTAGATCTGTCCGGGCGCAACGCCGGTGTCGTCGTACGAGGTGTCAGCTACCTCCGCTATCTGGACGAAGGTCTCATTGGGACTTGCCGCGCGGTGCGCAACATAGGCCGTCGCCCCTGTAACGTCGCTCCAGCTCACCTGGACCCTGTCGGAGTTGGTCCCGTCACCTGCAACGACGCTTGGTGGGGAGAGCAGTGGAGGAGCGGGAGGGGTTCCAAGGATCACGTACGAGAAGAATAACCCCGCCGCGACTCCGGTTGCAGGCTCCAGCAGCGCCGTGATCTTCGACGGGGCCCAGCGATCGTTCCTGTCGCCAAGACCAAGTTGCCCACGCGAGTTCTGCCCGAAAGCATAGGCTTCTCCGTCGTGAAGGAGGACGAGAGAGTGTATGTAACCGGCCGCGACCGCTGCTGCAGGCCCCGGTAAGGTCGTGATCTTCGTTGGCGTCCACCGCTCAATTGTGTCGCCAAGGCCAAGTTGGCCAACGACGTTCTGGCCGAAAGCATAGACTTCTCCGTTCGCAAGGAGGACCAGAGAGTGGTAGGAGCCTCCGGCCACCGCGACTGCAACTCCGGGCAGCGCTGGAATCCTCGTTGGCGTCCAACGCTCAATTGTGTCGCCAAGGCCAAGCCAACCATCGTCGTTCCAGCCGAAAGCATAGACTTCACCGTTCTCAAGGACGACGAGAGAGTGGCGATCCCCTGCCGCAATTGCTGTTCCGGCCCCGGGCAGCGCCGTGATCTTCGTTGGCGTCCACCGCTCAATTGTGTCGCCAAGGCCAAGCTCACCGTAGTCGTTCCTGCCGCAAGCGTACACGTCTCCATTCTGAAGGAGGATGAGAGAGTGAGCGACTCCTCCCGCAACCGCTATTGCAGGCCCCG
>CAYHBG010000199.1:1811-2001 GCA_964354815.1 uncultured Thermotogae bacterium
GCAACGTCGCGATCCTCGTCGGGGTCCAGCGGTCAATCGTGTCGCCAAGGCCAAGCTGACCGTTCCCATTCCATCCGCAAGCGTACACCTCGCCGTTCTCAAGGACGAGGAGAGACTGAGAGCTTACGGCCCCGGCCGCTATTGCAGGCCCCGGCAACGTCGCGATCCTCGTCGGGGTCCAGCGGTCAAT
>CAYHBG010000200.1:0-1981 GCA_964354815.1 uncultured Thermotogae bacterium
TTCGGCTCGCTCGGGCACGCGGGGTACAATCCCTCTCGTTCCAAAGGGAGGCATCATGGGCGAGGGACACAGGGGCGGAGCGGGTGCGGGAAGCCTGGCTGGGGTCGTATGGTTTGGCGGGTGGCTGTTCACCATGGCGTTCGCCAAGCTCCTTTGGTGGCAGTGCATCGTCGGCCTCGTGATCTGGCCGTACTACCTGGGCGTGATGGCGCGCTAGCAGCTTGTGTAGGTATTCTCCCGCTAGAATACAGGAGAGAAGGGATCCTGTGTCTCTGTGAGGGGGAACGATCTAGCGGTTCAAGGCGTACGAGCCGGAGCAGGGGTGCCTGCCGCCGCCGTCAGTGGCGGAGTGGTTGTCGTCCGATCATCTGGTGTACTTCCTGAGCGAGGTGGTGGACTCGCTGGATCTTACGGCGATCTACTCGAGCTACGCGGACGGAGTGGGGCAACCTCCTTACCCCCCGCGGATGATGGTCCAGGTGTGGCTGTACGGGTACTGCCGCGGGATCCGCTCGTCGCGGAAGCTGGAGCGAGCGTTGTACGAGGACGTGGGGTTTCGGGTGTTGTCGGGGAACCAACAGCCGGACCACTGGACGCTGTCGGAGTTTCGTCGTCGGCACCTCGAGGCGTTGGGGAAGCTGTTCGTGCAGACGGTGAAGCTTTGCCGACGCGCGCGGTTGGTGAAGCTGGGGCAGGTAGCGATCGACGGGACGAAGGTGAAAGCGTACGCCTCGAAGCACGCGGCGATGAGCCACGGGCGGATGGGAAAAGAGGAACAGCGTCTGTGCGAGGAGATCGCTCGCTACTTCGAAGAGAGTGAAGCGGCGGATCGGGAAGAGGACAGGGCGCAGAACGACGAGCTGCCGGAGGCGTTGCGGACGGCGGAGAAGCGACTGGCGGCGATTGCTGTGGCGAGGCGAGCGTTGGAGGAAGAAGCGAGAGAACGCGCCCGCGACGAGCAAGAGGAGCGCCGGAAGAAGACGAAGGAGAAGGGCCGACCGTTCCGACCACAGAACGACCCCGACCAAGCAGCGCCCGCGAACAAGGCCCAGCGCCACTTCACCGATCCCGAGTCTCGGAAAGTGAAGAGCTCCGACAAGGCGTTCATCCAGGCGTACAACGCGCAAGCGGCAGTGGATGTGGACAGTCAGATCCTCGTTGCGGCGGATCTCACGAACCAGGCAGCGGACGGACCGCATCTCGTGTCGCTGGTGAAAGACGTAAGCAGGCACTGCGGGAAGAAACCGGCCGAGGTGTTGGCCGACGCGGGGTACTGGAGCGAAGAGAACGTGACGGTGTTGGAGGAGAGGAGGATCTCGGTGTTGATCCCGCCGGAGAAGACGCGACACCGCACGTGGCGGGAGGGACCACCGCCAGTGGGAGACCCGCCACCAGGGGAGGACGCCTCGGTGGCGGAGAGGATGCGCTACCGATTGGATCAACCGGAGGGGCGGGCGCGGTACCGCAAGCGAGAGAGCTCGGTGGAGCCGGTGTACGGGCAGATCAAAGAAGGGCGAGGATTGCGTCAGTTCCTGTTACGTGGTTTGAGGACGGTGAAGGCGCTGTGGCTCCTCGACTGCGCGGCGCACAACCTGTTGAAGCTGTACGCAGCGAAGAAGTGTCCCCAGCCAACGTAGGGGACGGGGTCGGGGCGATTGCCGGTCGGTTCCCGCGCCGCCGCGCGCCCCAGGACGACGAATCAAGCCTTACGCCGCCTTCGTCCATCGGGTCAGACCGATCGATGCCTGGAACTGACCAATCCCACACGGGCTGCTAGGCCAGGACCGAGAGCGGGTGAGGCACCGCGAGGAGAACCTCCCCATCGTCGATCAAGGCCTCCCGCCGACTGCCGCGGCAGGCCACGGAGAGCATCGGGCGGTGGGTGAGAAGAGGGGCCGCCGTGCACTCTCCGCACATGGCCCCCAACCCGGCGGTTCGCGCCTCGCAGAAACCGCCCGTCGCGACCGAGATCTCGCGGACG
>CAYHBG010000201.1:0-1924 GCA_964354815.1 uncultured Thermotogae bacterium
CTTCCCGGGGCGGAGTCCGGGGGATGGGCGGCGATCGGCGTTGGCTTCGTGATCCTTGGGTGGGGAACCCTGCGCATGCTGCGCACCCGGAAGCGGCTCCTCGCACTCTGGTCGCGGAGGGTTGACGCTCCGGGGAGCGAAGGGCTATGATGCCGCGTGATCTAGCGATGTTCACGAAGAGCGCGGTTTCCCTGCCCCTCATCATCTACATTGCGGTGCCCCGCTAGCGGGGCATCGCGGCAGCTTTTCCGTTCGGCTAAGTCTTTGAGGGGTGCCCATTGGAGGCCGTTCCGCAGGGGAAGGAGAAACCGATGAAGTCCTACGACAAGCTCCCGTCGAACCCAGGGGCCCGCGAGGCCGAGGTCCTCGCCTTCTGGAAGGAGCACGGGACGTTCGAGAGTTCACTCAAGCAGACGCGCGGTGGCCCACGGTACGTCTTCTACGAGGGCCCGCCGACGGCCAACGGCCGGCCGCATTTCGGACACCTGATTCCCCGCGTGTACAAGGACCTCTTCCCTCGCTACAAGACGATGCAGGGGTACTACGTCGGGCGCAAGGGCGGCTGGGACACGCACGGCCTTCCGGTGGAGCTGGAGGTGGAGAAGGCGATTGGGGTGAACTCCAAGCCGGAGATCGAGGCGTACGGCGTGGAGCGCTTCGTCCTGCGCTGCAAGGAGTCCGTTTGGAAGTACAAGGCGGACTGGGAGCGCATGATGGAGCGGATGGGGTTTTGGGTCGATCTCGAGAAGGCCTACGTCACCTACTCCGATGACTACATCGAGACCCTGTGGTGGGAGCTGCGTCAGATGTACAATCGAGGGCTCCTCTACCGGGGGCACAAGGTCCTCCCCTACTGCCCGCGCTGCGGAACCGGCCTCTCCTCGCACGAGGTCGCCCAGGGGTATCGGACGACGGAGGACCCGTCGATCACCGTCCGGATGAGGATTGTCTCAGGAGGCACGGCGCTCTTCCGGCCCGAGGTTCCGGAGAGCACCTCCCTCCTCGTCTGGACGACGACCCCCTGGACCCTGCCGGCGAACCTTGCCGTGACGATCGCCGCCGGCGAGACGTACGTCGAGGTTGAAGTAAAGGGCGAGCGTCTGATCCTGGCCAAGGCGCGCCTCGCTGAGGTTCTTCACGAGAGCTACAGAGTGGTGAGGGAGATCCCAGGGGCGGACCTCGTCGGCCTGGCCTACGAGCCGCCGTACCGGATCGTCGATCACCCGCACGCCTATCGTGCTTACGCCGCGGACTTCGTGACCACGACCGAGGGGACGGGGATCGTGCACACGGCTCCCGCGTTCGGGGAGGACGACTACCGCCTCGGCCAGACGGTGGGCCTTCCGTTCTTCCATCCTGTCGATCTCTCCGGGAGGTTCACCGAGGAGTTCCCGCTGTGCGCCGGGGTCTTCGTCAAGGAGGCGGACGCTGCGATCATCGAAGACCTCAGGCACCGCGGGATCCTCTACCGATCCGGGCTTCACACGCACGAGTATCCTTTCTGCTGGCGGTGCGACACCCCGCTCCTCTACTACGCGATGGACTCCTGGTACATCCGAACGACGGCGGTCAAGGACGAACTGATCGCGGAGAACGAGCGCATCCGCTGGTACCCGAGCCATGTGGGCGAGGGGCGCCTGGGGGACTTCCTTGAGAACCTCAAGGACTGGGCCCTGTCGCGCGACCGGTATTGGGGAACCCCGCTCAACCTCTGGATCTGTGAGGCGTGCGGGGACGTCGTCTGCGTCGGGAGCCGAGCCGAGCTGGTGGAGCGGGCCCTGGACAAGGACCTTGCGGCCTCGGTCGAGCTCCACCGCCCGTACGTTGACCAGATCCTGCTTGAGTGCCCCGCGTGCGGCGCCCAGGCGCGCCGCGTCTCGAACGTGATCGACGCGTGGTTCGACTCTGGCAGCATGCACACGGC
>CAYHBG010000202.1:0-1913 GCA_964354815.1 uncultured Thermotogae bacterium
TCTGCGTCTTCTCCATCTGCGCGTTGAAGATCACGGCAAAGAGCAGGACGAGGAACGCGAACATGGCGTAGCCGTACAGAATCCGCTTGACAGCGTACTTCCAGTACACGGCCCTCCTCCTTCTCGACGGCCCGCGGGCGGCCCCTCGGGCCGCCCGCGGGCGCTAAAGGAAGCGCTCTAGTAAAGCACCGTGGAGGTGGAGCGCGAGGACGGCGTCCCGCCTTCAAGCTCCGCGATGGCGAGGACGACGTACGACGCTCCGGCCAATCCCGCAGTCCGGTTCCCCGGGATGGTGGCCTGGAACACGCCGTCGCTCACCTTCACCGCGTCCACCCTGATCTCCCCTGACGGGGTGATCAGAGTGACGGTGACCTTGCCCTTGGTCGCCGGGGTGGCGACATCATCCGGGTAGGTAACCTGATCCACGTTGACCGTGGCGATGATTGCGTCGCCGGCCTTCGCCGACGCGGGCACATCGACCGACGTGATCGCCAATCGAACCGCCCGCAGCTGCTCCGCCCAGTACCCCACCTCAAACGGGTACGTCGGGTCGCGGAACGCGGAGAGCTCGACGTAGTTCGACGTGGTATCGATCTTGCTGATGAAGAACGGACCTGTGGAGATGTAGGCGTGGCCGTAGGCGTCGATGAAGTCGATCGCCTTCTGGTAGTAGCCCTTCGCCTCGTCCGCGGTCACGTAGCCCTTGATGTACGGCGGCACGTGCCCCTTGTCCTTCATCTCGACGAGCTTGGCCTTGATGTCCGCCACGCAGGACGGGGCGATGACGTCCGGCTCGGTGATGCCCTCGGTTGGGGTGAAGCTGTACACCGTCCCCGAGGCGGCGCCCTCAGAGATCAAGAGCGCGAGGGCCTCGTCGATCTCCCAGATGACCCCGACGTTCTGACCGGCCGCCGTGACCTGCCAGCCAGGGATGCCCCAGGACGCGGTCCGAGGGAGGGACGGCGGGAAGTTGTAGTCGAAGTAGGTGGTGATCGTCCCGTCTGCGTTCAGGACCCACCCCTTGTAGGTTGCGTTCACGGGGCTGGCGCCGTCCGCATAGGTCGCGTCGAACAGCCGATCGCCCTCTCCATCCTGGTTCGCCCACTCGAAACCGAACGCAAAGGCGTAGAGGAGGTCAGGGATCCCCATCGGGCGACCGCTGTGGACGTTCGAAAACTTGAAGGAGTAGGTGCCGGCGGTCATCGCCTTTGTCCCTGGCCCGACCTCCCGCCACGCCTTGGCCGCCGAATCGTAGAGGATGGCGTTCGCCGGGACGTCGATCAGGCCGACGACGTTCCCCTCCGCGTCGCGGTCGACCTTGGTCACGACGTCCTTCCAGTCGCCTCGACGCGGCGTCGCGACAGCAGACGCCGGGCTCTCGAACGTCATCGAGTCGGTGCAAGGATTCGCGATCGCGAGTGAGTAGCCGTCGTTGAACCCGTCACTTCCGACCGGGTCCCAGGCGCTCATGAACAGGGACCCGCGGGCCGAGTACTGCGTCGCCTTGAGGGTCCCGCTCTTCGTGTTCGCGGTGATGATCGACCAATCGACCAGTCCGTCGCCCAGGCCGTAGGCCATGCGGGACACGAAGGCGTCCTTGTTCGCGGCGAAGTACTCCTGGATGTAGGCAACGTAGATACGGACGGAGTCGTCCAGGCCGAGTTCGAGGGCGCGGAGGATGTAGTCCCAGTACTCATCCTCGGTGAGGAAGTTGCCGGTGAAGGCCTTCTGCGTCAGGTCGTCGATCTCCGCGTTCTGGTAGTTCCAGTAGGTGGGATCCCCGCCGCCGGGCATCGACCCATACCACGGGGCGTAGTTCTGACAGACGATGTGCTCCCAGAAGGCGCGGGTCGCTCCGGCGCCCCACTGCTCGGTGTACAGGTTCCACTCGTAGTTCGCCGGGTCGGCGTAGT
>CAYHBG010000203.1:0-1880 GCA_964354815.1 uncultured Thermotogae bacterium
TCCTGAAGGAGAAGGGCCTCTCCACCTCGGTGGGAGACGAGGGAGGGTTCGCTCCAAACCTGAAGGAGAACCGCGAGGCGCTCTCCCTCCTCGTGCGGGCCATCGAGAAAGCGGGCTACCGTCCAGGGGAGGACGTCGCCCTGGCCCTTGACTGCGCCGCCACGGGGTTCTTCGAGAAGGGGACCTACCGGCTCACGGTCGGAGGGAAGCCGAAGCCCCTGTCGACCGAGGAGCTCGTGGCGACGTACGAGGACTGGGTCTCCCGGGTCCCGATCATCTCGATCGAGGATGGCCTCGCCGAGGAGGACGAGGCCGGCTGGAAGCTCCTCACCAAGCGCCTGGGAAAGAAGGTTCAGATCGTGGGGGACGATATCTTCGTGACGAACCCCGAGCGACTGCGGAAGGGGATCCGGGCTGGAATCGCGAACTCGATTCTCGTCAAGCTGAACCAGGTCGGGACCGTGAGCGAGACGCTGCGGACGATGGACCTCGCCCACGCCGCGGGCTACACCTGCGTCGTCTCGCACCGCTCCGGGGAGACGGAGGACACGGCGATCGCCGACCTCGCCGTGGGAACCGCCTGCGGCGAGCTGAAAAGCGGATCCATCTCCCGCAGCGAACGGGTCGCGAAGTACAACGAACTCTTGAGGATCGAGGAGGAGTTCGAGCTTACACTTGCTCGCTGGCCAGAGCGGTTCCACGGCTAGGCCGCGCCGAGAGGGGGGAGCGGGGTGCGCAGGAAGCGGCGGCTCTTCGGACGTCTGTCCCACGAAGGGATACGCCCCGTGCGGCTCTGGGTCGCGCTGCTACTGGTCGGCCTGCTCGTGGGGATCTACGCCTACCGGTTCTTCGTGATCGGAGGCGAGCGGAGGGATCTCGGGGACCTCCGGCGCGAACAGCAAGTGGCTCTCGATGAGCAGAAGCGGCTCCGCGAGCGCCTGGCCCTGAAGGACGACCCAAAGACAATCGAGGTCCTCGCCCGCAGGGAGCTTGGCCTCATCAAGCCCAACGAGGAGAAGGTCATCTTCTTCAGTCCGGAGGGGGAGGAGTGAGCCGGTTCGTCCACCTGCACGCGCACTCCGAGTACTCGATCCTCGACGCCTCGTGCCGGATCCCGGACCTCGTCGGGAGGGCCGCCGATCTCGGAATGGGCGCCCTTGCCCTCACCGATCACGGGATGATGGCCGGGGCGATCAAGTTCTACCGCGAGGCGAAGAGACGGGGGGTGAAGCCGATCCTCGGCGCGGAGCTCTACCTCGCCCCAGGAAGCCGTCACGACCGGAAGGTCCAGGATGGCCAGCGCTACTCCCACCTCGTCCTCCTCGCCGCGGACCGGGAGGGCTACCAGAACCTCCTCACCCTGGTTAGCCTCTCCCACACCGAGGGCTTCTACTACCGGCCCCGCGCGGACAAGGAGCTCCTGAAGGAGCACCACCGGGGCCTCATCGCCCTCTCCGCCTGCGAGAGCGGCGAGATCCCCCGCCTCCTCTTCGCGCGGCAGGAGAAGGCGGCCGCGGCGGCCGCAGCCTGGTATGCCGACCTCTTCGGGGAGGGGAGCTTCTACCTCGAGCTGCAGGATCACGGGACCGAACGAGGGAAGGACTTGCGCGAGCGGCTGGTCCGTCTCGCGCGCGGGACGGGACTCCCGCTCGTCGCGACGAACGACATCCACTATCTCGCTCCGGAGGACCACCTCGCCCACGAGGTCCTCCTGAATATCCGCGCCAACAAGCGTCTCACCGACCCGGACCGAATGACCTTCGACGGGACGGGATACCACTTCCGCACCGCGGAGGAGATGGAGGCCCTGTTCGCCGACCTGCCGGAGGCGATCGAGAACACGGCGGCGATCGCCGAGCGCTGCCGCCTCGAGCTCGACT
>CAYHBG010000204.1:0-1867 GCA_964354815.1 uncultured Thermotogae bacterium
TAGATCTGCAAATCGTCGCAGAGAACGACGATTCCGCCCGCCTCCAGGCGTTCACGAGACGGCAAGTGGACGGCATGGTCTGCGACGTAGCGACGGCGATCCGGCTCTACGCCTCGGGAGCGGACGTCGTCATCACGAGCACGATCTATCAGCCTCCCCAGAAAGGCACGCTCGCAATCCTGACCACAAGCTGCATGGCGACGTCGAAGGGCATTGCGTCTTTCGCTGCTCTGCTCTATCCAACTCCCCCCCACCGGCCGTGTCCGATCACGTTCCCCACCGGAGGGGACCTGGAGTTCGTCCTCGACGCCGTCCTGGCCGGCATGGGCTACCAGGCGGGGGAGAGGGCGCTCTACGCCGACGCCGACGACCTGCCGAATCTCGCCATGCGGCTCGCCGTCGGCGGCGTCGAGGCGGCCCTTCTGCCGGAGCCGTACGTGACCTACCTGGAACGCGTTCCCCCGTCGTCCACCCTGGGATGCCGCGTCGTCCGGCTGTGGGAATCCTCCGGGACGCAGTTGCCCCCGTCCGTCGTGGTCTTCCGGCGCGAGGTTCTGCGAAGCCTGGATGGGGCAGTTCGCGCCTTCTACGATGCCTTGTGCGACGCCCTCACCAGGATGAATGCCATGACCCCGTCTGAGATGGTGAACGATGGCGTGGACGTCATCCTGTCGCTCGGCTTCTTCCCTGGCGTCACCCGCGCGTCCATCCCAGCGAGCGTCCTCGGCAACGTACCGGTCCCGCGCTTCGCCATGCCCGGGAGGCTTGATCCGAGCCTGTACAAGGCGATCCTCGACTGGATGAACCGCAAGCGCTACACCTGGCAGCGGCCTTCCTACGAGGAGCTGACGACCGCGCGCTACCTGCCGTGAGCACCGCGCCCGCGGCTCCTCTGCCCCGTCAGCCCTTCTCGTCTACTTTGAGTAGACGAACGCCCGGTAGTTGACCGTCGTCTCCTGCCAGTGAGGATCCTGCCCCCCGGCGATCCAGATGGACTTCAGGCGCTTCGTCCAGTTCCCCTGGTCGTCGTAGGTGTACGTGTAGGAGGTCTTGGTCGGCACGGGCGGCGAGGTGAAGACGAGGAAGCCCAGAGTGAGTTCTCCGGACGACTCCTCCTGAGTGACGTTCCCTCGATCGTCGTACTGGTAGGTGATGACGAACGGGGATCCCTCCGCGCCTTGGGAGTACAGAGCGACCTTGGTCGCTAGGTTCTTCGCGCCGAGGGTCTTCACGCTCCACGAGACGAGCTTCCCTTCGGCGTCGTACCGGTCGGCCCGCTCCTCGCTTGGACCGTACGTGTAAGAGATCTTGGAGACGAGCTTCCCGGCCGCGTCGTATTCGCTCACCGAGAGAAGCCTCCCGCTCGCGTCGCGCTCGTAGACGATCGTCTTCCGGAGTGCCTTCGTCCCGGAGCGCACCTCGGCGGTCGTGCGCTTGCCTCCCTCCTCGTGGGCGTAGGTGATCTGCTCAGACAAGAGGCCGGAGGGGCGGTGGGCCTCCTCCTTGACGAGCAGACCGTCGGTGTAGGTGTAGTCGCGCGTCGAGGCAGGCCCCTGCACCCCGTACTGGACCCACTCGCTCAGGAGACCGTCCTCCCCGAACGTCATCGTCTCCTTGGTGAACCGGCCCCCCTCCACCGGACCCGAGGGCCCCCAAAGCATAGCGGCCTCCTGCAGAACGACGATCGCGACGTTTCCCACGAGACCGAGATCACTGCGCGAGATCCCGTGGAGGGGATCCGCAAGCTCGTTGGTCGTCCATGCGCTCCACGACAGGAGGAGAACCGCCGCGGCGCCCGACAGACGTCGTGTCACGGGCGCTCTTCCTCTCGCGTTGGACATGCTGCACCCCCTTCGGCGTCGTCAAG
>CAYHBG010000205.1:0-1863 GCA_964354815.1 uncultured Thermotogae bacterium
GTAAGGAGGAGGTAGACGGTGAACAAGGCGGAGTTGGTGGAGCGGCTGGCGAAGAAGACGGGGATGACGAAGAAGGCGGCGCGGGAGGCCCTCGACGGTCTGGTTGATGTGATCCAGGCTGCCCTCGGGTCGAACGAGGCCGTCACGATCACCGGGTTCGGGAAGTTCGAGGTTCGGACGCGGAAGGCGAGTGTCCGGATGAACCCGCAGACCCAGCGCAAGATGAACGTTCCGGCGAAGTCCGTCCCTGCATTCAAGGCGGGGAAGGACCTGAAGGAACTCGTGGCGAAGAAGGTGCGCCCCGGGAGGTAGCGGGCCGCGGCCCATCAGGCCGCATGAGGGGATGAGATGGAGACGGGGAAGGGACCTCCCTTCCCCGTCTCCTTTGGTGGAGGTCTGTGGAGCGACGGGCGCGCTCGGGAGGTGGGTGTGGGATTCACGGCGAAGCGGATCTCGAGGACGCGGAGCATCATGGTGAACGCCAGGCTGGAGAAGGTCTTTCCTCTCTTCGGGCCGATCCGGGAGAAGGAGTGGGCAGTGGGGTGGGACCCGGACATCCTCTTCCCGCCCGCGGTCCTTGTCGAGGAGCGCATGGTCTTCAAGACGCGGAGCCCCGGCGGGCACGACGAGGCCGACTCCACCTGGATTGTGTCGAAGTACCTTCCGGAACAAGGCACGATCGAGTACACCGTCTTCACCACGGAGCGCGTCGGGTGGATCGAGATCCGCTGCCGCGAAGCGGAGGACCCCGGGACCACGCGCGCCGAGATCACCTATACCTACCTTGGGCTGAACGATGCGGGCAACGCGACGAACGAGAGGGCGCTCGAGCACATGTACGCATACGACCTCAAAGACTGGGAGGCTGCCATCAACCACTACCTCCGGACAGGAGAGCAGTTCAAGCACCCGTAGGCCGGACAGGCCGCCTGACCTGAGCGGGAGACCCCTCCGTCGGCTGATTGTGGCGATCCAGGTCTCGCTCGGAGGACACGAGCCGGCCTCTGGGCTCGGGGAAGGCTGAACCCCGGGGTAAGGCGCGCTCGGCCCCTTGTCGCGTCTCGGTCTCTTCGAAGGCGATGCCGCGTGTACTCCCAACCTGCTCCGCTCTTGACGGGGCCCTCGTCACGCGGTAAGCTAACCCGCAAAATCATCTTTGAGGGTTATGCGAGGACGTGGTCTCTTCCTCAAGCCGTCTCGCGTGGCCAGGAGGTGCAGAGCGCATGGTCCATGCTGTCCTTGAGGAGCTGGAGGCAGCAGGGTGGCGGGCGGCGATCGCGCCCTACTCCCGTCGCACCGAGGCCCGGCGGGGGATCGCCTCTCGCCACGAACGAGGCGAGCTCGACGAGGGATTCTACGAGGAGCGACTCGCCGACTTGATTGCGGAATCCGACGCGGAGGTTCCGACCCCTCGTTCCCTCCTTTCCGTCGCCGTTCCCGATCGGCCGGTGAGGATCCGCTTCACGCTTGAAGGGAGGGCGCGCGAGGCGATGGTTCCCCCCACCTATGTGCATGGGGAGAGGAGCGATCGCGCCGTGGAGGAACGGATCCGGAAGGTCCTCTCCCCGGCCGGATTCTCCGTCGCTCGGGCCCGGGGTCCGACGAAGGCGATGGCGGCCCTGAGCGAACTCGCCTGCTATGGGCGCAACAATCTCACCTACGTCCAAGGCTTGGGGAGCTTCCACCGCCCTGTCGTCCTCGTCTCGGACCTCCCCTGCGACAAAGAGCCGCGGCGCGAGCCGGAGGGCCTTCCCCGCTGCCGGACCTGCCGGGCGTGCCTCGCCGCCTGCCCCACGGGGGCGATCGCCGAGGACCGCTTCCTCCTCCATGCCGAGCGGTGCCTCACCTTCTGGAACGAGAAGC
>CAYHBG010000206.1:0-1843 GCA_964354815.1 uncultured Thermotogae bacterium
CCCTGAAAGAGAAGCCGGCCGCCAACCCACACCCGGCAAGGTACGAGATCTTGACATGACACATCCGCGTTTGAAGGGGTCTTGTTCCGTACAGCACGTGACCCCCCTCGTGCTCATACGCCTGAGAGGACTTGAACCAAGCGGCCGTGTCGCGCCTCCCGACGACCCCGGAAGCCGGCGCGCTCGCGTGGCCGGAGGCACCGTCAGCCCTCGCGCCGTACTGCCCTGGGCGGCCGATGGAGCTGACCCGAGCTTGCCCGACGCTCTTCGGAGGCTTCCGCGAAGCCTGAGCGCCTGTCGGAACTGGAAGAGCGCTCCGCGGACGAAGTCTGCGTCGATCGGCCCGAGTGGAGTCGGGGTCTCGAGGATCCGCGACGGGACGCGGAGAGAGGCCGGGTCGAACCCCTCTCGTACCTTGAACGCGTGCTGGCGGGCGAGGGTCTCCGCACCGAGTCGGGAGACGTCCTCGGCCGTCCTCTCGATCTCCACGCTCGGTAGGGCGCGAAATGGGGGCTCTCAGGCCTAGAGCGGGGCTTCTCCCTCGGGCTTGGCGTCCGATCCCGCCCACCGCACAGCGGCCAGGGAGGCCAGGTTGGCGATCGCCCCGAGCAGGCGCCGCTTTCCCCTACTTCATCACCGCGAGGAGGTCCTTGTAGGGGACAACCCCAATCAGCTTGTGGTTCTCGTCGACCATGGGGAGCGCGCGGAAGCCGTGGTCCACGAACTCGCTCGCCGCGTCGGCCAGGGTGTCCTCAGACGAGAGGGTCACGACCTGCTCGGTCATCACATCGCGCAGGGGGGTGTTCTCTTCTGCCTGGATCAGCTCCCGGATGTCGATCACGCCCTTGAGTGTGCTGTCTTCCCCGGTGATGTAGACGTACATGACGACGTCAAAGCGCGTGGTCCGGTCGCGGAAACGACTGAGTGCTTCTCCGACGAGCGCCGTCTCGGGCAGCGCGAGGAACCGGCTGGTGATGATCGACTCCAGGCCGATGTCCTGTGCCTCCAGGAGCTCGTTCACCTTCACGGCCGTCTCCGTGGGAAGGGCCCTCTTCAGGACCTGAGCGTCGACTCGGGGCAGGATCTCCAGGATGTCGGCGATCTGGGTCGGGGTCATCGTGTGGAAGAGCTCGATCAGGCGGTCCCGGCGCAGGGAGGCGACCAGTTCCCGCTGCACGCGCGGCTCCGCCTCCTCTAGGGTGTCGGCCGCCGTCTCCGTGTCCAGGGTGTTGAACACGGCCATGCGTTCCTCGCCGCTCAGCTCCTCCAGGATGTCGGCGAGGTCGGCCGGGTGGATGTCGGCGATCTTCTCCCGGGAGATGGTCAACTTGACGTTCCCCTTGAACCGGTCGAGCTCGCTCGGGAGAGGCTGGACGTAGCGCCAGGGGAGGAGCTCCGTCTCCTTCACCCCGCCCCAGAGGAGTCTCGCCAGCCACCCGAAGTGGAGTCGCCGCAGCATTCCGGCCTTCGTGACGTCGACGTAGACGACCAGCATCCGGCCCTCCGTGTGGAGGAGGCGGATGTCGTAGACGACCTCCACCTCGTACCCGTCGGTGTCGATGATCTTCTTGTCGAGGATCATGTCCCTGATCAGGGTGCGGGCCGGCTCGGCGACGAACTCCTTCAGCTTGAGGTCAGAGGGGACCTCCACGACCGTCTGGCGGGCGTCGATCGACTTGACCAGGCCGAACGGGATCTCGAGGGGTGGCCGGCCGAACGACCGCCCGATGACCAGGTTCACCACCTCGGGATAGCCGCCGTTTTGCCTGATCTCGAGGTCGACGAGGCGGCCGACCTCCTCCTCCTTCTCGCCCCTCCGCACGATGACCTTGTCGCGGATGAG
>CAYHBG010000207.1:0-1838 GCA_964354815.1 uncultured Thermotogae bacterium
GGAAGCGCCGTTCCGGGACGACCTAGGCGTCGCGGGACGGCGCTTGCTTTCGGAGGGGGGAGGCCGGGCTCTCGCTCCGTAGTCCGCAGGAGGAGGTGCCAAGTTGACAACTCCTCCTCCCAGGACTACGATACGCGCCCATAAGGAGTCCGACGACGGAGAAGCCTGCCCCAGGGTGGGCTTCATGCTTTCTCCTCGTCGCTAGTGCCCGCGGCAGACCCCGAAGGCGGCCGGCTGCGGGCCCCGTATGCCGGAAGACCAGGAACCACTTCTCTATGCCCTTGGCCGAAGCGAGGTCTACGCCGCTCTCGGCACTTCGCCGGCCGGGCTCGACGCCGACGAGGCCCGAACGCGGCTACAGGCGGTCGGCCCCAACGCGATCCAGACGATCAAGGGGAAGCCTCTGTGGAGGAAGTTCCTTGCGAACTTCACCCACCTGATGGCCCTTCTTCTCTGGGCGGGCGGCGCGATGGCGTTCGTCGGCAAGATGCCCCAGCTCGGCTGGGCGGTGTGGTCCGTCGTCGTCATCAATGCCATCTTCTCCTTCTGGCAGGAGTTCAGGGCCGAGCGGGCGACGGAGGCCCTGAAGAAGCTTCTCCCCTGCTACGCGCGGGTCGTTCGGGGCGGCGAGGAAAGGAAGATACCCGCCGAGGAGCTCGTCCCCGGGGACGTCATCGTCCTGTCCGAGGGGGACAACATCAGTGCGGACGGGCGCCTGGTCGAAGAGAACGAGCTGCGCGTCAACCTCTCGACCCTCAACGGGGAGTCCGTTCCCGCGCGGCGGACCGCGGAGGCCTCGCTGCGCGAGGGACTCACCGTCACCGAGCGACCCAACCTCGTCTTTGCCGGCACGTCCGTGAGCGCGGGAACCGGTAGGGCGGTCGTGTGCGCGACCGGCATGGCGACCGAGTTCGGGAAGATCGCACGCCTTACCCAGGGCGTCGGGGAGGACCTCTCCCCATTGCAGAGGGAAGTCAACCGCCTGACCAAAGTCGTCACGATCCTCGCGGTCGGGATCGGCGTCCTCCTCTTCCTCCTCTCCGTCCTCGTCGTCCACCGACCTGTCCACGTCGGGTTCGTCTTCGCCGTGGGGATGGTGGTGGCCTTCGTCCCGGAGGGGCTGCTTCCGACAGTGACGCTCTCCCTGGCGATGGGCGTGCAGCGGATGGCGAAGCGCAACGCGCTCATCAAGAAGCTCTCCTCGGCGGAGACCCTCGGCTCCTGCACGGTGATCTGCACCGACAAGACGGGGACCTTGACTCAGAACGAGATGACCGTGCGCGAGGCCTGGGTGGCCGGGAAGCGGCTCACGGTGACCGGCGTTGGCTACGAGCCGACGGGGCAATTCGTTCCTTCTGTCGTCGGCGAGTCCCTCCCGGCGGACGACCTGCGGGAGCTCCTCCTGGGGGCGACGCTGTGCAACAACGCGAAGCTCGTCCCGCCCCAGGGAGGGAAGTCCTGGGCGATCCTCGGCGACCCGACCGAGGCGGCGTTGCTCGTCGCCGCGGCGAAGGGAGGCGTCCTGTCCGCGGAGGCGGCGAAGGACCTCCCGCGCCTGCGCGAGCTTCCCTTCGATTCCTCCCGCAAGCGGATGAGCACCGTCCACCAGCGCGGGCAGGAGGAGACGGCGTTCGTGAAGGGGGCTCCCAAGGAGGTCCTCTCCCTCTGCACCTCGCTTCTCATCGGCGGCGAAGTCCGGCCCATGACGGAAGCCGCGCGCGAAGAGATCCTCGCGGCGAATGACGATTTCGCCAGGGGAGCGCTCCGCGTCCTCGCGGTGGCGCGGCGGACCCTCCCCGAGCGGCCGAACGGCTACACCCTGGACTGGGTCGAGCGAG
>CAYHBG010000208.1:0-1835 GCA_964354815.1 uncultured Thermotogae bacterium
CGGCTGTGCCTCCGGACCTCGGCCATGGCGCGATCGAGCTCCGCTCCGGTCAGGAGGTCGACGTAGGCGTACTCGAACGGGACGCCCAGCTCCTCGAGCAGGGCACGCGTCTTCTTGCACCACACGCAGGTCGAGAGGCCGTAGAACGCGACCCGAGGCTGTCCCTTGTCTTCCGCCACACGTCCCCTTGCCTCCACGTGCTCCTCCTCTCCTGGCGCCGGCCGATGTTGCGCTAGCGCCGTCTCACGGCGCGGCCCGGAACGCCGTTATCCGGCTGGTTCCGGCTGCGGGGCGCCGTCCAGATGCTGATCCGCGGCGCGGAGGACCTCGCGCGCGTCCTCGTAGTTCAGGGCCTTCTCCGCCGCCGCAAGAGAGAACCAGCGCCAGGCGATGTGCTCGCGCGAGAGGACGACGCGATCGGTGAGGGCGCGGCCGAGGAAGTAGACGACCTGTTTCCGGATGAGCGTCCCCCCGCGACGAAAGTGGTACTCGTTGACGGCGCGGAAGTCGTCGATCGGCTCGATCTTGTCGATCCCGGTCTCCTCCTCGACCTCGCGCAGGGCGGTTTCGCCTTCATGCTCCCCGGGCTCAATGCGGCCCTTGGGGAACCCCCAGTGGCTGCCGTTCCGGTGGCGAAGGAGGAGGTACTGGCGCGGGCCTCGGGCGGCCTCGGAGAAGAGGATGAATCCCGCCGAGTGCTCGTCCTCCTCCCGGTCAGTTGATGTCGATCTCGCGGTCGTCACGGTCGAAGAGGCGCGGGTGGAGCCCGAGGCTCCGCAGCTCGCGGAGGAGGACCTTGAACGACTCGGGCAGACCCGGCTTGGGGAACTCCTCCCCCTTGAGGATCGCCTTGTACAGCGCGATCCTGCCGCGGGTGTCGTCCGACTTGACTGTCAGCATCTCCTGGAGGAGGGCCGAGGCGCCGTAGGCCTCGAGGGCCCACACCTCCATCTCGCCCAGACGTTGTCCGCCAAACTGCGCCTTGCCCCCGAGCGGCTGCTGGGTGATCAGGGCGTACGGGCCGGTCGAGCGGGCGTGGATCTTCTCGTCGGCGATGTGCTCGAGCTTCAAGATGTACATGTAGCCGACGGTGATCGGCCGGGCGAACGGCGCGCCGGTGCGGCCGTCGCGGAGGGTGACCTTGCCATCGTAGTCGTCCCCCTCGCCAAGGCCGGCCTTCTCCCGTTCATCGTGCAGCTCATCCAGAATCTCATCCTCGGTCGCCCCGTCGAAGATCGGGGAGGCGACGAGTTCATTCTTCAGGTGGGCAAGCCAGCCGAGGTTCGCCTCGAAGATCTGGCCGAGGTTCATCCGCGACGGGACGCCCATCGGGTTCAGGATGAGGTCGAGCGGGGTGCCGTCGGGCAGGTAGGGCATCTCCTCGATGGGGAGGATGATGGAGATGACGCCCTTGTTTCCGTGCCGTCCGGCGAGCTTGTCTCCGACGGAGATCTTCTTGCGCTGGGCGACGAAGACCTTGACCAATTGGTTCACGCCCGCGTCGAGCTCGTTGCCTTGGTCGCGGGAGAAGCGCTTCACCTTGATCACCTTCGCCGTCGCGGAGACGGGGGGCATCCGCAGGGAGGTGTTCTTCACGTTGCGGGCGCGCTCGCCGAAGATGGAGCGGAAGATCTTCTCCTCCGGCGTGGGCTCGGACTCGCCACGCGGGGTGATCTTCCCCACCAGGATGTCGCCGGTGCGGATGACGGTCCCGACGCGGACGACCCCGTTCTCGTCGAGGTTCTTCAGGTCCTCCTTGGAGATGTTCGGGATGTCGGCCGTGATCTCCTCGGGGCCGAGCTTCGTCTCCTCGGCCTTGACCTCGAACTCCTCGA
>CAYHBG010000209.1:0-1835 GCA_964354815.1 uncultured Thermotogae bacterium
GCCACCCGGTCTTCAACCGGACGGTCACCCTGCGCGACACCTGGGCGAAGGCGCGGGGGAGAGAAGGGGTCTAGGCCAGACCTCTTCCCGCAGGATGTACAGCTCGCCTCGGAGGACCTCCGGCCTTGCCCTACAATTGGCCAACGTGGAAAACCGTGCAGGAGGGGGAGCGATGCGCGTCATCGACCTTGAGACCTGGCCGAGGCGGAGGCACTTCGAGTTCTTCCGCGGGTTCGAGAACCCGCATTTCGGCCTGTGCGCGGACGTCGACGTGACGGCGCTCCGCCGGATCATCCGGGAGCGCGACCTCCCGCTCACGGTCGTCCTCACCTACGTCCTCTCCCGCGCCGCGAATGAGATCCCTGAGTTCCGCCAGAGGATCCGCGGAGAGACGATCGTCGAACATGAGGTCGTCCACCCCTCGCTCATCGTCCTCACCGACGAGGAGCTGTTCGGCTTCTGCTACCTCCCCTACGTCGAAGACTTCGCGGCCTTCGCCGCAGGCGCAACGGAGGCGATGCGCCGCGCTCGGGCCCACCCGAGGCTCGAGGACGAGCCAGGCCGGGATGACCTCCTGTTCATGAGCCCGGTCCCGTGGGTCTCGTTCACCGCCGTCCTGCACCCGGTCCCAGTGCGCCCGGTGGACTCCGTGCCACGTATCGCGTGGGGGAAGCTCGCGCCGTCCGGCGAGCGGTTGAGGATGCCCCTCGCCGTGCAGGTGCACCACGGCCTCTTGGACGGCCTCCACCTCGGGCGCTACTTCAGCGCCGTCCAGGGCCTCCTGGACGAGCCTACCTTCCTCGACGGCTGACATCGCTCCGGGCTCGACGCCGCGGGGAACAGCCGGAAGGGCAGGTGAGACTTCCCCGCGGCCCCGCTGCACGCTATGATCCCCTCACCATGCCTGTTGTGAACAAGATCGGCAAGGTGATGAGGCGGAACCACGCCCTGGTGACGTTCGATCAGGAGCGGATCGTGCGCGCGATCGCCCGCGCCGCCGCGTCGATCGGCGGGTTCGAGCACGACCGCCTCCCTGGGGTGAACGACTGCCTCTTCCAGGCCTGCGGCAGCGATGAGGAGATTGCTCGCTCCCTGTCTGACCTCGTCGTCGTCTGCCTGAACGCGGACCCTCGCCATCTGGTCTCGAACTTCCCACCAGCGATCGAGGAGGTTCAGGACACCGTCCTGCACGTGCTCTCCAGTTACGGATTCATCGTCACCGCCGACGCCTACACCGCCTTCCGTTGGGGGCACCACTGGGTGCGAGAGGGGGCAATCCGCGAGGACCAGTTCGCAGGAAACGGGTACCCGCCCGAGCAGATGGAACCCCTCCTCGCCTGGAACCGGGACCAAGGCTGCGACACCGTCCTGGGACTGAACGAGATCGTGCGCCGCCAGAAGGTAAAGGCGCTCGTCGAGGCAGCGACCGACCGCTACGAGAGGGCTCTCGATGAGGCGGCGGCGAGGCTCCTTGCCCGCGTCGAGCGGGGCGACCCGCTGTCCATGGTCTGGGTGAGCGGCCCCTCCTCGTCGGGGAAGACGACGACGACCGTGAAGCTGACCGACCGCTTGACGAAGCGCGGGCTGCGCTTCCTGATGCTCAACCTCGACGACTACTTCTGGCCCTTGATCGAGCACCCGACGGACTGGATCAACGACCGGAACTACGAGACCCCCGAGGCGATCGACATCCAGCTCCTGAACCGGCACCTCGCCGACCTCCTCGAGGGGAAGGCCGTTGAGAAGCCGGTCTACAGCTTCAAGGAGGGCCGGCGTGCCGGAACGAAAGCGGTCCGGCGGGAGAAGGACCAGATCCTCCTCCTCGACTGCCTGCA
>CAYHBG010000210.1:0-1827 GCA_964354815.1 uncultured Thermotogae bacterium
CCAGCCTCGGGTCGGCGAACGGGACGGTCTGCGCGACGATGGGGGTTCCGATCAGAACGAGAACGAGAAAGCCCAGTACCAGACCCCGCATCACGCTCACCTCGCGGTAGCGTATCCGCTGGGCTGAGACCGCGCCAGAAGGCAGCTCAGGAAGCCCCTGACCCGGAAAGGGCTGGGCGCCCTCTCTCCCGAGGGCCGCATTGTCATTTTGGACGAGAATGATAATAAGCCACCTCGTTCGTTTTCATCGCCGGAGGCTCAAGACCTCCTTGTTTTCATCTTGACGCAGAATGATAATAAGCAGGCGCGTCCTTGGACAGCCCGAACCCCAAACAGGGAAGCGAAGGAGACCCGATGCCGAAGAGACCGGGCGTCTACGTTCGAGTCCCAGAGGGCTACTCGGCGTTCGTCCCAGATCCACTCCCACCGCAGCTTGTCTGGTCCGACCCGCTCCTCAACGCGCTCTCCGACGCCGACCGCGCCATCGGCCGGCTGGCGGGCGAGGGGCGACGCCTGCCGAACCCGCACGTCTTGATGCGACCATTCATCACGCGCGAGGCCGTCCTCTCCAGCCGGATCGAAGGAACCCAGGCCACCCTCGGCGAGCTCCTGGCGGCTGAGGCAGGGGCCATTGTCGATCGGAGCCCTGAGGATCTGCGGGAGGTCTCAAACTACGTCGCTGCCCTCGAGTACGGGATCCAGAGGCTGAACGCTCTCCCCTTGTCGCTCCGTCTCGTCCGTGAGGTCCACGCCAAGCTCCTTCAGGGTGTCCGGGGCGAAAGCGCCCAGTCGGGGCGGTTCCGGAGATCCCAGAACTGGATTGGCACCCCCGGATCGACTCTTCAGACCGCAACCTACGTGCCCCCGCCGCCGGGGAAGATGACAGCCTGTCTCGAGGCCTTGGAGGGCTTTCTGCAGGACCGCTCCCTCCCTCCTCTCGCCCAGATCGCCCTGTCGCACTACCAATTCGAAGCGATTCACCCGTTCCTCGACGGGAACGGCAGGGTCGGCCGTCTCCTCGTCGTCCTCTTCCTCGTGGAGAGGGGAATCCTCCCGACGCCGCTCCTGTACCTCTCGGCGTTCTTCGAGGCGACGCGGCGCGACTACTACGATCGCCTGATCGCGGTCACCGAGCGCGGCGAGTGGGAGGCCTGGCTCCTCTACTTCCTGAACGGCATCGCCCGGCAGTCGGAGGACGCGGTCGACCGCGCCATGCGGATCACCGCACTGGTCGATCAATGGCAAGCGAAGCTCACCGGGATCGGAACCAAGGCGCCCTCTCTCCTTGCGGAGCGGCTGGCAGCCAATCCGTATCTGACGGCCAAGGTGGCGGCGCAGAACCTCGGCGTCGCCTTCGCGACTGCCGACCGCGCGATCCGCCGCCTGGTCGAGGAAGGCATCGTCGCCCCGCTTGGAGAGGGCCGCCGCGGCCGCGCCTACTGCGCGAAGGAGATCCTGGCGATCCTCGAGGAGCCGGCGAAGCTCACGCCGTGAAGCTCTCTTCTCCCAGACCTCATGGGTCTTCGTCTCACGCGGTGCTGGGAGGGAGGATCAAGAGGCAAGACGTGACCCCGGTGTCGCCCCGCGGTGCTGGGAGGGAGGATCAAGAGGCAAGACGTGACCCCCGGTGTCGCCCTGTCCACCGATCCGTCTCCTCTAAGGCGCGTCTGGGGAGCTCTTCCCTTGTTGTCCCGTCCGACGTCGACCCGCTAGCGCTAGCAAGGAGAAGGGCTATTCCGCGACGACAGCGCCGAGCTGAGGAGAAACCCGCCCCAGCAACGGCCGCAGGTTCTTGTGAGGAATCTCGCCCATGCGATGCAGCCGGCC
>CAYHBG010000211.1:0-1818 GCA_964354815.1 uncultured Thermotogae bacterium
GTCGAAACCGCTCCCGCCCGCGAAGTCGAGGAGGCGGATCACGACGTCGGCGAGCTCCTCCTCGATCTTTGAGAAGCCGGGGATCTGGTCGCTCGATGGGTTCCCGACCCGGTAGGCTTCCATCGCCTCGGCGACCTCGGTCACCATCAGCATCAGAGCTTCGCCGGTCGAACGCGGCGCCTCCCACCACCCGTGCTCGACCGCCGTCCGGTGAACCGCCTCCTGGATCTCTCTCAAGGTCATGTGGGGGAGCCTCCTCAGGGATGGGAATCGAGGACAGGGTAGCCGTCCCGCGTCTTGGCGGCAAGACTAGCGACGGACGCAAGGAGCGGCTAGCCTTTCCCGAGAAGTGAAGGAGGAGGGACCATGAGAAAGACCGCTCTGATTGTCTTCGTCATCCTGGCTGGCCTCGCCGCGACGGGCGTCTCGCTCGCCACCCGAGCGGCGGACGCGACGGTGCCGCTTCGGATCGGGATCTTCGCCGACCTGCATGCGAACGACACGGACTCGCCCGGGGAGAAGAAGGTGATGACGAACTATGCGGAGAGGCTCACCGCGTTCGTCGACGCGATGAACGCCTGGCCGGCCGACCTCGTGATCGACCTGGGAGACCTCGTGAACGGGAGGTTCGTCGTCGGAGCCGACCTCGGGGCGGCCGAGCGGATCCCTGGGATCCTAGCCGCGGCGGAGGCGGTCTACGCGCGGTTCACCGGACCGCGCTACGACGTCCTGGGGAACCACGACGTGTACGACCTGTCCAAAGAGGAGTTCCTCGCCGGGACCGGGGCGGAGTGGACGTACGGGAGCTTCGACGCTGGAGCCTACCACCTGATCATCCTAGACGCGCAGTTCAAGAAGAACGACGAGCCTATGGCCAAGATGGGGTGGGTCGTCCAAGGGAGGATCCCGCAGGCGGAGCTCGATTGGCTCCGGACCGACCTCGCCGCGACCGCGAAGCCGACGCTCGTCTTCGTTCACCAGCAGTTGAACGTCGCCTTCGACCTCCTCTCCGGCGGGCCGGAGATCTCGAACGCGGCCGACGTGCGAGCGGTCCTCAAGGAGTCGGGAAGGGTGGTCGCCGTCCTCCAAGGTCACGATCACGAGGCCGCGCTGGCTCTGGTCGACGGGATTCGCTACCTCACCTTCGAAGCCCTGGTTGAGGAGGAGGGCAGGCCGCTCTCGTGGGCGCGGATCACCCTCGACCCGGTCGCGCGGACGGTGACGGTCGACGGGGAAGGGGACCAGGCCGACTGGACGTTCGCCTACTAGGAGGACGGGATGAGAAGGGAGGGATGGGCTCGGCTCCTCGGGGCGCTCGTCGCGCTCGTCGTCGCCTCCGGGCTCCTCGTCGCGGCGGGGGAGGTGCGGATCGGCGTCGTGACCGACGTCCACTTCCACGACCGGGACTCCCCGGCGGAGGGGAAATGGATGGCCAAGAGCGCGGAGCGCCTGGGGGCCTTCGTCGACGCGATGAACGCCTGGCCGGCCGACCTCGTCATCGAGCTCGGAGACTTCGTGAACGGCTGGGTCGTCCTGGGAGTTGACCCGGGGGATCCGGGACGCATCCCGGGGATCCTTGAGAGCGCGGACAAGGTCCTCGCCGGGTTCTCCGGCCCTCGCTACCACGTGATCGGAAACCACGACCTGTACAACCTGTCCAAGGATGAGTACCGCAGGATCCTTGATCTGGAGCGCACCTACGCGAGCTTCGATGTCGGTGGCGTCCACGTGGTCCTCCTCGACGTGCAGTTCACGACGTCCGGGCAGGATCTGGCCTACACCTACACGGGCGTGAAGGGGTTCGTCCCCCAGGAGGAG
>CAYHBG010000212.1:0-1810 GCA_964354815.1 uncultured Thermotogae bacterium
GCCCTACGTCGCGCCAGGGGTGACGATGAGCTGGTTCGTCTACGTTGTTCGCCTGACCGAGGGGTTCACCCGAGAGGATCGCGACCGGGTCCTCAGAGGCCTAGAAGCGCGAGGCATTGGCTGCCGAAACTACTTCCAGCCAATCCACCTCCAGCCGTTCTACCGCGACCTCCTCGGGACAAAGGAGGGGGACTTCCCGATCACCGAGTCGGTAGCGGCGCGGACGATTGCCCTGCCCTTCTTCAAACGGTTGACGCGAGCGGAAGTGGAAGTGGTCGTCGACTGCCTGGGATCGGCCATCGCTGAGCTGTAGCCAGCGCCGAAAGCATTCGGCTTCGAGGCAGTGGCCGCGTTGCTCCTGCTTGAGAAACGGGCCTGCTGGTGAAGACCCGTCCCATTGCGGCGAACCTGTGTAGCTCGTGAGACCAATTGCATTGGTGCGAAGAGGGCTATAATCGGCTAGCCTGCGTTCGCTGTTGCGTCGGGGAGGTTCTGTTCTAGCTGCAGGAACAACTCATGCCACTGGAGTCGCCGACGGGGAGAGGGAGTAGTCGAGACTGGGCGAGACCTCGCCGCGTGTTGGCGTTTGCAGCCGTCGATGCCGTAGCCATCGCCGCTGCATTGGTCCTCTCCTTCCTTGTGCGCTTCGACGGAAGCATCCCCACTCGACTTCTGCCCCTCGTATGGCACATCCTCCTTCTTTCCGTGGCGGCCAAGATCCCCGTCTTCTTCCTCTTTCGGCTCTATCGGTTCAGCTGGGCGCACGTTGGGATGGAGGAGCTCTTCAAGGTTTTGCTTGGCTGCGCCGTGGGCTCCCTTGGCCTGGTCGCCGCCCTCTTCGTCCTGCGGGACACGTCGGCCTTCGCGGCCGCCCCTCGTTCAATCCCTGCCATCGACTTCGCCTTCACTCTCTTGGGAGTGGCCGGTCTGCGGGTGGGGAAAAGACTTGTCCGCCAGGCTCTGTCGTCCAGCCCTGGCCGGAAGCGACGCTCCGGGAAGCGAACCCTTGTGGTAGGAGCAGGCGAAGCGGGCGAGAACCTCGTCCGAGCGATCCTCGCCGAGCAGCAGCCCAGTCTGTGGCCCGTGGGGTTCGTCGACGACGATCCCGCCAAGCGCGGGTTGGTCATCCATGGCGTCCGCGTGCTAGGCCCCCGCAAATCGGTCAAGAGCTTCGTCGAGTCGGCTGGCGCGGAGGTCGTTCTGATTGCGATGCCCTCTGCCTCTCCTCACGTGATCCGAGAGACCGTGGACCTGGCGCGCACCGCCGGCGTCAAGGACCTCAAGATCCTGCCGCAACTGAGCAAGCTCTACGCGGGACAGGTCCGCATCTCGGAGGTTCGCGAACTCCAGCCCGAGGACGTTCTGCGTCGCGATCCGGTTCCCATCGACACCCGCGTCGTTGAGCAGTTCCTCCTCGGGAAGAGGGTCCTCGTCACCGGAGCGGCAGGGTCAATCGGCTCCGAGCTTTGCCGACAAGCGCTCGGGTTTGGAGCGGGGGCGCTCTTCGCACTCGACATCGACGAGACCGGCCTTTTCAACCTCGAGAACGATCTTCACCGCCTCTTTCCGGACAGCGGCGTGGCCGTTCTCGTCGGCGATGTCCGTGATGAAGCTTCAGTTGCACGTGCCCTGGCTGGGGCTAGGCCCAACATGGTCTTCCATGCCGCCGCCTACAAGCACGTTCCCATGATGGAGGCCTTCCCTGAGGAGGCCGTGAAGACGAACGTCTTCGGGACGGAGATCGTCGTCCGCACGGCGTGCGAGACGGGAGTTGAGGCGCTCGTGCTGATCTCGACGGACAAGGCGGTGA
>CAYHBG010000213.1:0-1795 GCA_964354815.1 uncultured Thermotogae bacterium
TACCCTGTGGCGAACGAAAGGAGGTCGCATGAGTCGCGCCTGGAGATCCGTCGTCCTGTCTCTTCTCGCCGTTCTTGCTCTCGGATGGGGGTGGGGAACCCTCTACGGAGGAGGGGCACCCGCGAGCCCGCCGAACAGCGTCGTCCTCATCTCCTGGGACGGGGTCCAGCGGGAACACCTCCTGGATCTCTTGCGTCGAGGGAGCCTGCCCCATCTCTCCGACCTGATCGTGGACGGAGCCTTCGTCCCCTTGAGAATCACCGACCACGCGACCGACACCAAGGCAGGTCATGCCGAGATGCTGACCGGCTTGGGACCGGAGGTCACCGGCGTCTACTCGAACGTCCGCTTCCGCGCCATCCCGGAAGGGCTCACGCTCTTTGAGCGGCTCAAGGCGGCGTTCGGGGAAGAGGGGATCGCCACGGCGGCGGTCACCGGGAAGTACAAGAACCTCTCCGAGATCCTTGCGAATGCCAAGGTGGCCATCGACAAGGGCTCGATCGAACAAGCCGAGGCCGATGAGGTCGGCTCCCTGGCGCTCCAGGTCCTGGACGCCTATCAGGACCGCCCTTTCTTCGCGTTCTTCCACTTCAGCGATCCCGACCACGCAGGCCACGCGCACGGGGAGAACTCGGCCGAGTACGAGCAGGCGATCGAGGCCTGCGACCGGTGGCTGGGGGAGATCCTCGCGAGGATCAGGGCCCTTGGAATCGACGATCGGACCCTTGTCTACGTCAACACAGACCACGGCTTCGATGAGGGCTCCCGACGCCACTCCAACGCACCCGAAGTCTGGCTCGTTTCGAACGACCCGCTCTTGGCTGGATCCGAGGGCGAGGGGGATCAGAAGGACGTCGCGGCGACGGTCCTCGCCCGGTTCGGGATCGACGGAGCGTCTGTCGAGCCGCCCCTCCCGGGGAGGTCGCTTGTCAAGACGGTGACGGCGCTTGCGACCGTCGAGCGAGACCTCGTCTACGCCACCGTCGACGGGGTCGACCTCGAGCTCGACCTCTTCCGTCCTGAGTCGGCCGGCCCACACCCCGCGATCGTCTTCGTCCACGGAGGAGGGTGGCAGGCCGGGGACAAGGCAAACTGGGCCGAGGAGGCGCAGTCCTTCGCGGAGAAGGGATACGTCGCGATCTCGGTCAACTACCGCCTCGCCCCGGAACACCCCTTCCCCGCCGCGGTTGAGGACACCAAGGCCGCGGTCCGGTGGCTGCGCGCGCACGCCACAGAGCTGGACGTGGACCCCTCTCGAATCGGAGCCATGGGAGGTTCGGCCGGGGGGCACCTGGTCGCGATGCTGGGCGTCACCGACGGCTCGGAGGGCCTCGAGGGCGAAAGCGGCGACCTCTCGCTCTCCAGTCGCGTCCAGGCCGTCGTCGACTACTACGGCCCGACGGATCTCTCGCAGGCCGCCAGTCTTCGCGACCCAGCGATCGTGGCGTTCATCGGGGGGACGTGCGCCGAGAAGCCGAACCTTTGCCAACAGGCCTCTCCGGTCACCTACGTGAGCCCGGACGATCCCCCGTTCCTGATCATCCACGGGACGCGAGACCCTAGGGTTCCGTTCCAGCAGTCTGTGATCCTGCGCGACGCGCTGCGGGATGCGGGAGTCGAGGTCGAGTTCCTCGCGCTTCAGGGGGCCGGACACGGCTGGGCGACGGGCTCACCGTATGACCAACGGTACTACGCGCAGGCCCTGTCCGCGGCGCTCGCCTTCTTCGACCGTCATCTCAACGGGATGGCCGTCGCGGGGGTACCGTCCCTCTCCGCGGGCGCCGCAACCGACTAG
>CAYHBG010000214.1:0-1787 GCA_964354815.1 uncultured Thermotogae bacterium
CCGTCCCAGACCGTTCCGCCTTCGATCAGACGCCTCATGAACCCTCCTTTCGCGAGGACTATAGCCAATCGGACAACCGCGAGCCAAGAAGACCGGTGACGCGGTCGCGGCTCCGCCCGTGCTTCGGGATCTCGCCCACAACTGACTCCGTCCGATCCGTCACGCCACGAGCGGCCCGGTGGCTGAACTGACTCTCTTGCGCGCCGACCGTGCGGCGGGATCGCCTATCCTCTATGATCCTTTCGCGGGCAGGGATCGGCCCGTGTGGTCCCGCCCGGAGGAGAAGGCACCGAGGAGGATACCCCGCTCGGTCCGCTGCAGGGAAGGCCCGTTCACAGACGGCGAACTGGCCAGCGCTCAGGGGAGGTGAGGGAGATGTCTTTGATTCGGTGCAGAAGGGTGTTCCGTCTTCTCATACTCGCGTTTCTTGCGGCGAGCCTCGTGGGCTGCAGTTGGCTTTGGCCACAGATTCCGGGCGACGATTCGATCGCTCAGTCGAATCTCGTACGAAACCTCAAGCCGGACGTCAGTCCGGTAGAGATATCGACCCTCACTCGAGAGAACGCCGCGTTCGCTTTCGCGCTCTACCGCGAAGTGGCCGGGGGCGACGCAAACCTCTTCTTCTCGCCGCACAGCATCTCGTCGGCTCTGGCGATGGCGTACGCCGGGGCTGGCGGCGAGACGGAGACCCAGATGGCGCAGGTGCTGCGGTTTGAGCTCCCGCAAGGCTCGCTCCATCCGGCGTTCAACGCGCTCGACCTGGAGCTGAATAGCCGCGACGAAGTCGGCCCTCCCTACGAGGGGGACGGCTTTCAGCTCGAGGTGGCGAACGCGGTTTGGGGCCAGAAAGGCTTTCCGTTCCGTTCGGCGTATCTCGACACCCTGGCCTTGAACTACGGCGCCGGATTGAGGCTTGCCGACTTCGAGAGCGATCCCGACGGCTCTCGCGAAACGATCAACGACTGGGTGAGTCACCAGACGAACGACCGGGTGAAGGATCTCCTCCCCCCGGGGAGCACAAGCGAGGACACGAGGCTCGTCCTGACGAACGCCATCTACTTCAAGGCCCCGTGGCTCGTCCCGTTCGATGCGGTGGATACGACGACCGCGCCCTTCACGCCCCTTTCGGGAAGTCCCGTATCCTTGCCAATGATGCACGAGACGGCGACCTTCTCCTACGCGAGGGTGGGCGACCTTCAAGCCGTCGAACTCCCCTACAATGGGGCAGAGCTCGCGATGCTCCTCGTCATTCCCGACGCCGGCCAGTTCGCGGCGTTCGAGGCAACGCTCGACCTCGAGACCTATCTCGAGATCCTGGATGCGCTCGAGACGCACGAGGTCCACCTGGGACTCCCGAGGTTCGAGTTCGAGGGGACCCTTTCTCTGTCCGATCCGCTGCGGGCGCTTGGGATGACGGACGCGTTCGACCCCAGCGCGGCTGACTTCTCAGGGATCGATGGCAGGAAAGACCTGTTCATCTCTGATGTCCTGCACAAGGCGTTCGTCTCGGTGGACGAGAAGGGGACCGAGGCCGCGGCCGCGACGGCCGTGGTCATTGGCGCGACGGGGATGCCCGGATCCCCGGTGACGCTCACCATAGACCGGCCGTTCTTCTTCGTCATCCGCGACATCCCGACCGGCGCGATCCTCTTCGTCGGGCGGGTGGTTCGTCCCTAGCGGAAGCCAAGGCCACTTCGGAACTGGGCGCTGCGCCAGGCCGCGTCGCGCCTCCCGAACGCGCCTTCCCCCGAGGGAGGAGATGCCGCGCGACGGGCCCTTCCCGCGGC
>CAYHBG010000215.1:0-1786 GCA_964354815.1 uncultured Thermotogae bacterium
CGCCCACCGCTTGAGTCGACCTCTGGCGTTGCGCCGTCGTCGAAGTACCGATAGCTCATCGACAGGTCGAGGTCGGAGAGGTTCGTCTCCGGCGAGACGTAGTGGCACAGGCTGATCGGCGTCCCCGTTGCCGCCAGCCCGACAAGAGCCAACACTCCCAGGAACACTTGCACCCTCTTCATCTGGATCACCTCCGAGAGGAGCGTAGGGAAGTGAATCGAGAGCGTCAAGTCGCCGAGGTCTCCCCGGCGTCGGCGCCTCGCGTCACCGGACGATGGCGACGAGGAGAACTCCAGCGAAGACGAGGGTGGCGCCGAGGAGGGCGCGGCCGGTCGGCCGCTCGCGCAGGAAGAGGACGCTCAGGGCGAAGGCGAACAGAAGGGTCGAGCCTCGGACGGGCGCAAGGAGGCTCGCTTGTCCGCGCTCCAGGGCGTTGAGCCAGAGGACCCAGCCGAGGAACGCGCCCCCAGCCGCCGAGGCGATGGCGTACAGAACGCCGGTCCGGTCCATCTGCTGTGGGATCCACCTGCGGAGGGGGCGCGTGATGAGGAGCGTCCCCAGGACGGCGGTCGCGGCGAAGACGAGGAGGAGGGAGGCCGGCAGCATGCCGGCGTCCAGAGCGAGCTTCGCGGGGACGGTCTCGGCGACGCCCCACAGGACGCCTGTCGCGAGCCCGAACGCGGGTCCGAGCAGGCTCCCTCGCAGGGGACCTGGCCGCTCTCGGACGAGGAAGTAGGCGCCACCGACGACGAGCGCCGCCGCGACGAAGGCGCTCCACCGGGCGGGTTCGGCAAGGAAAAGGACGGAGGCGATGACCCCCCACAGAGGGGTCGTGCTCGAGAGGGTCGTGGTCTGGTGAGCGGAGGTTCGCTCCATGGCGAGGAGGTAGAAGAGCCCTCCAGCCACGGCGTCAAGGAGGCCGGCGAGGACGGCGAAGGCGATGGGCCGCCAGCCGGCGAACTCAAACCCTCCGCTCGCGAGGCCGTACGTCGCTGCCAAGCAGGCGACGACGATCCAGCGGAGCGCCATGTAGGTCAGAGGGTCCGCGTGGCGCAGGGCGGGCTTGGCGAGCGTCATCCCCACCGCCCACGCCGCCGCCGCGCCGAGCGCGAGGAAGACGGCAAAGTGGGTCAACGCTCTAGCCCCCCGGTCGCCGGACCGCGCCCCACGTTCATCTTCCCCTCCCCCGTCCGTATCGTGCGGGGGAGCGTAGCCGCCCGGCGCGCACAGGACAACTCCACCCGGCGCGTCTCTGCCTGGGGTTGCCCTGGGGTTGCCCTGGCGTCTCCCCTCGGGCAGACTCGGCCTGCCTGTGGGGACGACGATAGGACACTCGCCTCGCGGGCGAGGAGGGAACATGGAGGCACTCGAGGCGATCCTGACGCGACGCAGTGTCCGGCGGTTCCTGCCCAAGCCGGTCTCCGAGGAGAACGTGAAGCAGCTCCTCGAGGCGGCGATGGCGGCCCCGTCCGCAGGGAATCAGCAACCGTGGGAGTTCGTGGTCATCCGAGATCGAAAGGTGCTCGACGAGATCCCGAAGGTCCACCCCTACGCGCAGATGGTGAAGGAGTCACCGCTTGTCATCGCCGTGTGCGCGGACCTCGAGCGCGAGAAGTATGAGGGGTTCTGGGTCCAGGATTGTTCGGCGGCTGTGCAGAACCTCCTTCTGGCGGCGCACGCCCTGGGGTTGGGGGCGGTCTGGGTCGGCCTCCACCCTCGGGCGGAGCGGGTGGATCCCATCCGGAAGCTCCTCAACCTCCCGGAGAAGGTGGTCCCCCTCGCCTTG
>CAYHBG010000216.1:0-1783 GCA_964354815.1 uncultured Thermotogae bacterium
CTCTGGGGCAAGGACGAGAGGACGATGCTCTGCTCGCGCGGGGCGAACGACGCCCTGGATAGAACCTGGGTCGACGGGGTCTCCTTCGCGGGAGCCGACCACGTCCACCTCTCCGGGTACACCCTCCTCTCCGATGCGCAGCGTGCGGCAGCCAAGGCCGCGTTGGCGCGTGCCCGTGCGGGCGGGATCACCTCCTCTCTCAGTGTTCCCCCGGCGAATCTCCTGCGCGGCCACGGCCCGTTGCGTTTCCTGGAGGAAGTGGCGGAGTCCGACTGGCTCTTCCTCAACCTGGACGAGGGGCGTGTCCTGACCGGCCGGCGGAAGCCCGAATCGGTCGTGGACGCCCTTGCTGCCTCCCATCTTGCTGGGGCCCTCACCCTGGGAGCCGAGGGGTCCCTCGCCTGGCGAGGTGAGGAGCGCAACCGGCGCGTCGCACGTCCCCTCGGTCTTGTCGACACGACGGGAGCCGGAGACGCCTTTGCTGCAGGGTTTGTCGTCGCCCTCCTCGACGGAAGGACGCTCGATCAGGCGAACAGCGCTGGGACCAGCCTCGCCGAGAGGGTCCTCGCGGAGAGGGCGTCTCCCTCTTAGGGGAGGGCGGCGGCCGTCGGTTATGATGCGGACCCGACGGTAGAGGAAGAACCCCGGGTGCCGCTTTGCGCCCGACGGGGGGCGGCAGGACGCTCTCGAAGAACAGGGACCGGCCGCGGGCGGCGCGAGGATCGCGTAGCGGAAGAGGAGGGGAGCGCATGCCTACCGGCGATGGCCTGAACGGAACGGGACCCGTGCGGAACGGCCGTCCGGCGCGTGTCTCCACCTTCACCTACGGCCCGGCCACGTTCGAGGAGAGGCCGGGGGCGCGCGTCGAGGAGTGCCTTCCGTGCCAGGACTCGTCTGCGGTCGTGTGGGTCGACGTGGACACGGTGGACGATCCCTACGTCCTCGACCAGCTCGGACATCGCTTTGGACTTCACCCCTTGGTCGTGGAGGACATTCGCTCGACCGACCAGCGGCCGAAGGTCGAGGACTACGAGGGGTACCTCTACCTCGTCCTGCGGATGCTGCGCCACGCCGACGGGGAGGAGGACCTGCTCGACGAGCAGGTGAGCCTCGTGCTCGGCCCCTCGTTCGTCCTCTCCTTTCAGACAGGCCTCGAGGGGGACGTCTTCGACCCCGTCCGAGAGCGCCTGCGGACCGGCAAGGGATCGCTGCGCAAGCTCGGAGCCGACTACCTGGCGTATGCCCTGATCGACGCCATCGTGGACCACCACTTCCTCCTCCTGGAGCGGGTGGGGGACCGGGTCGAGGATCTCAGCGATGAGATGATCCAGGACCCGCAACGAAAGACGCTCGCCGACCTTCACCGCCTCAAGCGGGAGCTGCTCTTCTTGCGAAAGTCCGTCTGGCCGCTGCGGGACGTGATCGCGCGCCTGGAGCGCGGGGAGTCCGCGCTCTTCCAGGAGCACACGCTCGTCTACCTGCGCGACGTCCACGACCACGCGATCCAGGTCGCGGATCGGATCGACACCTACCGCGACATGCTCGCCGGGATGCTCGAGATCTACCTCTCCAGCCAGTCGAACCGAATGAACGAGATCATGAAGGTGCTGACGATCATCGCCACGATCTTCATGCCCCTCACCTTCATCGCCGGGGTGTACGGGATGAACTTCCGCTTCCTTCCGGAGACGGAGTGGCGGTACGGGTACGCCTTTGCCCTCGGCCTGATGGCCCTCGTCGCCCTGACGATGCTCCTCTACTTCAAGCGAAAGAAGTGGCTGTA
>CAYHBG010000217.1:0-1763 GCA_964354815.1 uncultured Thermotogae bacterium
CGCGCCTTCGCCCAGGTGTCGCGCAGGGTGACCGTCCGGTTGAAGACCGGGTGGCCGGGCGTCGAGTCGGGGTCGCAGCAGAAGTAGCCCTTGCGCTCGAACTGGATCCGGTCGCCCGGCTGCGCCGCGGCGAGGCTCGGCTCGAGTCGGCACCCCTTGAGGACCGTGAGGGAGTTCGGGTTCAGGTTGGCAGCCCAGTCCTCACCTGGGGCGACCTCGAACGGGTCTTCCTTCGTGAACAGCTGATCGTAGAGGCGGACCTCGGCCTCGAGGGCGTGAGCGGCGGAAACCCAGTGCAGGGTCGTCTTCACCTTGCGCCCGTCCGGGGCGTCCCCGCCGCGCGTCGCCGGGTCGTAGGTACAGTGAAGCTCGACGACGTTCCCCGCCGCGTCCTTCACGGCCTCGTCGCAGCGGATGAAGTAGGCGTAGCGCAGGCGCACCTCCCGCCCGGGCGCGAGCCGGAGGAAGTCCTTTGTGGGATGCTCCATGAAGTCCTCACGCTCGAGGTAGAGGACGCGCGAGAAGGGGACCTTCCGCGTCCCGGCCACCGGGTCCTCGGGGTTGTTCACCGCCTCGAGCTCCTCGGCCGGCCCCTCCGGGTAGTTGGTGAGGACGACCTTGAGGGGGTCGAGGACGGCCATCGCCCGGGGCGCCCGGCGGTTCAGGTCATCGCGCAGGCAGTGCTCGAGGAGGGCGAAGTCGACCCGGCTCTCCGCCTTGGCGACCCCGACGCGGCGGATGAAGTCCCAGAGAGCCTCCGGGGTGTACCCCCGCCGCCGCAATCCGCGGAAGGAGGGAAGGCGTGGATCGTCCCAGCCGCTGACGCGCCCCTCCTTGACAAGGCGCAGGATGAAGCGCTTGCTCATCACGGTGTAGGTCAGGTTGAGGCGGGAGAACTCGATCTGCCGCGGGCGGTCCCTGATGGGCAGGTTCTGGAGGAACCAGTCGTACAGAGGCCGGTGGTTCTCGAACTCAAGAGAGCAGAGGGAGTGGGTGATCCCCTCGATGGCATCCGACTGCCCGTGCGCCCAATCGTAGGACGGGTAGATGCACCACGCGTCTCCGTGGCGGTAGTGCGTGGCACGCACGATCCGGTACATGATCGGGTCCCTCATGTTCAGGTTCGGGTGCGCCATGTCGATCTTGGCGCGCAGGGTTCTCGACCCGTCCGGGAACTCCCCGGCGCGCATCCTGCGGAAGAGGCCGAGGTTCTCCTCCACGGAGCGGTTCCGGTGCGGGCTATCGCGCCCGGGAGGCGTGATGACCCGGTCCCCGTCCTGGATCGGCTGGCCGCGGTACTCGCTCACCTCTTCCGCAGAGAGGTCGCAGACGTACGCCTTCCCCTGCTCGATCAGGTACTCGGCCCACTCGTAGAGCGGCTCGAAGTAGTCCGAGGCGTAGAGCTCACGGTCCTCCCAATCCGCGCCCAACCAGCGCATGTCCTCGCGGATCGCGTCCACGTACTCGGTCGACTCCTTCTCGGGGTTCGTGTCATCGAAGCGCAGGTTGAACTTCCCGCCGAACTCGCAGGCGATGCCGTAGTTGAGGCAGATCGCCTTGGCGTGCCCGATGAGGAGGTAGCCGTTCGGCTCAGGCGGGAAGCGGGTGTGGACCCGCCCTCCGTTCTTCCCTGCCTGGACGTCGGCGGCGACGGCTGCGCGGATGAAGTCGTGCGGGGCGTCTGGGTCCAGCTTCGGTGCATGGGGGGATTCCCCTCGAGGGTTGTCCGTGGTCATCGCGTCTCACCTCTCGCCGCGCTTCAG
>CAYHBG010000218.1:0-1749 GCA_964354815.1 uncultured Thermotogae bacterium
AGTCCTCGTCGATCCCGACGGCGATGTCCTCGGCGTTGTAGCCCATCATGAGCGACGGGACCCCGGCCGCGACCTCGACGTTCTCGATCGCCCGGCGCACCTCGCCCCGAGCCTCGTCGATGATCTTCCCGTGCTCGAGGGTGACCGTTCGTGCCAGGTCCTCGAAGTGCTCCTCGAGGAGGGCCTTCAGGCGGAACATGTATCGCGAGCGCACGAGGGGTGGAGTCTCCCGCCACTCGGGGAACGCCGCCTTCGCGGCGGCGACCGCGCTTCGGACCTCTCCTGCAGTTGAGAGCGGCACGCGCGCGATGGCTTCGCCGCTCGCCGGGTTGTGCACGTCGAGGACGCGCTTTGACCCGGACGCAGCCCACCCGCCGCCGACGTAGTTCTTCAGGGTCTCTGCCATCTCTTTCGGCCTCCTCTCGGTCTCACTCTAGGTTGTCGGTCCACGATGGTCCCGCCTGGCGAGTCCGCTCCTCTAGCCAAAGGCGCCCTTGATGAACCGAGCCACCTCATTGAAGTGGGCGCGCATCGCCCTCCGCGCTCCCTCTGGGTTCCGCTCTCGAAGGACGTCAAGGATCGTCTCGTGCACCGCAAGGGCGCGGTCGAGGTGCAGGGCGGCCGCCTCCTCGTGCCCTCGCTCGGCCGCGCGGTAGATCTGCTGCGTCACGCGGAGGAGCGCGTTCTCGGCCTTGGCGAGCGAGGGGTTCCTGGCCGCCTTGGCGATCGCGAGGTGGAAGCGGACGTTGGAGACGAGGTACGCCCGGTAGTCGCGGCGCCTCACCCCTTCGGCCATCCGAGACAGAGTCGCGGACATGGCCTCGATCTCTTCGTCCGTCGCCGCGCGTGCCGCGGCTTCGAGGAGGAGGACCTCGATCTCCTCCTTTCCTTTCCAGATGTCGAGGAGATCCACCCCGGCCTCGATCAAGGCCGTGACCCCGCTCTTCACCTCGCGGGCGCCGGCCGGGGCGACGTACGTTCCGTCGCCGACTCGGCTCTGGAGAATCCCGGCCACTTGCAGGGCACCGATCGCCTCACGGACGGACCCTCGGCTCACGCCCATCGCCGCGGCGAGGTCCCGCTCGGGCGGAAGCCGGTCCCCTCCGGCATACTGGCCGGAGCGGATCGCGTCGAGGATTTGCTCCGCGACCTGGGAGCCCTTCGTCCTCGCCTGTGGGACTTCCCTGAACTTGAGCGCCATCCGTCGTATCCTTCCCGGTCGATTGGTCCATTCTTTGGACCGGTCGACCGATTTCTATCTTATGGCCAGGCGGAAGTCAACTCCCAGCAAGGATCCTTTGATCTTGCATGCCGCTCGCGCCTGTCGTGCAATCGGCCGGCCGTGGGTCGTTGGCGGAGCTTGCCCAGGGAGCGTGCGGAGCGGTATCCTCGCGCCCGCGAAGGGCGCGGCAGGTGAAGCCCGAAAGGGGGACGGGATGGAGGAAGCACGGGAGATCCTCGGTCGGTTTGGGTTCGAGATGCCCAAAGGAGGACGGGCGCGGGACGCCGATGAAGCCGCGAAGATCGCCTCGGAGATCGGCTTCCCAGTCGTGCTCAAGGTCGCCTCCCCCGACCTCCTCCACAAGACGGACGTCGGGGGAGTGCGTCTCGGGCTCTCGACCCCGGAAGAGGTCCGCGCCGCCTTCCGCACGATGATGGCTGCCATCCGCCGCGCTGCCCCTGCGGCGCGCGTTCTCGGAGCCGACGTCGAGGAGATGGTCGCGGGCGGGACCGAGCTCTTCATCGGCC
>CAYHBG010000219.1:0-1742 GCA_964354815.1 uncultured Thermotogae bacterium
CTCGCTCGACCCAGTCCAGGGTGTAGCCGTTCGGCCGCTCGGGGAGGGTCCGCCGGGCTACGGCCAGGACACGCAGCGCGCCGCGGGCGTAGCCGTCATTCGCAACGAGGACCTTCTCCCGCCAGGCGTCGGTCAGCGGCAGGACCGCGCCGTCGACCTGGATCGAGGAGCAGAGATCAAGGACCTCTCGGGGCGCTCCCTTCACGAATGCCGTCTCGTCGCTCCCGCAAGGGTGAACCGTACTCATCCGCTTGCGCGACGAATCGAAGGGAAGCTCCCGCAGGCGCGGGTGGCTCTCTGCCGCCTCCGCAGACGAGACACCGCCCTTCGCCGCGGCGACGAGGAGGGCCGCCTCCGTGGGATCCCCCAGGATCGTCCATCCCTTCTCTCCCTGAGGGGGGACGAGCTTGGCGTTGTTGCACAGCGCCGCCCCGAGAAGAAGTTCGTGGAGGTCGCCCGACGGCAGCAGCCCCCCGGGCAAGAGAGGACGGAACTCCCCTCTCGGCTCATAGCCGACCCCGGTGACCGTCAGGGCGTGCCCGGCCGCCCACGTCTCGCGCACGGTCATCTCGTTCTGGGTAAGGGTTCCCGTCTTGTCGGTGCAGATCACGGTGCACGAGCCGAGTGTCTCTGCCGAGGAGAGTTTCTTGATGAGCGCGTTGCGCTTCGCCATCCGCTGGACGCCCATGGCCAGAGCCAGGGTCACTGTCGGAAGAAGGCCCTCCGGGACGAAGGCCACCACCATCCCCACGGCGAAGACGAACCCGACGTGGACAGGTCGGTGGACGACGAGGACGGAGAGGAGGAAGAGGAGCAGACCGATCCCGACCGCAAGGACCGTGACCACCTTCGTCAGCCGGTTGACCTCCCTCTGCAGCGGTGAGAGCCCCTCTTCGACGCCTTGGGTGAGGCGCGCAATCTTCCCGAACTCGGTTGCCATCCCCGTGGCAAAGACGATCGCCCTGCCCGTTCCGGCGCTCACGGAGGTCCCAGCAAACACGAGGTTCGGCCGCTCGGTGACCGTGAGCCCCTCTCGCAACGAAGCCTCCGCGGTGCGCCGCGCGGGGAGGGACTCTCCGTTGAGGGTCGAGAGGTTGACGCGCAGCTCGCTCTCCTCGACGAGGCGCGCGTCGGCGCTGATGTGATCCCCCTCGGAGAGGAGGATCACGTCCCCTGGGACCAGCTCCTCCGCCAGGATCCGCCTTTCCTCGCCGTCGCGGACAACGCGGGCGTAGGTGGGGAGGAGCCGCTTCAGGGCTTCCGTGGCCCGTTCAGCCCTGAACTCCTGCCAGAAGGAGAAGACCGCGTTGATGACGATGACCGACCAGACGGCCCAGCCCAGCTGCGGCATCTTGCCGACGAAGGCCATCGCGCCGCCCGCCCAGAGGAGGAGCGCCATCAAGTGCGTGAAGTTCGCGAGGAACTTCCTCCACAGGGGCTTCCCCCGAATCGTCTGGATCGCGTTCGGGCCGCACCTCTGGAGGCGAGCCTGAGCCTCGTCGGCGGTCAGTCCGGTCGGCGAGGTGCCCACGGCGGCACAGACTTCGCTCCGGCCCAGAGCATAGAAAGGGGGTTCCTGGACTTCCGACATACAGGCCACGGCGGGGGCCCCGCCTTCCGGGCCTGCCGCGCGACTCCAGCGACGGTCAGAAGGCATGAGGCCCGCCCTGGGGCAGGCCTCTCCGTCGTCGGGCTCCTTGTGAGCGGGCATCGTAGTCCTGGGAGGGGAGGTTGTCAACTCG
>CAYHBG010000220.1:0-1736 GCA_964354815.1 uncultured Thermotogae bacterium
GGATGAACGCCGCGCCCGCCAGGAGGAACCCCCACCATCCGGCCCGCACGTAGCCGAGTTGGATCGCAAGCTCGGTCGCGTTCGGGCCGGGGATGAGGTTCGTGACGGCCACCATCTCCAGGAACTCGTCCCGCGCGACCCAGTTCCGTCGTCGGACCGCCTCGTGCTCCATGAGGGCAATATGCCCCGCGGGCCCTCCAAAACTCGTGAGGCCGAGGCGTCCCATGACCCCAAGGACCTCGAGGACGTTCCTTCGCTTCTCGGAGCCGGTTCTCTCCGGAGACGGCCCTGGACTCTTCCTCTCTCCCACGCCCGTAAGGGTACCGCGCCGCGCCCAAGTCAGGGTGTCCGTCCCGATGTGGCACTGAAGGTGAAGGAGCGTCTTCCCTCGCACGTCGCCCAGCTCCCGAAGCTCGATCGGGTCGAGAACTTCTCCGCCGCGCCGCAGGATCTCCACCTCCGGGTAGGCGCGCAGGTGGACGCGCGCCATCTCATCCCACAGGGCGCGGTTCTCCTCTTCTGCCCGCTCGCCGGGTTCGGATCGATCATCGTGGCGTCCTCCACCTGTGACACGCGTGGGGTGTGCCCGAGCGGACATGAACGTGCGAAGTTCACCAGATCTCTTGCTGCATGGAAAGACTCCACCTCGCGTTTGCCCGACGCCGGCGCACCCAGAACGTGCTTGACGTCAAGGTCGACCTGGCGACGCAGCCGCAGCAGCTCCTATTCCGCCCGTTCGGCCACGCGACCCTCAGCGTCGGTCTTGATCACGAAGATGTCAAACCGGCCGGCCCGAACTAGCGATCCAACGAGGACGTACCCTCCGTCGGGATGCTCGAGGAGCGTGCCGTACATCTGGTGCGTGTCGGTTTCGATGGCCTGCCGCCAGAGGAGTTGTCCTTGGGCGTCGAGCTTGAGCAGGGCGATGTCCTGATTCCACGTCGCGAGGCTGCCCCCGGTGTCGCCGGCGGCGATCGAGCCGCCATCCGCCGTGGCGGCCAAGGGGCCCGCATCGTCGGCGATCGTCGACTCGCCCCAGATAGCCCTCCAGATCTCGTTCCCCTCGGGGTCCACCTTGATGAACAGAAGGTCCTTCCGTTCCCGATCCATGGCCTCGGGCGGCGAGTACGAGCCGGCAAGGAGGTAGTTCCCGTCGAGGGTCTGGACGAGACTTGTTCCCTCAGCGAGCCCTTCTTCCCAGGTGTGGGACCAGATCTCACGGCCGTCCGCGTCGACTCGGACGAGGTAGATGTCGTCGTCGTTCTTCGGGAAGCCAAGGATCGTCCCGAGAAGGAGAAGGCCCCCGTCGGGCGTCAGGAGGCCCTCGCTGGTGATGACGTTCTTCTGGCCGCCAAACGTGCGCGACCAGAGGATCTTCCCGGCGGCGTCGGCCCGGGCGATGTAGACGCTGCTGCGGCCGGCAAAGCCGCCGTACCCGGCGGCGCCGGGATCGGCCACGATGTCCCGCGGGTCAACGAGGTTGCCGGCTAGGACGTAGCCGCCCTCGATCGGCCAGGCGGTGCCCTGCTCGTCCAACGGGCCCCCGAACGTCCTGAACTCGAGTTCCTTGCCGTCTAGGTCGACTCGAAGGAGGAAGATGTCCGTCCCGCCCGTGCTCGAAAGCGCGGCGGGTCCCGAGATCACGAGGCTCCCGTCGGCCGCGCGGGCGATCGATCGGCCCTCGGTGTACCCCCCCTTCGCGTAGGTCCTCGCCCAGAGCACCTCGCCAGCCGCGT
>CAYHBG010000221.1:0-1730 GCA_964354815.1 uncultured Thermotogae bacterium
TTTCGTAAACCGTGGGTCGGAGGTTCGAATCCTCCCGCCGGCTTACCGCGCACTAAACGCAGGAATTCCATCACGTTTCTCCTTCTCCGGCTCATGCTCGACACCGGGCTCCGCGTCTCCGAGGCGGTAGCCCTGCGCTGGAAAGACATCGACAAAGGGGGGTCTGCCTCAGGACACAAGGACGAGGCGGGTTCTGGGGCCGCGGTTGGGGGAGCGGGGATCGGATGGCGTATCCTGCCTGTGAGGTGAGGGGATGAACGAGCCAAAGGCAGCGTCCCTGGAGGGACTGGTGCAGGTCCAGCCTGATGCGATCGTCAGCCGGACCCTGATCGACCGGAAGGCCGGAACGGTGACCCTATTCGCGTTCGACGCCGGGCAGAGCCTGAGCGAACACACGGCTCCTTTCGATGCCCTGGTCCTGGCCCTGGAGGGGGAGGCCGAGGTGACGATCTCTGGGATCTCCTCCTGCCTGCGGAAGGGAGAGATGATCGTCCTGCCAGCGAACGAGCCTCACGCCCTTCAGGCCAAGTCTCAGTTCAAGATGCTCCTCGTCATGATTCGGTCGTAGCGTCGTCTATGAGGACCTGGAGGCGGTCCCGAAATCCTTTCGCCAAGCGCTTGCCCCAGGCTCTCGTGCGGAGCTATCTTCCAGAGGCGAGTGAAGGAGGTGGGCTGTGAGAAGGGATGTCTTCGTCGTCTGTGTAGCTCTCCTCGTCCTTCTTGCGGGATGTGGCCTTTTCACGCCCCCGGTGGACGAATCCCTGCTGTACGAGGAGACGTTCTCCGACCCGAGCACCACGGCATGGCCTCAGTTTGACAGGTCAGACTTGCAGTGCTGGGTCGCCGACGGTCGGTACAACATGCTCGTGAAGGTGTCCGGCTATCCGAACACGTGGGAGTCGCCAGATCTTGGGCAGGCGTTCGACAACTTCCGGCTGGACGTTGACGTGATTGCCGTCTCAGGCACAGACGACCACGGCCAGGGAGTGATCTTCCGTAGGACCTATGGAATCGACTTCTACACCTTTGAAATCCGCCCCCTTGGGGCCTTCGCGCTCTGGAAAGACGTCGGCGATATGCACACCATCATCCAAGACTGGACGACCTCAAGCGCGATTCACACAGGGAAGGCGACGAATCATCTCGCGGTGGTTGCGGATGGGAGTCATCTCACGTTCTACGTGAACGAGACGAAGGTGCTTGAGGAGACGGACACCTCCATCTCCGCTGGCGCGATTGGCTTCATCGTCAGCACCTACGCAGAAGGGAATGTCCACGTTGGCTTTGACAACGTGACCGTCCACTCTGTGGAGTAGGAGCGACCCTGAAGCCCTTGCGCCAAGCGGAGGCGGGAGAGCCAGACTCGGTCTGGAAGCGAACCGTCCGCCGGGGCGCGTCAGATGCCTTCTACTGCGATTGCTGGCCCAATCTCGGGAGTCCTGACTAGCCGCCAGCCTTCTGGTAGAGTCCGATGGTCGATTCCAGGTCAACACCGAGCTTCTCTCTCGTTCCCGCCGTGCCATAGGCTGCGCATGAGTGTTTCTTGCCGTTGTGGACGAACTCGAACCCTTTCTTGCCCACAGTTCGGAGGGCAGTCACCTCTCCCTTTGGGAAGAAGCGGCTGCCTCTGTGTTCTTCAAGGATTCTCTGAAGCACGGCTCGCGGTTGTTCCCCGCTGGGGACGAGCGCCATGCCCCGGCGTGCCCTTCTTCGGTCAAACACCCCTCTAA
>CAYHBG010000222.1:0-1719 GCA_964354815.1 uncultured Thermotogae bacterium
CAGCCCGACGGGCCGTACGGGGCGCGCGGGGTCGCCGAGCACCCGATGATCTCCGTCCCCTCCGCCGTGGGGAACGCCCTCCACGACGCCCTGGGGGTCGACCTCTTCGACCTCCCCTTGACCGCGGAGCGGATACAGAAGGCGATCCGGGAGAAGAAGGCGGGGACGTGAAGTCGGTCACGATCGAGAGGGAGCGCTACGTCGACTCGGTCCTTCTCCTTCTCGCGACGCGCGAGGTGAAATCGCTCCCCGGGATCCGCGAGGCGGTCGTCGCCCTCGCCACGCCAGCGAACCGGGAGGCCCTCGCACGGATCGGCTTTGTCTCCCCTGATCTCGATGCGGCCGGCCCGAACGACCTCGTGATCGCCCTCGAGGGCGAGACCGCCGACGCGCTCGGAACCGCGGCCGCCCGGGCGCGAGAGATCCTCACGAAGCGGGAGGAGCATCGAGCCGAGGAGGGAGCCCGGCCGGCGACCCTGCGCGAGGCCGTCCGCCTCCTCCCCGGCGCGAACCTCGCCCTCCTCTCCGTCCCCGGCGCCTACGCCGCGCGAGAGGCCTTCCTCGCCCTCCGAAAGGGGCTCCACGTCATGCTCTTCTCGGACAACGTCCCGCTCGAGGACGAGATCGCCCTGAAGAAGGAGGCGCTCGAGCGCGGGCTCCTCCTGATGGGCCCGGACTGCGGCACGGCGATCGTCGCCGGAAAGCCCCTGGGGTTCGCGAATGTCGTCCGCCGCGGGAGGATCGGGGTCGTCGGCGCGTCGGGGACCGGGATCCAGGAGGTGACCTCCCTCGTCGACCGCCTGGGAGGAGGGATCTCCCACGCCCTCGGGACCGGCGGGCACGACCTCTCCGAGGCGGTCGGCGGCGTCATGGCCGAGTTCTGCCTCCGCGCCCTGGGAGAGGACGACGGAACCGAGGCGATCGTCCTCCTCTCCAAGCGCCCGGCCCCGGCGGTCGCCCAACGCCTCCTCGCCGTCCTGGAGAAGACCGGCAAGCCGGGGATCGTCCACTTCCTCGGCGACGGGGAGAAGCCGCCCCACGGGAGCCTCGTCTTCCCCGGGTCCCTTGCCGCCGTGGCGCGCTGGGCGTGCGAGTCGGTCGGGCTCCTCATCCCGCTCGAAGGGCTCCCCGACGCCGATCTCGACCTCCTTGCCGAGAAGGAGACGGTGGGCCTCGCGAAAGGGCAGACCGTCCTGCGCGGCTACTTCTGCGGCGGGACCCTGGCCCAGGAGGCGTGGCACCTCCTCGCGCGGCACGGGTTCGCCCTGCCGTCAAACGTCGCTACCGACCCCAAGCTCAAGGTCGAGGACGAGGGAGGGAAAGCAGGCGACGTCCTCCTCGACCTCGGGGACGACCGGTTCACGCGCGGCCGGCCCCACCCGATGATCGAACCCTCCCTGCGCGACGAGCGGATCCCGAGAGCAGCAGAGGACCCGCGCGTGGCCGTCATCCTCGTCGACCTCGTCCTCGGGCACGGAGCGCACCCCGACCCCGCGGCCGGCCTCGCCGAGGCCGCAGCCAAGGCGAAGAAGACGGCCGCCCAGCGCAAGGGCGCGCTCTCCGTCGTCGCCTCGGTCACCGGGACCGAGGGCGATCCCCAAGGCTACTCGCGGGAGCGTCGGACCCTCGAGGAGGCCGGGATCCGCGTCCTCGACACGAACGAAGAGGCGGCGCACCTCGCCGTGGCCATCCTCCGGCGCCTCTCCCGGGGCGGAAGGA
>CAYHBG010000223.1:0-1716 GCA_964354815.1 uncultured Thermotogae bacterium
TACGTCACCGTCGTGACGTCCACTTGGCTTGCGAAAGACTCCATCACCCGATGGTTCTCCTCGTTCGAGTCGATGCCGCAAGCCCGGGCGTCAGTCCCCTTTTTCATGACGTAGTAGCACACGGGCGACTCACCATAGAACCCCTTCCCTGGCTCGGCAATCGCCGGATTCGTCGGGTCGTAGCCTTCATGGACGTAGTAGCCGCTCGTTGAGTCGATCAGCACCCACCTGTCGATCAGGAAGACCTCGACAAAGACGTGCCCGGCATGGACCCCGCGGTCCCCCTTCTGGAATCGTTCGATCCACTCAACGCTGGCAGTCTCGAGCATCAGGGCCGGATAGCCCAGTTCCCTCGCCACGGCAGCGTAGACCAGGGCGTAGTCGTGGCACCCGCCGAGTCGGCGGCTCGCGAGCAACTCATCGACTGTCACCTTTCCGTGGGTCGCGCCTCCCGCGTTGTACTCGCCGAACCCGCGGACCAACCATTGATAGATCTCCCCGAGCTGCGCCAGCCCCTTCTCTCTGCCGCGCAGCGAGTCGAGCACCGCAGGGCTCGAGACCTGCGATTGCTCTCCTTGTGCCAGGTGCCACTCCGGATGGGCGTAGTTGATCCCGAAAGCGGTCGGGTACTGGACGCGGCTCAAGGAGCCGGAGCCCGAGAGCCAGCTGTGGGAGAGGACGGTCGCGTACTCCTCGTTCCACGTGACCTGGAAATGCCCGAGACTCGCGAGTTGCCCGCCGCTAAAGGTGATCTCCGACACGACACCCACCGGGTCTTGGGTCGGGAAGACGGTCTTGTCGTAGCCCGTCACCCACACCATGTCAGAGAACGTGATCCGGATCCCCGTGACGGGCCCGCCGGTGTCGTTCGTGAAGGTCCGGCTGGCGGCGAGTGAGACCAGGCCGAGCGCCGCGACCAGTCCCACCATGCCGGCGAAAGAGAGGAGCTTCCGCATGTCTGCCTCCTTGACGAGTGCTCTGCTCAGTCTCTGGGTTATGGGTTTCCGGGTCAAGTGCGAGCCTTGGCCCTATCTGCATCGAAGACGTCCCCGCGTGACCCGCAACGGATGACTCATCCCCCAGTCGCCACGTCTGTGTCTCTGTTCTCTCTCGGGAAGCCGGGCTACACTCGACAGGAAACGGGGGCAGGTCGACGGGACCCGGAGCAGGAGGACCGATGAGCGAGATCCTGGAGCGAATCGAGCGCGACGCGGGCGTCCCTGGGCTCGCGAAGCTCCTCGCGGACCGCCTTGAGCCGACCGACCTGCAATCCCTCCTCCTCGAGGTCTACCGCTTGCGGGCGCGGCAGAGGAGCCCGTCGGATCTCCTCGCAGACTACGCGACGAACCGCTTCGTCCGGCCGTCGGCTGCTCCGGCGAAGCGACTCCTCGAATGGGAAGCGGTCGCGGTCTCGCAACTCCCTTCGGAGTTCGAGCTCGTCGCGCTCTCGCCCGTCTGCCCGCTCGGCACCTGCTCGGTCGTGGCCTCGGTCGACCAGAACAAGGCGGTCTCCACCTCGCGCAACACGGAGGTCGTCTCCGATTCGACGAACGTCCTCGCCCTCGAGGCCGCCCTCCGCAGGCGCGAACGGCTCCGCGGGGATCCGAGGTCGGCGGAGCCTGTCCACCGGGCGGCGAGCCATCGCCTGCTCCGCGCCCAGCGCTTCGAGGGGCCGAGCCTCTACGCCCACTTTGGCCTGTTCGCCCTGTGCAGCGC
>CAYHBG010000224.1:0-1707 GCA_964354815.1 uncultured Thermotogae bacterium
AGATCGGGATCGACATCTCGGGACAGAGAGCCAAGAGGATTGACGCCGTCCCCTTCGACCGGATCGACACCGTCGTCACCCTGTGCGGCGGAAACGCCTGCCCGGTTCTTCCTGGGACGACCCGCTCTCTCCATTGGGAGATCCCCGCTCCAGTGGCCCTCGAGGGTCAGGCCGCGGCTCGCCTCGAGGCCTTTCGCTCGGCACGGGACGAGCTGCGATCGCATATTGCCGAGCTTGTCGTCGCAGGATGATTCGGCGAGAGGCCATCGGCCCCCTAAGGTGCACCCGCTCGCCGCTCTCCGCTCACGCGTCCTGACCGAGCCACCCGAGTACCGGGCACCTTCTTGCTCGACAGGGAGAGGGGAGTGACGCGGAGAGCCGTAGAAGAAGCTTCGTATGGCCTCGCGCAGCAGGCACTTGACTTCGCCCTCTGACCGTATATACTACCGGGCTGTCCTATATATAACGGAGGGTGATAACGGTGAAGAAGCTCCGTATCTCGTCCAGCCTACTCCTCGGCCTTGCGCTCCTCGGCCTCTCCCTTTCCGCTGCGGCGGCGGACAAGGTCACCTACAAGGGGTCGACGACCGTCCTCCCCTTGGCTCAGCTCCTCTCTGAGGCGCTCGCACCGAACGTCGTCTTCTCCGTCCAGGGCGGAGGGTCCGGCACCGGGATCGCGGCGCTCATCGACGGAACCACCGATATCGCGGGCTCCTCTCGCTACATGAAGCTCGAGGAGTTCGAGAAGGCTGTCGCCAACGGAGTGATGCCCTACATCTGGGAGGTTGCCATTGACGCCTTGGCGATCGCCGTCCACGCGTCGAATCCGATCGACCAAATCACTTACGAGGACCTCCGCCGGATCTACCTCGGAGAGGTAGAGAACTGGAGCGAATTGGGCGGGGCAGAGATGCCCATCGTCGTCGTCTCGCGCGACACCTCCTCAGGGACCTACGGCACGTTCAAGGAGGTCATCCTGGAGAACGAGGAGGTCACCTCCGGTGCCCTGTTCCAGTCGTCGAACGGCGCCGTGGCCACGACCATCGCCTCGACCCCGGGCGCCATCGGCTACGTGGGCTTGGGCTACCTCCAGCCCAGCCTGAAGGCTCTCCCGCTCGCCAAGACCGCGGCGGGCCCCTTCGTGGCGTCGAGCGTCGAGGCCGCGATCTCCCTTGACTACCCGCTCTCCCGTCCCCTGTTCCTGATCACGAACGGGTACCCGCAGGGGGAGGTTGCCCAGGTCGTCAAGTTCGCCCTCTCGGACGAGGGGCAGCGACTCGTCCTCGAGGCAGGATACGCCCCAATCCGCCCCCTTTCGGAGTAGCCGGCCGAACCGACTCGGCCTCCCCTCGCAAGCAAGGCATGACTACCGAATGAAGGTGGACGGTGAGACAGACGTGACGAGAGCCCCGTCCCTGGCAAACCGACGGCGGCTCGCCCTGCGGCGTATCGCTCAAAGGGCGGATCGACCCATCTTCTTCGCCCTCGGCGTCGTCTCTCTTGTCGCGCTGGGGGTCATCTTCGTGTTCGTCGTGCGGGAGGCTATTCCCGTCTTCCGCTATGTGCCCCCCCCCAGCCTGCTTGGACCGGTGTGGCGTCCGACGAGCGAGCCGCCCCTCTTCGGCGCCCTGCCGATGATCGCGGCGACGGGGCTCGTCACGCTCGGCGCGCTCGTCCTTGCGATCCCTCTCGGGTTCGCTTCGGCCG
>CAYHBG010000225.1:0-1704 GCA_964354815.1 uncultured Thermotogae bacterium
TAGCCCGCCGCACAAGACGCGACGGTCGCGGCCTCGTCCACGGTTGGGAATTGGACCCCATGTCCTCGTCGCCCTCACCGGGTACGGGGAACCGCTCGTGGGTGAGGCGACCGCGCTCCAGGGAGAGTACGTAATCATCTCCCTCGGGACGCGCAACGGGGTACAGGCCGGAGACCGGTTCGAGGTCGTGCGCGCCTACGCCCTCCCCAACGGGCGGTCGCGGAGGAGGTGCGTGCCATGGTGGAGGTCGCAAACCTCCTCGGGCCCGACCGGGTTGCGTGCAGGATTGTCGAGAGCTTCTTCGGGGTTGAGACGAGAGAGGGTCCGCCCACTGGTTCAGTAGCCGAGGACCTTCAGAACCGGGCTGTGACGTCCTCCTGCCCCCCCAAATGGAGGGCCCGCTTCTTCTGACCAGTCTCCGGTCGACAGTCCAGGTCGAACGCTGGCAGAGGGACCCCAATCTGCACGCCTGACGGGACGTGCCCCGTGCTACCCACGCCTGGTCGCCAAACTCAGCCCCGAGACCCTGGGGCCCTGCCTCTGTAGGCGGGCACTGCGAACTTGAGAGGTCGACCGTTCACCGGGTGCGGGTCATCAACGTCACTTGCTCAGGCATCATGAAATGAGATAGACTCAGCCGTGCCGGCCCCATGGGGGGAGGACTAAATGCGAGATACGGCCCGGAGAGGGTGTCCAAGGCGGACGGCCATCGTCATCTGCACTGCGGTCCTCGTGGGCGGCCTCTGCGCACCCCAAGTTGCGGGTGCGAAGTACGTCGTTGCCACGGATGCTCCCTTCTTCCCGTTTGAGATGCTATCCCCCGGTGGGGAGTTCTTCGGCTTCGACCTTGATGTGATTCGTGCGATCGCGGTGGTGGCCGGTTTCGACGTTGAGATCAGAAACACCACCTTCGACGCGATCATCGGGTCAGTGGCGTCCGGGAAGGCCGACCTCGGTGTCGCCGGATTCACGATAACCGAAGAGCGTGAGACGGTTACCGATTTCTCTGCGCCCTACTCCGTCGTCAACCAGAGCGTGCTTGTTCGCAAGGACTCTGGGCTGAACATTGCGACTGCCCTGGGAGGCAGGGGGCCGAGCAAGGCCGTCGGCGCGGGGAAGGGGACGACCGGATTCGCCTGGGTGGAGAGCAATCTGCAGCACAACGGGGTCGACGTACAGCTCAAAGGATACGACACCTGGAACCTGGCGGTCCTTGATCTGATCAGCGGACGAATCGACGCGCTAATCTGTGATCAGTTCGTAGTGCCAGTCTCGCTCGCTGACCACTCCGACGATCTCACCGTCGCCGGGATTCTCGATACCAACGAGTACTTCGGCTTCCTCGTCGCGGAGAGGGACCCCAAGGGGATCCTTCCCGGGATCAACGCCGCGATGGTTACCCTCGGCCTCCAGGTCATCAACAGGGCAGGAGGGGGCAAGGGACTCGCCGTCACGCCGGGAAGCGTCTGGGACAATCTGCTCAAGGCGTACTTCGGTCCCAAGCCTGAGAAGATCGAAGCGGCGTGGCTTGCTGCGAAGGGCCTTCTCTTCAAGGCGCGAGACCTGCCTGACGTGGCGGCGTTTGCGTCGAAGCTTGCTGAGCTCGCGACAGGTCGCCGCTCCAACCAGCTACCGTCTGTCGCCTTCACTTGGCAAGTTCTCGCCTCTTCTGGAGCGCGGGTGTCGGTGGAACCTCGGACGGGC
>CAYHBG010000226.1:0-1700 GCA_964354815.1 uncultured Thermotogae bacterium
TCCCGGAGAGGCGGAGCTTGCAGCCGGAACAGGATCCGTTCGACACCGTGACGATTGGGTCCGTCACCTGGGCGCGGAGGGATTCGTAACGGCGCAGGAGGTGGGAGGCGAGACGGGCGGCCATCTCACTGCGCTCGGCGGTACGGGAGGCAAGCGCAACGCGCGTCGCCTCGAGCTGCGCGGCGACCTCGGTCGAAGCGAGCGCGAGCTCCCGTTCGCGCGCGACGAGGCGCTCCGCGGCGAGGACGAGTTCCGTGCGCGTCGCCTCGATCGTGTCCATCAGGCCCAAGGCCTCATCCTCGAGAGCGCTCATCCGCTCGCGCTCGCCCGCGATCTGGACCCCGAGGGTCTCCATCTCCTTGAAGCTGATGATGCCCTTGTCGAGGCGCTTCTGGTGCTCGCGGACCTGGACGTCCAGGCTGTCGACGTCGAGGTTCCGCAGGCGGCTGTCCCGCTCGGTCTGGGACAGGCCCTCGCGGGTCGCCTGCACGGCCGCCTTCTCCTGGACGAGGGTGCGCTCGATCTGCTTGATGCGCCCCTCGAGGTGCCGGATCTCCGCCGCGAGCTCGGCCAGCCCCTGGTCCCTCTTCTGAAGGTCAAGCAAGAGCGCGATCTCCGGATTCACGGTCCCCCTTTGGTCCTTGTTGTCCCGACTATAAGAGGGGCGAGAGACCCCCGCAAGTTTCCCTCTTCGGGCCGCACGGGTATCCTCGAGGCATGAGGACCGGAATTGCGGAGATGCCCCTCCACTACGGCCGGGCGCCGGCCTGGCTCTTCCAGCGCATGAAGCGGCTCGCGGGTGCGGTCGCCGAGGCGGTCGTCCTCGACGAGGGGACGGAGGGCCTCCTCGCTCGCCTCTCGGACCCGCACTGGTTTCAGGCCTTCGGCTGCGTCCTTGGCTTCGACTGGCACTCAAGCGGCCTGACGACGACCGCCTGCGGCGCCCTCAAGGAGGGCCTCGCCGGACGGGAGGAGGAGCTGGGGCTCTTCGTCGCTGGGGGGAAGGGTGCGACCTCGCGCAAGACCCCGGCCGAGATCGCAACGTGGGGAGAGAGAACCGGGATCGAGCCCGATCCCCTCGTCTACGCGAGCCGGACCTCGGCCAAGGTGGACAGCGCCGCGGTCCAGGACGGCTACCAGATCTATCACCACGTCTTCCTCTTCGACCGGGAGGGGCGCTGGGCCGTCGTCCAGCAGGGGATGAACGAAGAGAACGGCATGGCCCGCCGCTACCACTGGCTGGGAGAGAAGGTCGAGGACTTCGTGTGCGAGCCACATGCCGCCGTGTGCTGCGACGCGCGCAGCGAGACTCTGAACCTCATCGCCCGCGAGAGTGAAGGGGCACGCCAGGGTTCGGCCGAGGTCGCCCGCCAGGCGCCGGAGAGGACCCTCGCCGAGATCGAGCGCCTGCGGACCCTCGCCCTGCCACGTCGGCACGAGGTGGAGCTCGCCGACGTGAACCCGAAGCGCCTCTCCTCGATCCTCCTCAAGACGTACGACGCCCAGCCGGCAGGCTTCGACGATCTCCTCGGCCTCGCCGGGGTGGGGGCGAAGACCCTGCGCGCCCTCTCCCTCCTCGCCGAGCTCGTCTACGGCTGCGCCGCGAGCACCGAGGACCCGGCCCGGTTCAGCTTCGCCCACGGCGGGAAGGACGGGACGCCCTTCCCCGTGCAGCGAGCGACGTACGACCGCTCGATCGC
>CAYHBG010000227.1:0-1694 GCA_964354815.1 uncultured Thermotogae bacterium
CCGCCCTCTCCATCTATCGCGCCTCGGGGCACAACGTGCCGGCGATGGTCCTCGGGTTCCTCCGCCTGTGGTGCCTCCGGATCCCCCTCGCCCTCCTCCTCGGGTTCGTCCTCAAGCTCGGAGCGGACGGAGTGTGGTGGGGGATGTCAGCGAGCAACTTCGTGGCCGGCCTGATCGCCCTCGGCTTCCTTGCCAACCGGAGCTGGCAGAGGCGGGTGGTCGAGCCCCTCCCCGAGGAGGGCGAGGCCCTGGCCGTCGCGCCGGGGTCTGGGGACGCTGGCTAGATCGTGGGGCGCCGCGATGCGCGCGGGGCACAGCCGCGCGGCGATCTCTCAGACAGGTACCTTGCCCTGCGCGAGACCCTGACGAGGGCAGGGACCCGTCAACTGTCGCCCGATCCCTCCAGTTTACGCATTCGGAAGAATGAGACACGCGGCGCGTGTTATGATTGGAAGCCAGGTGGTGAAACACAAGAGGAGGTCCCGTGGAGAGAGTCGTCTACGTGCTCGGCGCCGGTTTCTCGGCCCCCCTCGGGTTGCCAACCATGCGCGATTTCCTCGACAAGTCGAAGGACATGGCGTCGGCGGAGCCGGAGAGATGGGGCTACTTCGAGACCCTGTTCAAGAAGGTGAGGGAGGTCGACGGAGCAGGGAAGTACTTCGCGGGGGACTACTTCAACGTGGAGGAAATGCTGTCTCTCCTCGAGATGCGGGCGGACCTTGGCGACTTGGACCTGCGGAAGGACCTGGAGCGGTATATCAGAGCGGTCATTCAGCACTACACCCCAATGCCGGAGCCACATGAGAAACCGTGGCCATCGAACTGGCCCGACGTCATCTTCGGGAAGGGGCGCCTGGCCGGTGAGTACGGATCGTTCGTCTGTTGCCTGTTGGGGATCACTCTCACTGGACCTGCGCCTCATGACATGGCGGCGGTGCTTGGCAACTCCGCTCACGCTACGGAGTACGCCGTCGTGTCGCTGAACTACGACCGTGTGCTGGAGAACAGCGCGAGCTTCCTTGCCTCCGCGCTTGGCGCGAAGGGGCCGCTTCGGTTCCGACGACCCGGTGACAAGCAAGAGGACGCGCCTCGTCCCGTCCTGGCGAAACTACATGGGGACGTGGAGGGAGGGCCGATCGTGGCGCTCACCTGGAGCAAAGGACTCCCGCAGGAGCTGGTGGCGGACTGGAAGGCGGCCGAAGCGTTGATGGCAGATGCGACGCAGCTTCGCTTTCTCGGGTACTCCCTCCCCGCTGGGGATGCGAGGGTAAGGTATCTACTGAAGAGCGCGATTGCCTCGGGGCAGAGAGTGAAGAGGATCGACGTCATCTGCAGGGACGCCCGGAATGGCGAGGTCCGCGACCGCTGGAACGAGTTCGTCCGGTTCCCCAACTGGACTTTCAGCAACTCGCTCGTGGAGGAGTACCTGACTTGGATCGCCCAGAGCCACGAAACCCAGCATGTCACTTCCGGCATCGTGAAGGAGTTCAGGAATCTCGAGAGCGCGCACCTGGGCTATATGGAGGCTCACTCGGACCGCTAGGTCGGCACGGCCCAACTGGGCTGCGTCCAGGTGGGGGCAGGTATTGCGTTTCCCATGGCCGCTTGACGATCTTCCCGTCTCCCTCTAGAATCTCGCCCAGCGCCCCGCCTTCGGGCGGGGCGAGCCTTTGACCCTTCGCTTCCGAGGTGAG
>CAYHBG010000228.1:0-1688 GCA_964354815.1 uncultured Thermotogae bacterium
CGCCGGACCTCTCCTTCAGCTCCGACTTCCGCCACTTGGCGGCGAAGGCCTGAGGTATGATCCTCTCGCTCGCCTTTCTCGATCCCTTCGTTGGCATGGGTGTAGGAAGCACCACCCAGGAGCCATTCTGCGTTTGCACCGAAGGTAGCTCGGATTCGTGAGCGGGCTGCGCGCCTGATGTAGCCTCGTTTCCCCTACCCCGCGAACCCGCGGATCATCTGAATGACCCAGTCCTGCTCCTCGGGCCTGATCTCCGGGAAGATGGGCAGGGAGAGGGCCTCCTGGCTCGCCACCTCCGACTCGGGGAGCTCGCCTGGCTTGTACCCGAGGGGGCGGAAGCAATCCTGGAGGTGGAGGGGGAGCGGGTAGTAGACCTCGGTCCCGATCTCGCGGTCCTTCAAGTGCTTCTGCAGGGCGTCGCGCCGTCCTCCCGCCACGCGGATCGTGTACTGGTGGAAGATGTGTGTCCGGTCGCGAAAGCGAGGCGGGGTCGTGATCCCGGGGCTCCCGGCGAGGGCGGGGTCGTAGCGGTCGGCGATCCCAGCGCGGGCTTGGCTCCAGTCAGCAAGGTGGGGGAGCTTCGTGCGCAGGACGGCGGCCTGCAGGGCATCAAGGCGCGAGTTGTAGCCGATCGTCCGGTGGAAGTACTTGGGCTTCGAGCCGTGGACGCGGAGGATACGCAGCGACTCGGCGAGGGCGTCGTCGTTCGTGATCACCATCCCGCCGTCCCCGTAACAGCCGAGGTTCTTCGTCGGGAAGAAGCTGAAGCAGCCGAGGCGCCCGATCGTCCCGGCCTTCTTCCCCTTGTACTCGGCGCCGATCGCCTGGGCGGCGTCCTCGACGATCGCGATTTTGTGCTCGTGGGCGATCGCGACGAGCTCGTCTATGTCGGCCATCTGGCCGTAGAGGTGGACCGGGATCATCGCCTTCACCTTCCCGGCGTGGCGCTTGTCGGCGAGGACCCGGCGTACGGAGGCTGGGTCGAGGTTGAAGGTCTTGGGGTCGATGTCGGCGAAGACGGGGACCGCACGGGCGTTGTGCACGACGCCGGCAGTAGCGAAGAAGGTGAAGCTCGGGAGGAGTACGTAGTCGCCCTCTCCGACCCCGAGGGCGCGGAGCGAGAGGAGGAGGGCGTCGGTCCCGCTCGCGAGGCCGATCGCGTGTTTCGCGCCGCAGAAGGCGGCGACCTCCTTCTCGAGGCCCTCCACCTCCGGGCCGAGGATGAACCTCCCCGAGGCGAGGACGCGCGCGACCGCGGCGTCCATCTCCGGCTTCAACGACTCGTACTGTCGCACGAGATCCAGGATCGGCACCTTCACTTCGAACCTCCTGCCTCGCTCACCCTGGCTTCGTCCTTCACGTACCGTCGGCCGCAGGCGGCGCAGGCTGCCTTCTCTCCGGCGAATCGGATCTCCTGACCGCAGGCGCAAGCCCAGCCGCGGATTCGCGCCGGGTTCCCATAGACGATGGCGTAAGCGGGGACGTCCTTCGTGACGACCGATCCGGCGCCGACGAAGGCGTGCTCTCCCAGGGAGTGGCCACAGACAATCGTCGCGTTCGCCCCAATCGTCGCCCCGCGGTGGATCACGGTCTTCGCGTACTTCGCATGGTCGGTGGGGAAGTCGGAACGGGGGCGCTCTACGTTCGTGAAGACGCAGCTCGGCCCGCAGAAGACGTCGTCCTCCAGG
>CAYHBG010000229.1:0-1682 GCA_964354815.1 uncultured Thermotogae bacterium
GCGCCATGGTGATGGTCGACGATGCGCACGGCGAAGGGGTCATGGGGAGCCACGGCCGCGGGATCGTCGACCACTTCGGACTGCACGGGCGAGTGGACATCGAAGCGGGGACGATGTCCAAGGCGTTCGGTGTCGTCGGCGGGTACGTCGCCGGGAGCGCGAAGATCGTGGAGTACCTGCGCCAACAGGCGCGGCCGTTCCTGTTCTCCTCTGCGGCCACTCCCCCGGACGTCGCCGCCTGCATCGCGGCGATTGACATCCTTGAGGAGACGGACGAGCCCGTCCGCCGGCTCTGGGAGAATGCCTCCTTCTTCAAGGCCGAGATGCGACGCCTAGGCTTCGACACCGGGAAGAGCGAGACCCCGATCACGCCGGTGATGCTCGGCGAGGCGAAGACGGCTTGGGCCTTCTCCAAGCGCCTGTTCGAGGAGGGGGTCTTCGCGACGGCAATCGCCTTCCCGACGGTCCCACGGGGCAAGGCTCGCATCCGGGTGATGCTCTCAGCGGCCCACTCCCAGAAGGACCTCGCTTTCGCACTCGAGAGGTTCGCCAAGGTGGGCAGGGAGCTGGGAGTGATCGGCGGGTAGGGAGAGGCGGTCGAGTTCGTCCTTCGGGATCACGTGCCAGCGGACTCTGCGGATCGCCCCTTCCAGATCCGGAGAGCCTGCTGCGGCAGGACGGACGCCAAGGCGAAAGCCCAGGTATGCGGCCTCCCCGGCGACGCACCGAGGCACGGTCCCTTTGCCGCCCCTCGCCGCCTCCAGGCGGCCTACCGGACGATCCGATAGGTAAGAGAGACCGAGGACTGGTTGACTGCGATGTGCTCGGGCTGGTTCTTCGCCGCGCCGAGACGGATGACGCGAACCACGACCAGCGGGCCGTTGATCGCCGAGTACTTTGCGAGATCCTCCGCGCTAACGCGACTGGCATCTGCCCATGCCTGGTAACCGATCCCCTGGGTGTCTCCCTCCATCTGAGGGCGGAAGGGGTTTTGCAGGGTAACCGACGACCGGTCGAGGAGCTTCTTCCCCACGGGCTCAGTCAGGCCGAGGACGTCCTCGAGCCGCTGGACGACCCAGACCTCTAGCCCCACCTGGGTTTCCCATCCGCTCCCGCCGTCGACGCCGTTCGTGACGAGGGCCTGCACGTTCACGTACACGTACGGGTCCTCGGGGCTCACCGTCCTCGGGTCGATTCCAGTGAAGATCCAGTCGACGTACTGACGACACTCCGGGCGCACCCAGAACCGTCCGTTGACCTGGGAGCAGGCATCGGCGTCGAAGAAGACCGCGCTCGCGACCGCGACGTTGCCGTAGACGTTGACCGGGAGAAGGGCGATCGGTTGGCTTCCCCAAGCCGCACCACCCAGTAGCAGCAGCCCCACCATGAACCCCATGGCCCTTGTTCCGGAGATCATGCTCTCACCTCCTTCTCCACGGTACGTCGGAAGGTCCGCCCTGAGCAAGTCTGGAACCACCCGGAACCCCCGAAACGCACGCCCTTCTAGCAGCCTGTTGATTCTCACTTCCTGCCACCGACCCTGGTAGGCTGTCGCGGACAAGAGGGGGAGCGGACGATGTCGATGGGACGGCGCGAAGCGAGTCAAGGGTCGATGTGGATTGCCCAGAACGAGATCCAGAGGGGAGCGGGGCACCGGTTCTACGAGAAGCTCAATGATCTTC
>CAYHBG010000230.1:0-1663 GCA_964354815.1 uncultured Thermotogae bacterium
TTCTTGATCTCCGCCATGATCTCGAGGATCCGCCGCTCTTTGGCCACGATGCTCTCGGCGAGCTCCTCCGGCGGCAGGTGGGCGATGTCCTCTTTCCCTCGCGGGTTCTTGCGGTCCAGGTTGCCGTTGGCCGCGAGAAGCTCGTCGGCGGGAACCTTCCACGCACGGTCGTTCTCCTCGCGCTCCTTCCACCAGGCGAGGCACGGGGCGAACTCCTCGAACTGGATCGGCTGGGTCTTGGTGTAGTTCTTCCGGCCTTCGGGGAGCGGGTGCTCGTAGTACCAGACTTCGCGCGTCGGCCCGGAGCGGTCGAAGAAGAGGAGGTTCGTGGGGATCGAGGTATAGGGCGCGAAGACGCCGTTCGGGAGGCGCACGATCGTGTGGAGGTGGAACTCCTTCAAGAGCTCCTCCTTGATGCGGGCGCACACGCCGTCGCCGAAGAGGACGCCGTTTGGGACGACGACGGCGGCGCGGCCGCCCGTCTCAGAGCCCTTCCCGGGCCGCTTGAGCTTGCGCATGATGAGCTGGAGAAAGAGGAGAGCGGTCTCGGACGTGCGGAGATCGTCTGGGAAGTTCGAGAGGATGCCCGCCTCCTCCTCGCCCCCAAACGGGGGATTGGTGAGGATGACGTCCACCCGATCCTTCTCGCCGATCTCGCGGAGGGGGGTTCCCAGGCTATTCCCGTAGGCAATGCGCGGATACTCGAGGCCGTGCAGGAGGAGGTTCATCTGCGCGAGCAGGTACGGCAAGGGTTTGGCCTCGCCGCCGAAGAGGCTTCGCTCTTGGAGCGTCTCGCGATCCTCGACGGTGCGACACTCCTTCTCGAGGTGCTTGTAGGCTTCCGCGAGGAATCCGCCGGTCCCGCACGCCGGGTCGAGGATGGTCTCCCCGAGTCGGGGATGCGTCGCCTCGACCATGAACCGGACGACGGGGCGCGGGGTGTAGAACTCGCCGGAATCACCGGCTGCGTCGCGCATCTCCTTGAGCATGGACTCGTAGAGGAGGCTGAGCGTGTGGATCTCGTCAGATCCGGTGAAGTGGATCCCGTCGACCAGGTTGACGACGTCGCGAAGGAGGTAGCCGTTGATCATCCGGTTGACGACGCCGCGGAAGACCGTGGCGACGACGTCGCGGCGGTCTCGGCCGTTGTGGCTCTGCAGGCCGCGGAGGTACGCAAAGAGCCCTGGTCCCCTCTTCCCGTTCGGGAGCGTCGCTTCCTCTTGGCTGATGAAGGCGACGAGCTCGTCGCCCGTGATCCCGGACGTCCCTGCCGCCCAGTCGCGCCAGCGGTACGGTGGCTCGAGGATCTGCCGGTAGGACGTTCCGGCGAGAGTGGACTCCTGTTCGCGAACGCGCTCGAGGTCGTCGAGGAACTTGAGGAACATGATCCAGGTGAGCATCGGGAGGCGATCGAGATCCCCGCTCAGGCCTTTGTCCTTGCGCATGACGTCGCGCGCCGACTTGACGACCGAGGAGAGGCGTTGCGCCGTGGTTTCTTCGGTCTTCTTCGCGGATCGGGCCATTCGGTCTCTACCCCCCTACGACGCGTACAAGAGCGTCTGGAGCTCGCCGACGGCGTCTCGCAGCGCTTCTAGGCCGCCGAACATGCGAGCGATCTCGGGGACGTTTCCCCTGTCCGAGATCGGCGGCACCTTGAGGATGT
>CAYHBG010000231.1:0-1651 GCA_964354815.1 uncultured Thermotogae bacterium
CGGTCTTCGATGGGAGGTTTCTCCGGGTTCACCTCGTCTGGGATGTAGCGACAGGTGCGCCTCACCCGTATCGGCTTGCCGACGGCGATCGCTCCCTCCGCGTCGACCTTGTACGGCGCACCCCACGTTCCACCCCCGTCCGCAGCCTCGAAGACGACCAGCCCCTCATAGACGTCCATGAGGAACAGCCCGGCCCCAAGCTTGGCTTCGAGGGCAGTGCGCAGCTTCGTCTCATACTCGGCGACGGACACGCCCCCAAGCGACATCTCCTGTAGACGAGAGCGCACCTGCTTCCGAGCGACTACCTCGCGCAGCTTGTCGCCAACGGTTACCCCGGCTGACTCTCCCTTCCCGCGCCAGTCCGTCGTCCCCGTGTACTGGTCCTTGAGCCACGCGCAGAGCCGCGCCGCGTCGGAGATACCCTCCTTCCCCTCTAGGACCTCAACGCACTTCGTGTGGCTTCCACCAGCCCACGAGCCGAACGAGTCAATGAGCGCCTGCGCGTCCTCGGTGAAGAAGGCGGCCTTCGCCCCGGGGAGTAGCTCCCCCTCTTTCAGAAGGCCCTTCGCCTGGGCGGACTCCTTCTGATGCTTGAAAAACTGAATCTCCCGCTCGCGTTTCTTCGCGGCTTCCTCGCTCTCGAACTCCCCGAGTTTCTTCTTCCCGTCCGCCGTGTAGAGCACCCACTTATCTCCCTCGTGGCGGATCACCTCGTCAAAGACCACGCTGACCTCCTCTACTCCTTCATCCGGTGAAGCCCCGCGCACCTACAACCTGGGTGACTTGGCGGATGTTCACTCCCGTCTGGGTAGTCCTCGTCTAGTGGAATCCAACCGACGCGCCCGTTCTCTTCACAGATCGGGCAGAGCCGCTCGTCGTTCGCCACGAGCCACGACTTCTCCATGTCTATCCCGGCGTCCTGTACCTCGCGGGCCAGTGAGAGGCCTCCCTCTTCCATGGCTTCGGCATTCTCCGTCACGGCGACCAACTCGGAGCGCTTGGTGGAGAAGTCCTCGAAGCGCCCCTTGATCTCACGCGCTACCTCTCCGTAGGACGTCCCCTCCTCCAGGCCTCGCGTGATGATCCCCCGGATCTCGTCTTGGGTGGCCGCATTGATCTTCGTCACCTTGGCCGCCGCGTTCTTCTCTGCCCACGCCACCGCCCGCTCGTTCGGGAGCTTGAACGCCAAGTCGAGCCCGAAGGACGTCGCCTGTTCCAGGTAGCCCGCCTTGAGGCCGTCCATGAGCATCATTGCCATCACGTCGTCAGCTTCACGCCGAGTGAGGCCGAAGATGTCCGCGAAGTCGTCCGCCAGGTCCTCCCCCACCGCCTCACGCATGGCCTCCTTTCTGGCCTGTGGTGCAAGGAAGCGGTCGGCGTACTTCGGCAGCTTGGCAAGGAAGAGCGCCCCCTGCTTGCGGAAGAGCTTGGCCATCTCCTCCTTGCCATTGCGGATCGCCTTCTCCCGGCGCGCCTTGTCCAGGGCCTTCGTCACCTTCACGGCCTCTTGGAGGAGCGCCGTGGCTCTCTCTACCGTGAGGCTAGGCACGCTTACCCCCCTGGAGGGTGAGGAACTCCCGGATCGTCTCTCGGAGTTTGCCGACGTCCGCCCGTACCGTCTCGGGTAGCTCCTCCCCCTCGGGGTAGAGGT
>CAYHBG010000232.1:0-1638 GCA_964354815.1 uncultured Thermotogae bacterium
ACGGCGTCTTCTCCAGATGCCGAGCGACGAGGACTTTGATCAGAGCTTGTCGCGGCAGCCCGAGCCGCTTCGCCTCGCGGTCGAGCGACTCGACCATCCAGATCGGGAAGTCGACGTTCACCCTCTTCTGCTCGTGTCCCGGCCGCCGTGCCTTCGAGAGGTCGAGGAACTGCGTCACGTCCTCGCCGTCATCGAACCTGCGATCAAGATCCTTCGCTTTCATACCACGACACCTCCTCCCGGCGCGACCGGCGCACGGAGATGATCCGAATCCGTTCCCCGCGTCGTGTGATGACTGCCGACCACCAAGCATCGCCGATCTTGCCGATGATCAGCGAACGCGGCTCGTCATCTGTCCGCGCCGGGATCTCCATCAAGTCCGGATCGTCCCAAAGAGCTTGCGCGTCAACGAAGTTGATTCCATGTTTGGCAGCATTCGTTGCGCTCTTCGCAGGGTCGAATTCGAACTCCATGGTGCGGATTATATACCTCGGCGGTACCCTGCGGCAACCTCCTGAGCACCGCGGAGTGCGGCTTACGCCGCCGTGAGTCGGCGGCGCGAGGACGCGCATCACACATCACGCTCATGCCGATCCGCCGTTGGCGCAGCGCCCCGCGCCGGTTATACTCCGGGTATGAAGACCGCGATCTCGATCCCCGACGATCTCTTCGAGCAGGCGGAGCGCCTAGTTCGGCGGGCGGGCACGACGCGGAGTCATCTCTACTCAAGCGCGGTACGCGAGTACCTGGCGCGGCATGCTCCCGACGAGGTGACCACAGCGATGGATCGCGTCTGCGACGCCGTGGGGAGTGCTCGGGACCCATTCGCAGATGCGGCCGCGAGACGCACGCTGGAGCGGACGGAATGGTGATCGCGCAAGGCGAGGTGTGGTGGGCGGATCTCCCCGCCCCTACTGGTTCGGCCCCGGGCTTCCGTCGGCCCGTGATCGTCGCCCAGAGCGATGCCCTGAACCGGAGCCGCCTGGCGACCGTCATCTGCGTTCCCTTGACGAGCAACCTCGCTTGGGCTGAAGCCCCAGGCTGCGTCCATCTTCCAGCTCGCGCGACGGGATTACCCAAGGATTCCGTGGCCAACGCGACGCAACTCGCCACGCTGGATCGAGACTTGCTCACAGAGCGCGTCGGGAGGCTATCCCGCGCGAAGCTCGATCTCGTGCTGGCCGCGATCGACGTCGTCCTCGGCCGCTAGCCCGCAGCGGCGGGCCGGGGTCTTGACTCGACACACCTCGCGCACTAGTCCCGTGCTATGCCACGTCGGTTGCGCGATTGCTCGGGACGAAGGTCAGGTCACGACACGGGCCCCGCTGTCCCCGATGGCACGGAACCGTATCGGTCTTGCAGGATCTGCGTGGCGACCTCAGCCGGATATACGTAGCCCAAGGGTTTGTGCAACATGCGGCTCAGCTGCCGTTCGATGGTCGACAGGCTCAACTCCCCGCGCACAGCGTTCCCCTCCGCAATCAGCTGGTAGTGCAACCCGATCTCATTGAGCGAGCCGATCACACTGCGGTTTGACGTTGGGGCAAACTCGAGCGGCTGCAACTCCGCGCATTCCCGCAAGGCCACATCGGTCGGCACGCCGATCATCCGCAACAGGTTGTAGACGCGGTCCGCAAA
>CAYHBG010000233.1:0-1617 GCA_964354815.1 uncultured Thermotogae bacterium
CGCGGCCGGCGTCGTCCTGTACGACGGCGAGACGAGCGCGAGCTTCGGCGACGGGTTCTACGCCGTCCCGATCCGCGCGCTCTGGGAGATGACGTGACCGTCGGGGCAGGCCGGGTGCCTGCGGCTGCCGCGTCTCCTGACGGGGCAACCCCCCAGGAGAAGCAAGACCGACCCGTGGAAGGTGGGGCGGGAGAAGACCCGTGCTGACGGATGGACGCGGAGCGGCGCATCGGCACGCCGTCGATCGGCGGGTGCACCATGGGAGAGGCCGGGAAGAGCAGTGCAACTGACACGGACAGAGCTTCGCGAGCTAGCCGACTCCCGCTCGTGGGAACGAGGCGTGGAGTACTTCGAGGACGGCCGCGTCCATGCCGTCGTCCAAGATGGGGCGACCGTGGTGGCCAGCGTGCAAGGTCAAGAGATCTATCGTGTCCGGCTGTCGCGGCACGGGAACCACCTCCTCGCGGAGTGCTCCTGCCCCGTGGGGCGGACAGGCGCGTTCTGCAAACACTGCGTCGCGGTGGGGCTGGCGTGCGCAGACGAGCCGGCCGCAGCGCCGAGCCCCGACCGGATCGCCGACGCAGAGGGAAGTCCGGTGGACGGCCTTGGAGAGGACAGCACCTTCACGGACCTCGATCGCATCCGAGGCTATCTGGCCAAGCAGGATCTGTCGACGCTGGTAGAGACCCTCGTTGAGCAAGCCCTGTCGGACGAGAACCTGCTGCGGCGCCTGACGATGGCGGCAGCGCGCGGCGGCAACGCGGTCGACCTGAAGGCGATGAAACGCGCCGTCACCGAGGCCACTCGGACCGGAGGGTTCGTCGACTACCACTTCGCTCACAGCTTCGCCCGTGGCATCGAGGACGTCGTCGGCGCCCTGGCCACGCTTCTGCAAGAAGGCTCCGCGAACGAGGTCATCACCCTGAGCGAGTACGCCCTTCGCAGGGTGGAACAGGCCCTTGGGAACATGGACGATTCTGACGGCCACATGCGCCCCATCCTCGATGACCTCCAGACGCTCCATCACGCCGCCTGTGTGAAAGCAAGCCCAGACCCAATCAAACTTGCGCGCCACCTCTTCGAGTGGGAGGTGACCGGAGACTGGGACACGTTCTTCGGCGCCGCGAAGACCTACGCCGACGTGTTCGGAGAGAAGGGTCTCGCCGAGTATCGCAGACTCGCGGAAACGCGGTGGCAGAAGGTTCCCCGACTCGGTCCCGGTCAGGAAAGCGAGGTTTACGACGACTCGCGATTCCGCCTGACCACGATCATGGAAGACCTGGCGACCGCAAGCGGCGACGTGGAGACCCTGGTCGCTGTCAAGAGCCGCGATCTGTCGGACTCGCTCCGCTACCTCGAGATCGCCCAGCTCTACAAGGAAGCCGGCCGGGAGGACCAGGCCATCACGTGGGCAGAGGAGGGCGCCAAGGCATTCCCACGCCAGACCGACGCGCGACTGCGCGAGTTCTTGGCCGGGGAATACCACCGGCTAGACCGCCATGGGGATGCTCTCGCGCTCATCTGGCAGAGCTTCCTCGACCATCCCCACCTCGGCACGTACCAGACCCTCAAACAGCATGCCGATCGGAACCAAGAGTGGCCCCGCTGGCGGGAGAG
>CAYHBG010000234.1:0-1602 GCA_964354815.1 uncultured Thermotogae bacterium
GGCACCTGAAAGACCGGAAGCTTGCGGAGCGCGAGGCGACGCTCCGGCCTGAGGAGAACGTGTTCATCCTCTACACCTCCGGGACGACGGGAAACCCCAAGGGCGCGATGCTCTCCCACCACAACATGGGGGAGAACGCAAGACAGGTCACCGAGGTCCTCAGGACGAGCGAGAAGGACGTCTTCCTCCTCGCCGTCCCCTTCTTCCACTGCTTCGGCTGCGTGATGGGGATCCTCGGCGCAATCACCTGGGGGGCGGCGATGGTCCCGATGCCGGTTTTCAAGCCCAAGGAGGCCCTCGAGCTCGTGGAGAAGGAGCGAGTCTCCATCCTGTACGGCGTCCCGACGATGTTCGTCCTCGAGCTCGAGGAGGCGCGGAAGGGGAAGGAGGACGGGTCGCGCTACGACCTCGCGAGCCTCCGGACCGGGATCATGGCCGGCGCTCCCTGCCCGGTCGAGATCATGCGCGGGACGATGGAGGAGCTTCGCTGCAACGTCGCGATCGCCTACGGCCTCACCGAGGCCTCGCCCGTCATCACCATGACCCAGTTCGACGACCCGATCGAGCGACGCGTGGAGACGGTCGGCCGCGCCCTGCCGGGGATCGAGGTCAAGATCGCCGACGACGAGCACCGCGCCCTCCCGACCGGCGAGATGGGCGATCTCGCCTGCCGCGGGTACAACGTCATGCTCGGCTACTACAAGATGCCGGACAAGACGGCCGAGGTGATCGACCGCGACGGCTGGCTCTACTCCGGCGACCTCGCCACGATGGACGACGCGGGCTACGTCAGGATCGTGGGGCGGAAGAAGGACATGCTCATCACCGGTGGGTTCAACGTCTACCCAGCCGAGATCGAGGAGTATCTGTTCACCCATCCCGCGGTACAGAACGTCTCTGTCGTCGGGGTGCCGGACGACGTCATGGGCGAGGTCGGGATCGCCTACCTCATCCCGCGCGAGGGGAAGCGGATCGACCCGCAGGAGGTCGTCGACTTCTGCGCGAAGGGGATCGCGAACTTCAAGGTCCCTCGCTACGTCGAGGTGGTTTCGGAGTTCCCGATGACCCAATCCGGGAAGATCCAGAAGTTCCGGCTTCGAGACAAGGCGGCGGCCGACGTCAAGGCCGGAAAGGTCGCCAAGCTCTCCCCGAGCAAGAAGTGACGCGCGACGCGAGGGACGCCGCGAACGTCGTCTCCCTCACTGAGGATCTCATCCGGATCGAGAGCCACGCTGAGGCCCCCGGCCGCGAGGCCGAGGTCGCACGATTCCTCGCCGATTGGCTCCGCGAGCGAGGGATCGAGGCCGAGCTCCAGTCAGTGGAAGGGGAACGGGCTAACCTCGTCGCCCGCGTCGGGCGAAAGGGAGGGAAGCGACTCCTCCTGTGCGGGCATCTCGACACCGTCCCTGCCGGGAGCATGAAGGACGCCTTCTCCCCGCGCGTCGAAGGCGGCATCCTCAGGGGCCGCGGGGCGTGCGACATGAAGGGAGCTATTGCCGCGATGGCCTGCGCTCTTGCCGCCCTACGCGACGAGCCGCTTCAAGGTGAAGTCGTCTTCGGCGGGACAGTCGGCGAGGAGACGGGCTCGATCGGGGTGCGCGA
>CAYHBG010000235.1:0-1592 GCA_964354815.1 uncultured Thermotogae bacterium
AAGGACCTCGATGGGCGTCCCGATGCCGACCGGGTAAACTTGGACCTCGTGCGGTCTTGGTGCCGCGAGGGGTAGCGAAGGAGGGAAGATGCGGCTGTTCATCGACACGGCGAGCATCGCGGAGATTCGTGAGCTGGCCTGGCTCATCGACGGGGTGACGACGAACCCGACGCTCGTCGCCAAGGAGGGGCGCCCCCTCGCCGAGGTGATCGCCGACATCGTGGCCCTCGTCGACGGCCCGATCAGCGCGGAGGGGACGGCCCAGGACGCGGACGGCCTCGTCGAGGAGGCACACCGTCTCGCCCGCATCCACCGCAATATCGTGGTCAAGGTCCCGATGACCGAGGAGGGGATGAAGGCGACGCAGGTCCTGTCGAGCGAAGGGATCCCGACCAACGTGACCCTCGTCTTCTCGGCAAACCAGGCCCTCCTCGCCGCCAAGTGCGGAGCGACCTTCGTCTCCCCGTTCGTCGGACGCATCGACGACGCTGGCGGTGACGGGATGGGCCTTGTGGAGGAGATCCTCGACGTCTACGACGCCTACGAGTTCCCGACCCAGGTCATCGTGGCCAGTGTGCGCCACCCGGGGCACGTCCTCGACGCCGCGCTCCTCGGTGCAGACATCGCCACCGTCCCCCACGACGTCCTCAAGCGCCTCTTCCGCCACCCGTTCACCGACCAGGGGATCGAGCGCTTCCTCAAGGACGCGGGGAGGACGCCGAAGTGACCTTCGCCCGAACCGCCGCGACACGCGACGCCTACGGGGAGACCCTCGTCGCGGTCGGGCGAGACGATCCGCGGATCGTCGTCTTCACCGCCGACCTCGCCGGCTCGACCAAGACCGCCCTCTTCGGGAAGGCCTTCCCGGAGCGGTTCTTCAACATGGGGGTCGCCGAGGCGAACATGATGGGCGTCGCGGCGGGCTTCGCCATGAGCGGACTGCGACCCTTCGTCTCCACCTTCGCCGTCTTCGCCACGGGGAAGGCGTGGGAGCAGATCCGGCAAGTCATCGCCTACCCCAAGGTCCCGGTGCGGATCGTTGCCACGCATGCCGGGCTGACCGTCGGCGAGGACGGGGCGAGCCACCAGATGCTCGAGGACATCGGGAACATGCGGGTCCTCCCCCACATGACGGTGATCGTCCCGGCGGACGCGGTGGAGGCCGCCGCGGTGACCCGCTTTGCCGCTTCGTTCGACGAAGGACCCGTCTACGTCCGCCTCGCCCGAACCAAGTTCCCGGTCGTCCTGCCTGAGGCCTACGCCTTCCGGCTGGGGAAGGCGCCGGTCCTCAGAGGAGGGACTGACGTCTCGATCTTCGCCTGCGGGGTGATGGTCGCGGCCGCCCTCGACGCCGCCGAAGAGCTCGCGAAGAGGAGGATCTCCGTTGAGGTCGTGAACGTCTCCACCATCAAGCCGCTCGATCGGCAGACGATCCTCGCCTCCGCCAAGAAGACCGGGGCCGTCGTCACGGCCGAGGAACATCAGGTGGCGAACGGCCTGGGGAGCGCTGTGTGCGAGCTCCTCTCCGAGGAACTCCCCACACGCGTCGTCCGCCTCGGGGTCAAGGACACCTTCGGCCAGTCGGGCGACGC
>CAYHBG010000236.1:0-1583 GCA_964354815.1 uncultured Thermotogae bacterium
CGGCCATGTACCCGTACCACGGGGCGTACATCTGGCAGACGATGTGCTCCCAGAACGCGCGGGTCGCGCCGGCGCCCCAACCTTCGGTGTACAGGTTCCACTCGTAGTTCGCCGGGTCGCCGTAGTAGGCGATGTTCACGGCTTTGCTCCGGTCGTAGAGGAGCCGGTCGACGACGAAGCCCGCCTTCTCCACTTGGTCCGCCCAGTAGTTCCCGCACACGAGACGACCGCGCGGATCGTCGACGCGGATCAGGAACTTGAGGACGATGTCCTTCCCGTCGAACTGCCACTTCCCGCCGACCTTGGCCAGCCGGCCCACGTTCTCCGGCAGGGCCGCCGCGGCCTCCATGGCGGCCTCGATATCGGCAATGGCCTTCGCCTCGTCACCCTCCGCGGTGAAGCCGAGCTTCGTCGCGATCAGGTTGTACTTGTACGTCCCCGGCTGGCCCGGCGTAGCCATGGTGTACATCGGGCCGCCGTGCCCGCCCGTAATCTCGTCCACGACGTACTGGCGATTGATCAACCAGTTCAAGGCGAAGCGGACCTCCTTGATCGCGAACGGGTTGAAGTACGTGACCTCGCCCACCGTTACCTGATACGGAGCGGCGTTCGGGATCGGGTTCAGCATCATGCTCCACGATCCGGACGGGATCGCGTAGATGTCGAGCTTGTCCAGGGTCGCCTGATCGAGGCCGTCGATGTACGTGCCCTGGAGACCCCAGAAGAAGAGGTCGGTCGTCCCGGCCGCCGTGTCGGCGATGCCGATCGACTCGTCCATCCGGACGTCCATGTACACCTTGTCGACGATCGGGCCCTTCTCCTCAGCGACGGCGACCGTCGCCAGGAGACTCCCGCAGAGAACGGCTAGCAGCAAGAACTTCAGTGTACGCATTCGGTCTCCCTCCCTCTTCCCCTACCTCGACCCGATGATGACCATCTTGATGGCCGCCACAGGGTTGAAGTGGACTAGGAAGTACGCTCCAGGCGTGGCCGGTCCCGCAAAGACGATCCGCCACATCGTTCCGTTGCCCAGAACGTTCTTCACCTCGGCCGTAGCCGCCCCTCCGACGATGCCCGTCGTCCCCGCCTCGATCGCGACCGAGCTCTCGAAGACGATCACGAGCACGTTCTGGTTGATCCCCTTCGTGTTCTGATAGAGGAGCACACCCGTTCCGTCCTCCAGGTAGAACACCTGTCCGGCCGGGTCGTCCTTGAACGGCATCGCGCTCGCCGTGACGAAAGCTGCGAGCACCCCCAATCCTACGAGAAGCATCAGTAAACCAAGTTTCCTCATTGCGTTCGGCCCTCCTCTTTCCGCGTCGCCACGGGCACCAGCCACGCACCGTGGTTGCCACGCCTCGCGGTCGGCGCCCTCCTGAAACCAGTGGAAAGGCAGTATCCAGTATAGGCGAACTTGGACTGCCGTGCCAGCCACCAATTGGGTGGCCTGGTGTCCGTCCAAGCTCGCGGCTTGGCTTGTTCGCCCTGCCGCCGCGAGTCGGGCGACGCGGCCGAAGTCGCCTGCGAGAGGCATCCCTTTGACACTTCGCGAGGGGAGGGCTATACTCGCGCCGCTTTGCGCT
>CAYHBG010000237.1:0-1579 GCA_964354815.1 uncultured Thermotogae bacterium
CCGGCCTGGTCCTCCTCGAAGACGATTTCTCCACGCTCGTGGACGCGGTCCGGATGGGGCGCCGCATCTTCGACAACCTCCGCAAGGCCATGGCCTACATCTTCGCCATCCACGTCCCGATTGCCGGCATGTCCCTCCTCCCCGTTCTCCTCGGCCTCCCCTTCGTCCTCTTCCCCGTGCACATCGTCCTGCTGGAACTCATCATCGATCCCGCCTGCTCGGTCGTTTTCGAGGCCGAGCCGGGAGAGGCCGACCTGATGCGCCGCCGCCCGCGCGACGTCCGCGAGCGCATGATTCAGCCGCGCGTGCTCGCAATCAGCCTGCTGCAGGGCTTCTTCGTCCTCCTCATCGTCGCGGCCGTCTTCGGCTTCGCGCTGTGGGCGGGGAAACCCGAGGCGGAAGCCCGCGCTCTGACCTTCACCACCCTGGTCCTGGCGAACCTGGGGCTGATTTTCACAAACCGTTCCTGGTCCAGGATGGTGGTGGAAAGCCTGCGCACCCCCAACCGGGCCCTGTGGTGGGTCACAGCGGGCGCGCTGGCGTTCCTCGGGCTGGTGCTCTACACGCCCGGCCTCTCGAACCTGTTTCATTTCGCCAGGCTGCACGTGCCGGACCTGCTCGTCTGCGGCGCAAGCGCCGGCGTGAGCATCCTCTGGTTCGAGCTGTTCAAGCTCGCGCGCTGGAGCAGGACGGGGCCCCAAAAGGGCCACTGAATTACGAATTGTCGTAACCGTTTAGCCTCTTTAAAAGCAGCCGTCGAGTAGGGAGGGAGCGCACAGCGGGAGGCTAGCCGGATACCCATTGTCCATTAAGCGCCTGGGTGGGCGCGCTAACATCCCCTATGTTTCTCCCTCCCCCTCTAAAATTCCGTACGGTGGGTTTTCCCCAGTACGGCTTCAAACGGAAATTCAATCGCGACCTTCGTCGGCCAGGGAGAGCCGCCGCCCACAGCACGCCGCCGCTCACTTCCTCGCCGCTTATACGCGGTTAAAGACCCGGTCTCGATCCCCTATGGCCCAATAGGGCATGATAGCGGGGACCGTCGCCGGATCACTTCCGTCCAGAGGCCCTTGGCTCGCCAATGGGTTATGCTGTCCCATCGGGTCATCGCTTACTATTGCCTCATCCGAGGCTCTCGTTACCCCTCCTGCCGATTTATGTCTTATTCGGCAGGTCTTTGCCGGGTCCTCTCAGACACGGCCAGGACCGAGAGATTCCCCACTTTACTCCGCGCGTCTTTACCCCCGTGCCGTCTCCCGTACCCCGGTGGACCGAGTGGCTGCTCTCGACTGTTCCTTCACCACTCGCTCTGACCTTCGCCATATCAGTAGTGGCTCGGTATCCACATGCCCATGCCCGACGGTTCTCGCATGGTTATGTAACGAGGCTGCAGAGTTCGCTTTATGCTACGGCCCGAAGAGCTTGCTAGCCCTTCACCGCCAAGGACATTTACGCTCGAGCTTTCGCCTCCAGGGTCACCCCCATAAGACGTCGAGTATGACTACGCGGGCATACAGTCAATTCCCGCGGCCGGACTTTCACCGGCAAGGCACGCAGCCTTATGGGCTGCGAACTGATT
>CAYHBG010000238.1:0-1573 GCA_964354815.1 uncultured Thermotogae bacterium
CGCGGAAGAGCCGGTCGAGGCGCGCGGCGTTCGGGGAGGGGCAGACGTAGCGCACGCCGAACGTCGCCTCGTAGCGCTCTCGCAGGCCGGGGAAGTGAAGGTCGAGCTTGCGGTAGTAGTAGTCCCTCCCGCGGTCGCGCAGGGTCATCCCGAAGGAGGCGACGATCGCCGTCACGCCGCAGGCGTGCGCCGCCTCGACGATCGCGCGCACGTTCTCCTCGCTGTCCTCGATGAACGGGAGGACGGGCATGAGCGCGATCCGCGTCTGGATCCCGGCCTCGGCGAGCAGGCGCAGGGCGCGTAGGCGGGCCGAGGGGGGAGGAGCGAACGGTTCAACCAGCGCGGCGAGGGCGTCGTCCATCGTCGTGACCGTCAGGGAGACGACAGCGTGCGGGATCTCTCTCAGGACGTCGAGGTCGCGCAGGACGAGGTCGCTCTTCGTGAGGACGTGGACCGGGAACCCGTACCGGGCGATCCGCTCCAGGGCGCCGTGGGTCAGGCGGCGCTCGGCCTCGACGGGCTGATAGGGGTCGTTCATCGAGCCCAGGCCGATCGTCCCCTTCGCGCGCTTGCCGGCGAGCTCCTTCTCCAGGAGGTCGAGGGCGTTGTGCTTCACGAGGACCTCGTGGTCGAAGTCCTCGATCTCGTAGCAGGCGCTCCGCGTATCGCAGTAGAAGCACTGGTGCGCGCAGCCGCGGTAGAGGTTCATGCTGTAGGTGAGGCCAAACCAGGTGTCTGGCTCTCGGACACGCACAAGTAGGGTCTTCGACTCGATCTCACGGATCCTCACAGGCCGATGGTACCTCTGCTTTCCCCCCGTGCGAAGAGAACGAGGGGTACCGCGCTAGGTGAGCGCAACCTCGAGGACCATCATCACGACGAAGCCGAGCATCGCCCCGAACGTGGAGCGATGGGAGCTGCAGTCGCGCTGCGCCTCGGGGATGAGCTCCTCGACGACGACGTAGAGCATCGCCCCGGCCGCGAAGGCGAGGGCGTAGGGGAGGAGGGGGCGGACGGCGAGCACGGCGGCGGCTCCCACGACCCCGGCCAGGGGTTCGAAGAACCCGGAGAGCTGCCCGTACCAGAAGCTCCTCGCGGCGCTCTGCCCCTCGCGCCGGAGGGGGACGGAGACGGCCATCCCTTCGGGGAGGTTCTGAAGCCCGATCCCCAGGGCGAGGACGACTGCCCCGGAGAGGGACGCCGCGGGAAGGTTCGCGGCCAGGGCGCCGAAAGCGATGCCGACGGCGAGGCCCTCGGGGATGTTGTGCAGCGTGATCGCGAGGACGAGAAGGGCACTCCGCTGCCAGCCGGTCCTCACCCCCTCGGCCTCCTCCATGGGGAGCCCGGGGTGAAGGTGAGGGAGAAGCTTGTCCACGCCCCACAAGAAGGCCCCGCCGAGGAGGAAGCCTGAAGCGGCTGGAACCCAGGCCGGGAGGGGTCCGCCTCGGGCGAGCGCGATCGCAGGGGAGAGGAGGGACCAGTACGAGGCGGCGACCATGACCCCGGCGGCGAAGCCGAGCATGGCGTCCAACGTCCGCCGGTGAACACTCGGGAAGAGGAAGACCGTGGCGGC
>CAYHBG010000239.1:0-1547 GCA_964354815.1 uncultured Thermotogae bacterium
GGCTGCCGGTACGTCCTCGTCGGCCACTCCGAGCGCCGGGCCCTCTTCCGCGAGGACGACCCCCTCGTCAACCGGAAGCTCAAAGCCGCCCTCGCCGGAGGGCTCATCCCGATCCTCTGCGTTGGCGAGACCTTGACCGAGCGCCGGGAGAAGAGGACCGAGGAGCGGGTGCTCACCCAGCTCGCCGGAGCGCTGGCCGGCGTACACGCGGAGGCGCTCTCTTCCCTCGTCGTCGCCTACGAGCCAATCTGGGCCATCGGGACCGGGGAGGCGTCCTCCCCTGAGGAGGCGCAGGCGGTCGTGCACCGGATCCGCGACTGGTTCGACGCCCTGCACGGCCGAACGGTTGCGAATCGCGTGCGTCTCCTGTATGGAGGGAGCGTCACCCCGGCGAACGCGGCCTCCGTCCTGCGCGAGCAGGACGTGGACGGAGCCCTCGTCGGAGGTGCCTCCCTCGTCCCTGAGTCCTTCGCCAGGATCGTCGCGACCTGCCCAGAGGTTGCTTGACAGCACGGCGCGGAGAGGGTAGCGTCCAGGCCGACATGCTCCGCACGATCCCAAACCAGATCACCGTGGCCCGCATCGCGAGCGTGCCTCTCCTCATGTTCTTCATCCTCTGGGACACGCGGATGGGGCAAATCGCGGCGATCGTCCTCTTTTGTCTCGCCGCGGCGTCGGACGCGGTCGACGGCTACCTCGCGCGAAGCTTCAAGCAGACCACCTTGTTCGGGAAGTTTGCCGATCCGATTGCAGACAAGCTCCTCGTCGTCGGCGCCCTCGTCTCGTTCATCCAGCTCGGCGAGGTCGCTGCCGCGCCGGTGATGGCCATCATCGCCCGCGAGTTCCTCGTGACCGGGCTGCGCATCCTCGCCATGGCGGAGGGGATGGTGATCGGAGCGAGCCTCCTCGGGAAGCTGAAGACGATCTCCCAGATCGCGCTTGTCTTCTCCATCCTCGCCGGCCGCTACTTCGCCTTCGGGAGGCCGGGACACCTGGCGACGGACGTCCTGCTCTACGTTGCCGTCGCCATCTCCCTTCTCTCTGCTGGCGTCTACTACTACCAGGCGCGCTCTGTCTTCACGCGCCGGCCATCGCCTTCGTAGAAGCGGGGGTCAGGCAGCGAAGACAAGTCCCACTGCGGAGCGACGGGATCGGACGGGTTTCGCCCAGGCCTTCTGGCGCCGCCGGGGCGCGTTGACCAGCCAGGTCGATCTCGGCCGACGGTGCACAACTCGCCCCCGGACATAGCCGCACCTCCGTCTCCCCTCGGACACGTCCCTTGTCTTCACCGCAGCGCGTGAGGAAGATGGACCCAGCAAGAGGGGAGCCAAGGCGGGGGCGCTGAGGAAGCGCTGCCGGTCATGTTCTGCGGCAAGGGCAGATGCCGCCTTCGCGCGCGGGCTGTAGCTCGAAACCACGGAGCCCAATGATCGACCCAGGGGAGTTGCGCCGGCAGGAGTACGTGGGGCGGATCAACCGCGTCATGGACCACATCCACGGCAACCTGGCCGGTGACCTTCGCCTCGAAACGCTGGCGCGTGTCGCCC
>CAYHBG010000240.1:0-1543 GCA_964354815.1 uncultured Thermotogae bacterium
AACAGGATGGGGGTGGATCTCACCGGGTATCGAGCGCTCCACTTCGGGAGGAACCAGTACCGGATCGTCTACCGCGTCCTCGAGCGCGAGAGAGAGGTCGAAGTCTGGGGAATCGCGCGGCGCGAACGCGGTGCCGTCTACCACATGGTCGCGAAGCGTCTCGACCGAGAGGGGACCTGAGGCCGGAACGACGGGGCGATGACCGCCAGGCGGGCTGTCTTCCGGGCACGCTTCCGTCTCTCTACGTCAGCAGCCGGTGGGCAAGGTCGGCGTAGAGCTGGGCGGTGTGAGTGAGTTCGGTGACGGGCACGGCGTCGTCCGGGCCGTGGGCGAGGGCGATGTCGCCTGGGCCGAGGATGATCGTCTCGATGCCGGTTGCGGCGAGATGGGCTCCGTCGGTCCAGTAGGTGAGGCCGACCGGTGTCGGGTCGAGGCCGAGGGCCGCGAGCGCCTCGGCAGCGGCACGGGCGAGGGGCGACGAGAGCGGCGTCTCGAGCGGGACGTGCGGGACGATCGAGCACTCCTCCATCAGGGCGACCTGCGCTGAGACGCCGCGCACCTCCGCGCAGACGTGCTCGGCGATCCTCTCGACCTCGGAGAGGACGTCGCCCTCTTCGGGCAGGGTCCGGCAGTCGATCTCCACCTCGCAGTGGTCAGGGACGATGTTTGGCCGCGTCCCTCCGAAGATCCTCCCGACGCAGACGGTCCCCTTTCCGAGGAGCGGGTGTGAACAGGAGGCCAACCGCGCACCGAGGTCACGCTCGATCGCGAGCGCGAGGCGCGCCGCGGCGAGGGCGGCGTTGGCCCCTTGATGGGGGACGCTCCCGTGGGCCGCTCGGCCGGTGAGGGTGATCCGGATGAAGGCGAGGCCCTTGTGGGCGAGGCCGAGGCGGAGCGCCGTCGGCTCTCCCACGACGGCGAAGTCGGCGTGCGGTCCGCGGGCAACGAGCTCGCGCACGCCGATCGAGCCTGTCTCCTCTCCAACCGTCCCTCCGAAGACGACCTCGCCGCGAAGCGGCTCGTCGCGCAGGGCCATGAGGGCGCAGGCCATGGCGGCGACGGCTCCCTTCATGTCGCACGCCCCGCGGCCGCGGAGGGTCCCGTTCTCGACGCGCGGGGAGAAGGCGTCCTTCATGCTCCCGGCAGGGACCGTATCAAGGTGTCCGCAGAGGAGGAGGCGCTTCCCTCCCTTTCGCCCGACGCGGGCGAGGAGGTTCGCGCGGTTCCCTTCCACGGGCTCGAACTCGGGTTCGATCCCGCGCTCGCGGAACCAACCGGCGAGGAACCGCGCGACCTTGGCCTCGCGGCCTGGGGCCTCCGCGTGGCTCTCGATCCGGATGAGGTCCTCGGTGAGTGAGACGACGTCCGCGGTGTCCCTCGCGTCGCGCGTCACTTCTTGCTCGGGGAGAGCTTCGCGACCTTGCCGGCCTTGACGTCGGCCGCGGCCTTGTCGCGTAGCCGGAACTTCTGGATCTTCCCGGACTGGGTCATCGGGAACTCCGAGACGACCTCGACGTAGCGCGGGACCTTGAAGTTCGCGATC
>CAYHBG010000241.1:0-1542 GCA_964354815.1 uncultured Thermotogae bacterium
CGACGACGAGGTCCGCCATGCCTCCGTCCTCGGCGAGAACCCTTTCCAGGGCCACCTCGGGCTCATCGAGGGCAAGCCAAGGGTACTCCAGAGCCGGGAAGTTGTCCCTGGTCAGGAGTCCGATGACGAGAACGTCCACGCCGCCGGCAGACACATGCATGGCGGGGCGGAACGGCGCGTGACCCTCCACCGGTCGGAGGTTCGCAGCGAGAAGCGGGAAGTCTGCCCTGCCAGCCAGTGCAGCCAAGCGGTCTGCCCCAAGGTAGAGCTCGTGGTTGCCAATGGTCATCGCGTCGTAGCCCGCCTCGTTCATCCACGCGAGCATCTCCTCGGCTCCCCAGACGATCGGAAGGGGGCGGCGAAAGTCTTGCCAGGTGTCCCCGGCGTCAAGGAGTAGGACCGGCAGCCCCTTCGCCCTCTCCCCGGCGATGAGCTTTCCAAGGCTCTCTAGCCGCTCGAGGTGAACGTGGACATCGTTCGTGTAGAGAAGAGAGAGGGGGGTGGTCTCCGCGCGGCCGAGCAGCGCTGCGAACAGGACGAGAAGGAGTCCTGCGCAGAGACGCCTCATCGCTCACTCCCCAAGGACAGGACGAGGTCGCCTCCGCACCAGCAGAGAAGGGCGGAGAGCCCGAACCCGGGGAAGAGGCGCACGCCGACGAGAGGGCGGCCCCCCGCCTCACCGCTGTACTCGACGCCCAGTATGGCTGCCCAATAGGGAGTGAGGGTGGCCGTTCCCACGACCCAACGTCGCTCCTCCCCGGTGAACGCGCGCCCCCAGTCGAGGCGGAACGGGCCGATGGGAAGGCCCGCGATCAGGCGTAGGGTCTCGCCCTCCACCTCGCAGGTCAGGGAGAGGAGGCCCGGCTCTTCTAGGACGAGGATCCGCGCACCGAGAGAGAAGAGGTTCTCTCCGCTCACGCGCGCCGTGACATCGAGGCGTGCAGCGACGGAACGGGAGACTCGAAACAAGGCCTCCTGTCCGTTCCAGACGAGCTGGAGAGAGGACCGGCCGACCTCCCCCAGGGTGCTCCCCACCGGAAGGTCCAGGAACTCGTGCCTGGGATAGTCCGCACAAGCGCCGACGGAGAATCCCGCCAAGAGACTGAGGACGAGAGGGAACGGCGCGAGGCGCATGTCGCAGCATAGCCATGCTCCCTCCCCCCGACAAGCGTTGCGCGAGAGGACTCCTCCGCCCACAATCGCTTCGTGTTCGAGGAACGGATCCGGCAGACGATCGCGCGTCACGGGATGACCCGCACCGGGGAGAAGGTTCTCCTCGCCGTCTCCGGCGGCGTCGACTCGGTTGTCCTGTTCGAGATCCTGCGCGAACTGGCTCCGGAACTCGGCATCGGGCTCGTGGTCGCGCACCTCGACCACGGTCTGCGCGGGGAGACCGCACGAGAGGACGCCCGCTTCGTCGCCTCTCTCGGAGAGGCAAGAGGGATCCCGGTCCGGAATGAACGGGTGGACGTGGGCGATATCGCGCGCTCCTCGAGACAGAACCTCGAGTCGGCAGCGCGGGAGGCGCGGCGCTCCTTCCTC
>CAYHBG010000242.1:0-1531 GCA_964354815.1 uncultured Thermotogae bacterium
CTTCTCGCGCTCGAAGAACCCGTCGGCCATCAACCAGTTCGAGATCCGGATCCCGCTTTCGAAGCTCGGGCTCTCGGTGGGGAACTCAATCGGGATCGCCTTCTGCGTCCTGGATCCGACAGAGCATCGAAGCACCTGGCCGTTCGCCGCGTCGTTCGCCTCCCCCGCGACGTGGGGACGTGCCGCGCTCGTTGGAGGCACTCCATAGGTCCTCGGTCGCGGCCGCCGTGCCGGCCATTCTGTGTCTGTAGGAGGGAACCATGTTTAGGCGCACTTGGAAGGGGATCGCGCTCGTCGCTCTGATCGCCCTCGTCGGGGGTGGCGGATCGGTCGGCGCGGCCACGGATTGGGAAGTCATCACGGCCGGGACGGCGTCCCGACTGGAGAAGGTGGCCGCTTTCGACCTCGCCGGTTCGTTCATCACAACCGTCGTCTTCACGCCAGACGGCCGCACCCTGATCACAGGGGACCGCAGCGGAGAGGTGCTGTTGTGGGACCGGGAGACGTGGGAGCGGACCACCTATCTTCCGGCCCGGATCTCGAGCGCCGTCGACTCTGCGGCCGGGGTCCCGTTCAACAGCACGCTGGCCGTCTCGCCGGACGCGAGCGTGATGGTGACGGCCACCGAGAACGACGGCGTCGTCACGGGGCGAGATCGCGAGGGCAAGGAGCTCTTTGTCTTCTCGTACGGCGGGCCGGTGTACGGCATGGCCATCTCGCCGGACGGGAGGTTCCTCGCCGTCGGCGGCCAGAAGGCAAGCGTGCTGGTCTTCGATCTTGCCAGCCGCAAGCCATTGGCGGACCTCGGATGCGACCACGAGTACGTGTCGAATCTTGTCTTCTACCCCGACAGCAGGGCGCTCGCGGTGTGCTACGAGCGGCCGGGGAACGTGATCAAGACCTGGGACACGGCCACCTGGAAGGAAACGGCCACGTTCACCCACTCCGCGGAACGGTTCGACTACCACGACCTCGTCTTCTCGCCGGACGGGAAGACGCTCGTGATCGCCACCAGCGAGAGCGTCGAGATTCGGTTCCTGGATCTCGAGACGAAAGAGGTCGTCAGGGAGTTCTCCGAGCACACTCGCGGGCCCTATCAGTTGGCCTTTTCGCGGGACGGTTCGCTCTTGGCGTCCGCGAGCGACGACTGCACGCTGCGGCTGTGGGATCTGAAGACCGGCGCCTGCGTGCGGACGATCCGAACCGGTCGCGAGGCCGGGGCGGTGGGCTTCTCCCCCGATGGCACGCTGATGGCGATCTCCGTCTGGGGAGGCGGGATAGAGTTGTGGGCTGTCGCGCCGAGCGTTGCGGCTGCGCCCGCTCCCCTGACGACCTGGTTTCGAACCTACGGGGGCATCCGCGACGACGTGGCGTGGGGAATCCTCCTCGTCGAGGATGGCGGCTACTACATCGTGGGGACGACGAACCTCCAATTCGAGCCACAGATGCGTGGGGACATCTACCTCCTCCGGACCGACGCGGCTGGCGAGGTGCTCTGGGCGAGGACCTACGCGAAGGGGGGGTACACCGA
>CAYHBG010000243.1:0-1515 GCA_964354815.1 uncultured Thermotogae bacterium
ACGAACGACTTCTCACTGTCGGTCGGCCAGAGGTCGACGTACGCGGCGAGGTGCTCGTCTCTGGGCAACCGGGCGAGGGCCAGGCGCACGAGCGAGGTCTTCCCCATTCGCCGCTCGGAGAAGAGGAAGAGCCTCTCGCCGTTCTGCATCGCGCGGAGGAGATCGGCGAGCTCGGTCTCGCGGTCGCAGAATGCGTCCTCGCCCACCACACCGCCGTACTGAAAGGGGTTCTTCATCTTACGCACCGTGCGTAACGCATTATGCGTAATGCGCGGGTCACGTCAAGTGTGGCGGATCGCCCCGGGACTGGCGCCGTGTTCGACTCTCATTCCTCGCCGGACCCCTTGAGGAGGGACACCTCTTAACCCTTCCCGAGCTGCTTCTTCACGTGCGGGATCAACCCGCCGTCGTTCAAGATGGCGAGGACCTCCTTGGGGAGGGCGGGGAAGGGATAGCTCTTCCCCTTGTGGTGGAGGAGGCCCTTCTCGAAGTCGATCTGGACGGTGTCGCCCTTCTGGATCATCTCCGTCCCGCCCGCGAGCTCCACGACCGGGAGCCCCTCGTTGATGGCGTTCCGGAAGAAGAGGCGGGAGAAGGTGACGGCGACCACCGCGGCCACACCGGAAGCCTTGACGCACGTCGCGGCCTGCTCGCGCGACGAGCCGCAGCCGAAGTTCGCCCCGGCCACGATGATGTCCCCTGGCTTGACCTCCTTAGCGAAGTTCGGGTCGAGGTCTTCGAGCGCGTGCTGGGCCATCTCCTGCGGGGTCATCGGCTTGTAGGTGTACTTCCCGGCGAAGATGACGTCGGTGTTCACGTCGTCTCCGTACTTCCAGACCCGTCCCTCGATCATCGCCGACCTCCCTTCATCGCGAGCCTTGGATCGACGATCTCCCCAGCGATCGCGGACGCCGCGACCGTCGCCGGCGAGGCGAGATACGTCTGTGCCTCGGCCGAGCCCATCCGGCCCTTGAAGTTCCGGTTCGCGGTCGAGATGCAGATCTCCCCTGCCGCGAGGACGCCCTGGTGCGCTCCGAGGCACGGCCCGCACCCGGGGTTCAGGACCAACGCGCCTGCCGCGACGAAGATGTCGTACAGTCCCTCGCGCAGAGCGGCGAGGAGGACCTCCTGCGACGCCGGGAGGACGAGCATCCGCACGCCTTTCGCGAGGGTCTTCCCCTTCATGATCTGTGCCGCGAGGCGCAGGTCCTCCAGGCGGCCGTTCGTGCACGTCCCCAGGAGCGCCTGGTGGATCTTCGTCCCCGCGACCTCGTTCACCGGGGCGACGTTGTCCACGGTGTGGGGTTTCGCGACCTGAGGGACGAGGGAGGAGGCGTCGTAGGTGAGGACGCGCTCGTATTCGGCGTCCGGGTCCGGGTAGACCGCGGTGTACGGCGCCACGGCCCGCCCCTCAAGGAAGGCGAAGGTCTTCTCGTCCGGGGCGCAGTACCCGTTCTTTGCCCCCATCTCGACCGACATGTTGGCAAGGACGAGGCGCGAGGCGAGGCTCATCGC
>CAYHBG010000244.1:0-1514 GCA_964354815.1 uncultured Thermotogae bacterium
ACGCTTCTGATCACGGCGACGGTCGATCTAGGGACTCTCGGATCGACGATCGTCAACCTCGCGGAGATCGTCGCCTCGGATGTCACCGATCCGGACGACACCAACAACCGCGACACGGCCGAGGTGAAGGTCTCGGCAGCGGACTTGGCGGTTTCGAAGACAGTCGATAGACCGGCCGCTATCGAGGGCGAGCAGGTCACGTTCACCCTCGTCGTCACCAACCTTGGCCCGGACACGGCGAGCGACGTCGAGCTCACCGATCTCCTGCCCATCGGCCTGACCTACGTTTCCGCCGACCCCGGCGCGGCCTTCGACAGCGCGACGGGGGTCTGGACGATCGGGACGCTCCCGTTCCTCGCGTTCAGGATGATAGAGCTTACCGCGGTGGTCGACGCTGGCACGTCGGGGCAGATCCTCACGAACGTCGTCGAGATCACGAAGACCAGCCTCGAGGACCCCAACGACACGAACGATCGCGCCGAGGCCGACGTGACGGTGGAGCCAACCGAGGCGGGAGGAGGCGGAGCCGTCGATCCTTGCCAGGGGAAGGTCGTCATCTCGGAGATCGGTTGGCCTGGGACGGCGGCTGATGCGCGGGATGAGTGGATCGAACTGCGGAACCTGGGGACCGTGTCCGTCGACCTCACGGGATGGACCCTCCGCTGGAGGAGGACGCGTCCGGTCTCCGTCGAGGACTACGAGTGGAAGGTCGTCGAGCTGTACGGGGTCGTCCTTCCGGGAGAGGTTTCGGCGTGCCAAGAGGCTGAGCAGGAGAGAGTCCTCCCGGTTGAGATCTCGCGACGGGACGAAACCTCCTGGCTCGTCGTTGGGGACGTCGTTCCCGCGACAAGGGAGTACTACCTCCTCGAGCGCCGGCACGAGGAGACGATCAGCAACGTCCTCTCCTCCCAGGTCTACGACCTCAATCTGGCTCTCGGCCTCGAACTCACGGATGTCGGCGACGAGCTCCAGCTCGTGAACGCCGAAGGCGTGGTCGTCGATACGGCGAACGCGTTCCATCCTGGCGAGGACGGATGGGCGGCCGGGAACGCAGCCACGTTCGCAAGCATGGAGCGGACGGACCTCCTGGGGCCGGATGCCGCCGAGAACTGGCACACCAACCGGGGTCTCATCACTCATGGCCTCGACTCCGCGAAGAAGCCGCTCATCGCGACGGCTGCCGTCCGCAACTCGGCTGACCTGGATGCACTCATCCTCTCCGCGGGGATCGAGCCGACGCAGGTTGGCGCCGGGGCGTCGCTCGAGGTGACGCTCGACCTCTCGAAGAAGGAGAGGAAGGAAGGCGGATGGCCGTGGATCTATGTGGTGAGACCAGATCTCGCGGCGGCGGCAGGTGGCGGTGGGGCGGTCGAAGGGAGCGGATACAGCTTCGCCGGCCGCCAGGTGGACCAGCGCTACGTGCTCCGGATCAACACGGCCGGCCTCGCGGCCGGGACGTACGACTTCTGGATCGTGGTCGCGCCGGGCAAGGCGGTCCTGGTTCCGATCATCGT
>CAYHBG010000245.1:0-1507 GCA_964354815.1 uncultured Thermotogae bacterium
ACCAGAGGGCCACAGACGGGCCGGCGTCCGACCTCTTCGTCGTCAACGGGGCGACCGGGGACGCCAAGAGCATGCAGGAGATGATCGTTCTCATGGGTCGGAACGGTCTTGCCTTCTACCAGTCCGCAGAGGCAGGCGAGACGCAGGGTCCAGCCGGGCTCATCGCGCGAGACGACGTCGTCCTCATCAAGATCAACTGCCAGTGGAACGAGCGCGGCGGGACGAACACCGACCTTCTCCGGTCCCTGATTCAGGCGATCCTCGCCCACCCGGGCGGGTTCCAGGGCGAGGTCGTCGTCGCCGACAACGGCCAGGACCAGTACGGGGCGTTCGGCGAGGGCGGGAGCTTCGAGTGGCTGGTGAACAACGCCGAGGACCGCACCCAGTCCGTGCAGAAGGTGGTCGACTCCTTCTCCAGCGTGGGCCGCGTCTCGACCTACCTCTGGGACACGATCACCGGGAAGAAGGTCGGTGAGTACGACGCCGCGGACATGACGGACGGCTACGTCGTCTTCGACACGAAGAGCCCGACGACCGGCGCCTTCGTCGCCTATCCCAAGTTCCAGACGCGGTTCGGGACCTACGTCAGCTTCAAGCACGGAATCTGGGATCCGGAGACCGGGGTCTACGCGAGGGACCGCCTCAAGGTGATCAACGTGCCCGTGCTCAAGTCGCACGGCCTCTACGGCGTCACCGCCTCGGTCAAGGCCTACATGGGCGTGACCTCGGACCGGCTGACGATCGTCGCCGGAGCTCGTGCCCACAGCACCATCGCCACCGGAGGCCTGGCGACCGAGATGGTCGAGACGAGGCTCCCCACGCTGAACCTCCTCGACGCGATCTGGGTCAACGCCATCCGCCTGCGCGGGCCGAGCACGTCCTACCAGGAGGCGACACAGACCAGCGTCATCGCCGCGAGCATCGACCCTGTCGCCCTCGACGCCTGGGCCGCGCGGCACATCCTGATTCCCACCGGGAAGGCCATCGGGTACCCGAAGACGATCACCATGGACCCCGACGCCCAGGACCCGTCGCAGGCCCTGTTCGCGAACTACCTCCGGCCCTCGATGGAGGAGCTCCTGCGCGGGGGCAACGCCGTGACGAGCGATGAGGCGCGGATGAACGTCTACGTGAGCGACCTCGGAGCGACGAGCCAGCCCTGATCGCGCCGGCGTCCGTCAAGCCGTGAGTTGCCGCGCCCGCCTCGCGGGCGGGTCCGCTACGAACAAGGCGCCGTGGCGTGGTCGACGTTGTTCAGTTCGTTGTCCTCGTCCACGTCGTTCCGGCTGTCGACCTCCACGGTCAGCTCCTCGCTTGCTGGGCAAGGAAGCGAGTTGAACGGGCCGACGCCGAGCGTCAGCGTCTGTTCCTCTCCCGGGTCGAGCTTCGCCACCTGGACCTCCGCCGCCTGCCCGTGCGTCGCCAACTCCACGTAGAAGTCTTCGGCCGCCTTGGTCCCGATGTTCTCCACTTTGACGGTGACCGACACGGTCGCGGTCGGCACGCC